>PNAZ01000096.1 GCA_003169655.1 Chloroflexota bacterium
CTGAGCCGGGTCACCCGCGAGCTAGGCCCCGCCGGACGGCGGCCCCTCATCCTGGCCAAGCTCGAGGCGATGAACCCCGGCGGCTCGGTTAAGGACCGGATCGGCCTCCCGATGATCGAGGCCGCCGAGCGAGCCGGCCTGCTCAAGCCGGGCGGTACGATCATCGAACCGACGAGCGGCAACACCGGCCACGGGCTGGCGATCGCGGCGGCGCTCAAGGGCTATCGCTGCATTTTCGTGATGGCCGACAAGCAATCGGCCGAGAAGCAGGCGCTCCTGCGGGCGTACGGCGCCGAGGTGGTCCTCTGCCCGACGAACGTCGCGCCCGAGTCGCCCGAGAGCTACTACTCGGTCTCGGCCCGCCTGGCCCGCGACATTCCCGGGGCGTTCAAGCCCGACCAGTACTGGAATACCGAGAACCCGGCCGCCCACGAGCGGACCACCGGCCCGGAGATCTGGCGCCAGACCGACGGCCGCCTGACCCACTTCGTAGCCAGCGTGGGGACCGGCGGCACGATCAGCGGCTGCGCCCACTACCTCAAGGCCCAGAACCCCTCGATCCAGATCATCGGGGCCGATCCCGAGGGCAGCATCCTGTCCGGGGACGCGGCCCGGCCGTACCTGACCGAGGGGATCGGCGAGGATTTCATGCCCGGCACGCTCGACCCCGCGGCGATCGATCGCTGGGTGCGGGTCTCCGACCGGGATTCGTTCGTCGCGGCCCGCCGGCTGACCCGCGAAGAGGGGATCCTGTCCGGCGGCTCGTGCGGCACCGCCCTGGTCGCCGCACTGCTGGTCGGCCGCGAGCTGGCCGCCTCCGAGGACGGTCACGACGCGGTCGTCGTCGTCCTGCTGCCGGACGGCGGCCGGAACTACCTGTCCAAGCTCTACAACGACGAGTGGATGCGGGTCAACGGACTGCTGGCCACGAGCGGCGGATCGGCCCACATCGGCGCCCTGCTCACCGATCGCCACCACGACGCCGAGCGCCCCGGCCTGGTCCTCGCCCGGACGACCGAACGGGTAGGTACGGCGATCGACCGGCTCCAGACGTACGGGATCAGCCAGATGCCGGTCTCCGAAGACACCGCCGATGCCCCCGGCGGCGTCCGGATCGAGTCGATCGTGGGCTCGATCTCCGAGCGCGGCCTGCTCGACCGTGCGTTCCGCGACCCGTCAGTCGTCGAACGAACCGTGGGCGAGCTGATGGACCCGCCCCTGCCGACGATCGACGTGGGCGCGACGCTCGACGATGCCTTCCGGCTCCTGTCGGGAACCACCTCGGCGCTCATCGCCGTCGAAGCCGGCCAGCCATCCGGGATCGTCACCAAGCTCGACCTGCTCGAGTACGTGGCCCACCGCCCGGTCCCGGTCTGAGCCTGATGCCAAACGACCGTGGAGACCCGTCGGAGCGACGCCTGTTCGCCGAGCGCTACGCGGCCGACGAAGCCTGGACGTTCGAGACCCTCTCGGTCCATGCCGGACAGGAACCGGATGAGCTGACCGGCGCGGTCGCCCCGCCGATCTACCAGACGAGCACCTACGCCCAGGACGGCATCGGCCAGCCGCGCGACGGCTGGGAATATGCCCGGACAGGCAACCCCACCCGCCGCCGCCTGGAGCGGGCCGTCGCGGCGCTCGAGGGCGGCGAGCAGGGGATTGCCTTCTCGTCGGGCGCCGCCGCCACGGCGATGATCGCCGAGCTTGCCTTGCCGGGCGACGAGGTCGTGATCGGCGACGACGTCTACGGCGGCACGTACCGGCTCTTCGAACGCGTCCTGCGGCCCAAGGGCGTGATCGCCCGCTACGTGGACCTGGCGACCGACCCGGCCAACGTCCGCTCCGTCCTCTCGCCGCGGACCCGCCTGGTCTGGTTCGAGACCCCGACCAACCCCTTGCTCAAGCTGGTCGATATCGCCGGGGTCGCGGGCGCCATCGCCGCCCATCACGGCGCCGATGGCGAGCGGCCACTGGTCGTGGTCGATAACACATTCGCCTCGCCGGCCGTCCAGCGCCCGCTCGACCACGGGGCGGACATCGTCTTCCACTCGGCCACGAAGTACCTCGGCGGCCACTCGGACACGGTCAATGGGATCGTGGTCACGAGCCGGACGGCCGCCGCCGAGCGCCTGCGCTTCCTGCAGAACGCGATCGGCGCGGTGCCCGGCCCGTTCGACTGCTTCCTCGTTCTGCGCGGCCTGCGCACGCTTGCCCTGCGAGCCGAGCGGCACGCCTCCAACGCGGCCGCCGTCGCGGGCTTCCTGGCCGGGCGTGCGGACGTCACCTCGGTCCGTTACCCCGGCCTTCGGACGGGGCCCCATGCCCATCCCCAGGCGGCCCTGGCCGCCCGCCAGATGCGCAGCGCCGGCGGGATGGTCTCGTTCGTGCCCTCGTCAGGCGGCACGCATGGCCGGAGCGCCCGCGAGCGAGCCGTCGCGATCTGCGAGTCGACTCGCCTCTTCACCCTGGCCGAATCGCTGGGTGGGGTCGAGTCCCTGATCGAGCTGCCGGCGGTGATGACCCACGCCTCGGTCGCCGGCTCGCCGCTCGAGGTCGATCCGGCACTGATCCGGCTGTCGTGCGGCATCGAGGCCGAGGCCGATCTCCTGGCCGACCTGAAGGCCGCCGTCGATCGAGCCTGAGGGCCGCTGGCTGAGCCATCGGGAACCAGCGGCCGGGCCCCGGCGTCCTTGGTGAACCCGGCGCGTTTGCCGATCATCACCGACCAAGGAGAGATTCGATGGACCGCTTCACCTCCGCCCGAACGATCAAAGGTCGGCGGCTCGGCGCTCTGCTCGTGCCCGTCCTGGCCGTCCTGATCGGCGGCTGCTCGGCCGCCTCGGCGCCCGCAACCCCGAACCGGCAGGCAAGCCCGACGGGAACCTCAGCCGGTGTCGAGGCGCTCGGAGCCCCGGCCGCCAACGAGGCCGGCCCACTGGCCCCACCACAGCCGGTGGGAACCGCGAGCAGCGCTGGCGCCGCAGGCAGCGGCAGCGCGAACATGGCGATCGCCTATCCATACCCGGGCTTGGGCGGCAGCGCGGGGCTCGCGCCCGATCACGAGCTGGTCGTCAGCGGAACCGGCTGGGCCACCGTCAAGATTGACCTGAGCGACCGCGCCACAGCCCAGCGATCCGCCCTGGCAGCCGCCCTGGCCGATGCCAAGCAGCAAGCCCAGGCCGCGGCTGCCGATGCCGGCGTCACGCTCGGCGGCGTGGTCTCGATGAGCGTCTCGGTCGGCGGGGGCTATGCCCTGCCGATGGGCGTGATCGAAGCGCCCGACACGGCGCCCTCGGGCGCTGGCACCACGTCGGTTCCGCCCGTCCCGGGTGCGACCGGACCGAGCAACCCAACAACCGAGCAGCTCGAGGTCACGGTCACGGTCGCCTACACGATCAGCTGATCGTGTAGGCGCGAGGGCGATCCTCGTACGCATCCCGCGCCTGTCGACCTGGTTCGGGACCCGCTAGGAGGGCGACGGAACGACGATTGGGTCCTGGTTGGGGTCGGGCGTGATCGTGGTGGACGAGGTCGCGTCACCGGTTGCCGCCGNNAGCCGGGTAGCTGGCCGTCAGCTCGAGCATGTCGCCGGTCTGGGCCACGACCGTGGCCTGCCCGGGGGCCTTGAGCGCATCGAGCGGATTGCCGCTCGGAACGCTGCCGTTCACCTCCACCCAGCCCGCGCCCGATTGGAGGACCCACGAGCGGGGCGGCAGGGTGCGATAGGTGATTGCCACTCCGTTCGTTGTGACGGTGAACTCGCTGCCACCGCCGATCCAGCGGCCCTTGGCCTCGGTCGCGACCTGGCCGCCAACGCTCACGGTGGTGTCGAACGAGTAGCCCTTGGCCAGCTGGTTGAGTACCGCCGTCAGTTGGGCGGCCGCATCGCCGCTGAGGGCGGATGGTGAACTGCCGGATGCTGCCGGAATCGTCGGAATCGTCGAGTTAGCGCAGGCGGCCAGGATGGCCGCAAGCGCGAGGAGGCAGGCGCCGAAGAGGGCGACGCCGCTCTCGCGACGACGCCCTCCGCTGGCGGGTGAATGCCTCCGCAGCGTCGTCCGCAGCGGCGCGGTCGATTGGTTCAGTGCTTGGGCTTGCTGTGTGTCTTGTTCGGGGGACCCCACTGCCAGTGGCTCCAGCCTTGGCCCAGGATGGGGCCGTGGCCCTTGCCGCTGCAGTCGCCCGCCCGGCCGAGGACATACAGGGTGGATGTCCCGTCCTTCTGGGCGATGAGGTTGACGAAGACACCGGTCCGGCCCTTGTCGAACCAGGCCAGGAAGCCGTTCGCGAACTTCTTCTCGGTGGCCGTTCCGCCCGTGGCTCCGTCATAGACAACGGTGCCGTCCGTTGCGACGTGGTACTTGACCGTGACCGGGGTCCCGGCGCAGCTGTTGGCCGACCAGGTTCGGGCGCGGCCGGCGACCAGGCTGGCCAGGCTGCCGTTCAGCTTCTGGGCATCCCGTCCACTGAGGGTGATCGACAGGCCGGCGGTGCCGTCCTTGGCCACGTTGACCGAGATCGTCAGGGTCTTGGTGAAGCCCTGCCAAGTGAACTTCCCACTCGCCGTGGCGTGGCTGCCCTTGCTCTTGTCAGCGGACTTGGACGTGCCCGGCTTGAGCAAATGAACCGGGGCCGGCGCTGGGGTCCAGACCACGCCAGTTGGTGTGGTCACGGTCCCGATGGCGACGGTGGGGTTGCCGCTGCTGTCCTTGCCAACGGTGTACATCGCCGTAGACTTGGTGCCGGTCGCGAAGACGTCCGACGACCAGCTGCCGTTGCCGAGCAGATCAGCCACGTGCTTGGCCTTGGCCTTGATCGCCAGCTGGCCGCCCTTCGCCTTGACGGTGACCTTGACGCTGCCATCGGTGTTGGTGAACTTGACGAAGTCATCGCCCGACTTGGTCTTCGACAGGGCCGTGCTCGGATTGAGCGCCACGCCCGAGATGGTCCCACCGGCGTTGAGGGTTATGGCGACGGTCAATGGAGTGCCGAGCAGGGGCAGGGTGGCGGTCATCCCGCCCGTTGCGGCGATCGGCGCGTTCGTCGTGGCGGCAACCCCGGCGGGTGCGACGGCCAGCAGGAACGCGGCCACGGCCAGGGCCGTGAGACGCAATGGGATGCGGATCGCGTGTTGGGTCATTGGCTCGGTCTCCTCGTTGCTCACGAGCCCCGGCGACTGGCACTGAGTCGTCACTCGGGTGGGCTCGGTGTACGTTTGAGCACGCTCCTCTGAGCACGCTGATGCGTTGACCGTACCCCGGATCGGCGTTTCGTGCCGAGAACGGTGGTCCCGGATTCGCGTGGCCCCTTGGTCCCACAGGGTGGTGCGCGGCAGCCGCTACGCTGTCGCCGATATGGCCTCGTTTCTCGTCCGCCGGTTGCTCGCCAACGCGATCGTGGTCCTGGGCGTGGCGTTCATCGTCTTTGCCCTCGTCTTCCTGACCAGCGACCCGGCCCGGGCGCTCCTGCCCCTCGATGCACCACCCGCCGCCGTCGAGTCGCTCCGGCTGAACCTCGGCTTCAACGAGCCGATCCCGATCCAGTTCCTGGGCTTCCTCGGGCGCGCGATCCACGGCGACTTCGGGACGTCGACCCGGACGCTCGAGCCGGCCCTGGGGATGGTCCTCGACCGATTGCCGGCGACACTCTCGCTGGGCGCGGCCGGACTCCTGGTGTCGCTCCTGATCTCGGTCCCACTGGGCATCGCGGCCGCAGCGCGGCCGGGCACCTGGGTCGACCTGACGGCGCGTTCGGTTGCGATCGCGGGGCAGGCGGTGCCCGGCTTCGTGCTCGGCCAGGTCCTGATCCTGCTGTTCGCGGTGACCTGGCGGATCCTGCCGGTATCGGGCTCGGGTGGGATCAGCTACCTGATCCTGCCGGCGATCGTGATCGGCCTCGGCTCGGCGGCCGGGCTGACCCGGATCCTGCGGTCCGGCCTGCTCGACGTGCTGGGCAGCGACTACATCCGGACCGCCCGGGCGAAGGGCCTTGGGCCGACCCGGGTGATGCTCCGCCATGCCCTGCGCAACGCGGCCATCCCGTTCGTGACCTTCCTGGCCTTCGACCTCGCCGCGATCGTGTCCGGCGTGATCATCGTCGAGGTGATCTTCAGCTACCCGGGGATGGGCCTCCTGGTCGTCCAGGCCGTGACCAATCGGGACCTGCCGGTGATCCAGGCATTCACGTTCGTGGCCGCGCTGACGATCGTCACCGTCAACCTGGGCCTCGACGTCGTCTACGGCCTGCTCGACCCACGGATCCGGCTGGGCTGAGATGGACGAGGCCTGGCCCACTCCACCCCGACGCTGGACGAGCGGCGCCTTGAGCACGCCCGTCGTGATCGGCGGCGGGATCGTCGTCGCGATCGTCGTGCTTGCGCTCTTGGCCCCCTGGATCAGCCCCCATGACCCGCTGGCCCAGGTCCTGCCCGACCGGCTCAAGCCGCCGGCCTGGTTGCCGGGCGGCTCGCCGACCTACCTGCTGGGCACGGATGCCAACGGCCGGGACCTCCTGTCGCGGATCCTGTGGGGAGCCCGGACCTCGCTCGAGATCGGCGTCCTGAGCGTCCTCCTCGGCGCCGCGATCGGGGTGACGAGTGGCCTCCTGGCGGGCTATCGGGGTGGCTGGCTCGACACGATCATCGGCCGCCTGGCCGACATCCAGCAGGCGATCCCGCTCCTGATCCTGGCCCTGGCGGTGATCGCGGTCGTCGGCTCGTCGATCCTCAACCTGGTCCTCGTCCTGGGCATCGGCTCGTGGCTCTACTACTACCGCGTCGTGCGAGGCGAGGTGCTGGCCGTTCGTGAACGGCCGTACATCGACGCAGCCCGGGCCGTGGGCGCCGGCGACCGGCGGATCCTGCTCCACCACATCCTGCCCAACGTGGCCGGCTCGATCGTCGTGATCGTGACCCTGGAGCTGCCCCAGGTGATCCTGTTCACGGCCGGCCTGACGTTCCTGGGCCTGGGAGTGCCACCACCCACGCCCGAATGGGGCCGGCTGATCTTCGACGGCCGCGACTACCTCCAGAGCGCCTGGTGGCTGACCGTCGAGCCGGCGGTCTTCCTGGTCCTGTTCGTGCTCGGGGTCAACCTGCTGGGCGATGCCCTCCGCGATCGCCTCGACCCGGTCCGAAGGCATCGC
>PNAZ01000158.1 GCA_003169655.1 Chloroflexota bacterium
AGCTTCCTGCTCGTGATCCCGATCGAGCCCATCTACTGGCTCCTCGCGCCCCTGGCCGGGCTGATGATCGGCTACTACGCCAACCAGCGCTCGAACCGCGGCAAGGGAGCCTGGCGGCGGGTGGTGGGCAATAGCCTGTTCGCCGGCCTGGTTACCGGCCTGACCCTGGCCGCCCTGCTGCTCGGGGTCAAGCTGCTCTTCTTCACCGCCGATTCGGGCTACCGCGACCCGAACCTGGGCGGTCAGATCAGTTGCACGTCGGGCGCGGACTGCGTCTATGAGCGCTACATCCTGGGAGGCAAGGCGAGCGCCCTGGCCGCTGTCGGGGTCACCGACGTGGCCTCGTTCTCACGCTTCTACTGGAACCAGCAGCTCACCACCGCCGGCCTGCTGCTGGCGATCACGACCGTGACTGGGCTCCTTGGAGGCCTGACCTACGCGATCACCAGGCCGTCGGACCCGCGGGCGGTCGCGCCGGGTCAGCCGATCGCATAGCCCGTCGGCACGCTCGATCGATCCGAAGAGGTCTAGCCCGCGCTCTTCCGGGCGGGCGTCTTGCTCGCCGCCTTGGCCTTGGCCGCTGGCTTCGCTGTCGCCTTGGGCGCAGCCGACTTGGTCGCGGCGACCTTGGCTGGAGCCTTGGCCTTGGCCCTGGCTGCGGTCTTCGCTGCGCTCCTGGCCGGAGCCTTGGCGGTGATCTTGGCCTCGGGCTTCGTCTCCGCATTCGCGGCGGCAGCCGCGGCCGTGGCGGCCGCCTCGGCGCGGGCGGTCTTGCTTAACGCAGCACGAGCCTTTCCGGCGGCCGTCTGGGCGCCCTTCGCCTTGTCGGCCTTGGCCAGCGCGATCCGGGCCTTGGCGGCCTTCGCCGCAGCTGCCTTGCCGGTCGTCTTGGTCAGCTTGGCCGCCGTTTGGACATGCGCGCCACCAAGGGCGGCGTTGACCTTGCGGGTCAGGCGCGACTTGCGGCGGGCAGCCGCGTTGGCGTGGATGGCACCGGCCTTCGCCGCCCGATCGAGCGCGCTCAGGGCGTCCTTGAGGGCCGCGACGGCGTCACCAGCCTGGCCGCCCGAGGCGACCTTGACGGCCTTCGAGACGAGCGTCTTGGCGGCGCTGCGGCGTGGTTGATTGACCTCGGCCCGGCGCTCGGCCGTGCGTACCCGCTTGAGCGCGGAGGGAGTTCGGGCGCCGGTCCAGCCCCGGGGCTTTCTGGCCAAGTCAAAACCTCATCAATGCAATGTCGGGCTGCCGGGCGCGCGCGCGTCGCAACCCGTCACGGGGGCCGAATGCTACCAGAAAGCCCGGCCGAACGGCCAGCACCGCTCAGGCTCGAGCGCGGCGCAAGCGACCAGGGTCGTGACCACTTGCTCCCTCACACTTGGGTCGATGGTCCCCATTCTTGGCGGCCTTGGCACCGCGCTCCTGTTCACTGTGTCTGTCCTCGCCGCGGCCCGAGCCAGCCGGCTGATCGGCGCGGAGTCGACCGTGGCCTGGGCGATGACGATCGGCCTGGCCGTGACCCTGCCCGTGGCGGTCGCGACCGCGCCGTCACCGAACTTCGGCGGTGAGACCTGGGCCTGGTTCCTGGCGGCCGGTCTGAGCAACGTCTTCGGCCTGCTCCTGATCTACGCCGCGTACCGGATCGGCGCTGTAGCGGTGATCGTCACGATCTCCTCGACCGAAGGCGCCATTGCGGCGATCCTGGCCGTCCTGTTCGGCGAAGCGCTGGCGCCCGGGACCGGCCTGATCCTGGCGATCATCGCGGTCGGTGTCGTGGTCACAGCGACCGGCTCTGGATCGGGCGCCGAGGGTCGCCAGACCACGCGCGACCAGGCGATCCGGGCCGCGCTCCTGGCCACCGCGTCCGCGGCCTGCTTCGGGATCGGCCTCTACTCATCCGGCCGCCTGAGCACGCTGCTGCCGGTCCTCTGGGCGATCCAGGCGCCGCGGGCACTGGGCTTCATCTTCGTCGCCCTGCCGCTGATCGCGCTTCGGAGGATCCGCCTCAGTCGTACGGCGGCGCCGTACGTCATCGCCGTGGGCCTGGCCGAGGTGATCGGCTACACGTTCTACAACTGGGGTGCCCAGGAGGCGATCGCGATCACGGCGGTCCTCGCCACCCTGTTCGCGCCGCTCTCGTCGATTGCTGCGTTCGTCCTGTTCCGCGAGCGCCTGGCGACCCGGAAGGTGGGCGGGATTGTCCTGGTGGTCATCGGCGTCACCATCCTGGGCGCCGTCCAGCACTGAGCCGATACGCTCGGCTCGGTGATCCCACAGGATCGGCTACGACCCGATGAACCGTGACTACTCAAGCCCGGGTCGAATGCTCAGCCCGCTGCCGGGCGGTCTGAACGGACCACTCGAGGCCTCAGGCCGGCGTGGCCGCCGCCAATCTGTGTGCCTCGAACTCAGCGCGCGTGATCGTATACACGGCGATGTCATGCCACCGGCCGCGGTTATACCATCCGGCGCGAGACGTGCCTTCACAGGTGAACCCGGATTTCTCGGCCACCCGCCGCGACGCCTTGTTATCGACGTGGATGCTGGCCCGCAGTCGGTTCATGTGCCCGGTGTCGAACAGCCAGCCGACGAGCAGCCCCAACGCCTCGGTCACGATCCCTTTGCCGTGATCAGCTTGATCGAACAGTCGATAGGAAACTTCGACGTCCGCGACGTCCCCGTTGAGTTGCTCCCAGCCGACGATCCCAAGCAGGCGATCGCTCCGGTCGGCGATCGCGAAGAGGCCATCACCTGCCGTCCAGAATCCCGAGTCTGCAAAGTCAGCCTCCAACTTGCCCAGCGGCGTTGTTGGCAGTGGGTACCAGAGCCCTCGATTCTCCAGGTCCAATGAACTCACATAGAGCGGTCCGACCTCCTCGGCACGCACCGGGCGAAGAGTGATCTGGTCCCCGATCAGCACGATGTCACCCTCCCTACGGCACGGACGCGATTCGACGACCCGAGGCGATCGTGGCCGCCAACAGGATGACGCCATGGTCAAGCACCGGGTGGTTTCGTGGATCCCGCCAGCTCAGCCGCGTCCAGCGCACCATGCCCGCTACACTGCCGGCCCGTGACCATCCCACAACTCCGCCTGCGCAACTTCTCGATCATCGCCCACATCGATCACGGCAAGTCGACCCTGGCCGATCGCCTGCTCGAGACGACCCACACGATCGAGGCCCGGCTGATGACCAGCCAGGTCCTCGACTCGATGGACCTCGAGCGCGAGAAGGGGATCACGATCAAGGCCCGCGCCGTGCGCCTCGACTACGTGGCGAAGGACGGCCAGACCTACGGCCTGAACCTGATCGACACGCCGGGTCACGTCGACTTCTCGTACGAGGTCAGCCGCTCTCTGCAAGCCTGCGAGGGGGCGATCCTCGTCGTCGACGCCGCCCAGGGGATCGAGGCCCAGACCCTGGCCAACGTCCACCTCGCCCTGCGTGAGGGGCTGACGATCATCCCCGTCGTCAACAAGATCGACCTGCCCAGCGCCCAGCCCGATCTGGTGATCGAAGAGCTCGAGAACGTCCTGGCGATCCCGCGCGAGGAGGTGATCCTGGCCTCGGCCAAGGAAGGCATCGGGATCGACGAGATCCTCGAGGCGATCGTGGCCCGGATCCCGCCCCCCAAGGGCGATCCGAAGGGGCCGCTCCAGGGCCTGATCTTCGACTCGCATTACGACGCCTACAAGGGCGTGG
The DNA here is from genome assembly GCA_003169655.1 of Chloroflexota bacterium. Classification (GTDB taxonomy): domain Bacteria; phylum Chloroflexota; class Limnocylindria; order Limnocylindrales; family CSP1-4; genus Palsa-1033. The sequence goes on from PNAZ01000158.1 coordinate 3,702, forward strand.
TGGTCCATGTCCGGCTCGCCTCGGGCACGCTCCATGCTCACGACACGATCCGGCTGATGGCCTCGGGCGTCGAATCGGACCTGCTCGAGCTGGGCGTCTTCCGGCCCCAGCTGGTGCCGGTCCAGGCGCTGACCGCGGGCGAGGTCGGCTACGTGGCGACCGGCCTGAAGAGCGTCCGCGATGCCCAGGTCGGCGACACCCTGACCAACGCCAAGGCACCGGCCGCTGCTCCACTGCCCGGCTACAAGGAGGCGAAGAGCCTGGTCTTTGCCGGGATCTACCCGCTCACCGGCGACGACTACCCACTCCTGCGCGAGGCGATCGAGCGCCTCCACCTCAACGACGGCAGCTTCACCTACCAGCCCGAGAGCTCAGTGGCCCTCGGCTTCGGCTTCCGCTGTGGGTTCCTGGGCCTGCTCCACATGGAGATCGTCCAGGAGCGACTCGAGCGCGAGTTCTCGCTCGACCTGATCGCCTCGGCGCCGTCGGTCCAGTACCGGGTCAACCTGATCGGCGGACGAGGCACGCTGAGCGTGGACAACCCGGCATTCTTCCCGAACGCCGGCGAGATCGAATCGATCGAGGAGCCGTGGGTCAGCCTGGCCGTGATCACCCCGTCGGCCTACATCGGGCCGCTGATGGAGCTCTCGACGAGCCGCCGGGGCACGTTCGTGAATCTCGAGTACCTCGATCCGCAACGCGTCCAGATCCACTTCGAGCTGCCCCTGGCCGAGCTGATCATCGACTACTTCGACCAGCTGAAGAGCCGCAGCCAGGGCTACGCCTCGATGGACTACGAGGAGATCGGCTACCGCGCCGCGAACCTGGTCAAGCTCGACGTGGTCGTGGCCGGCGAGCCGGTCGACGCGCTCAGCCTGATCGTCCACCGCGACCGGGCCGCCTCGACCGGCCGGCAGCTGACCGAGCGGCTCAAGGAGCTGATCCCGCGCCAAATGTTCGAGGTCCCGATCCAGGCCGCGATCGGGGGCAACGTGGTTGCCCGCGAAACCGTCCGGGCAATGCGCAAGAACGTCCTCGCCAAGTGCTACGGTGGGGACATCACCCGCAAGAAGAAGCTGCTCGAGAAGCAGAAGGAAGGAAAACAGCGCATGAAGCGGGTCGGCTCCGTCGAGATTCCCCAGGAAGCCTTCCTCGCCGTCCTGCGCATGGACGAAGGCGCCGCGCGCTGAGCCGCCCGCGATGCTTGAGCTGATCCAGCCCTTCGGCCTGCTGATCGCCCTGGCGTTCACGATGTTCCTGGTCGTCCTGCGCTTCCAGGCTGCGCTGTTCGGCGTGGCCGAGTATGCCGACGTCGGGCCCGCTGGCCACCCGACCCGCCTGCGCCGCCGGCTGAGCTGGTACCTCGTCGGCTTCCTGATCGTCCTGCTGATCGTGGAGGCCGATCCCACGGTCGGCCTGGACCTGTTCGTCGGCCTCGGCGACCGGGCCTCCGCGATCGCCCTCGGGATTGCCTTCGGCGTGGCCGGCACGGCTCTCGCGATTGGCGCGGCCTGGCTGCGCTACCGGCATCTCCGCCTGCCGCCGGTCAGCTCGTATCCGGTAGCGCTCCTGAACGCGCTCGGGACGGCGTTCATCGACGAGGTCACCTTCCGGGGCGCCGTCCTCGGCTTCCTCGTCCTGATCGGCCTGAGCGGCTGGGTGGCGATCGTGATCCAGACCCTGATCTACGGGCTGGCCACCCGCCTCGGCGCACCCGGCCGCGATCGCTCGATCTTCGTCCTGGCCCTCCTGCTGGGCCTGGCAACGGGCTGGGCGACAATCGTGACCGGCGGGATCGGTGCGGCGTTCATCGGCCATACGATCAGCCGTTTTGCGATGTTCCTGACCACCGGCCACAGCGGCCAGCCGCTGCCCCAGGGCCGGGAGGTAGAGGAGATTGAGCGCCGCCACCGACCGCCCGACGGCTGGAGCATTGTCGGCGCGGTTCGGGACACGATCGGCCGCGAACGATGAGCACNNCCAACCCGGGATCCGAGTCCGGGCACCAGCTCGCCCAGGGCCTGTATGTCCACCTGCCGTTCTGCGTCTCGATCTGCCCGTACTGCGACTTCGTCGTCTACGCCGGCGCCGACGCCCGCGGTGCCCGCAACCGGATCGAGGTCCTGGTCGACGCCCTGATCGTCGAGATCGGGCTGCGGGCCGCAGCCGGGGGAGCCGATCCGTTCGCGCAGCCGCTCCACACGGTCTATCTCGGCGGCGGCACGCCATCGCTCGTGCCGCCCAGCTCGCTCGAGCGGATCCTCGCCGCGATCCGGGCGGCCTACGGCATCCAGCCGGACGCCGAGATCACCCTCGAGGCGAATCCCGGGCCCGACGAGCGCGGCGATCCGTTCGCCCAGGTCGCGGCCGGGATCACCCGCCTCAGCCTTGGCGCCCAGTCATTCAACTTCGGCGAGCTCAAGCGGCTCGGCCGGCGACATTCGGCGAGCGACACCGGCGTCGCCCTGATCTCCGCGCGCGAAGCCGGCATGGGCTCGATCAACCTGGACCTGCTGTATGACGTGCCGGGCCAGACCTTGAGCACCTGGGCCGACAGCCTGGAACGGGCCGTGGCCCTCGAGCCGGAGCACCTTTCGCTGTACGCCCTGACCCTCGACGATCCGGAGGCAGAGGGGCTGACCGGGCCGAATGGCGATCACCTGGCGCCGACGGCGGGCGCCCGGCGCTGGCGCGAGCGAGCCCTCCCCGAGCAGGACGACGATCGGGCCGCGGCGATGTACCACCTGGCCAGCCACGGCCTGCGGGAAGCCGGCTTCGTCGGCTACGAGCTCGCCAACTGGGCCCAGCCGGGCCACGAATCGCGCCACAACATGGGCTACTGGGAGCGCCGCGCGATCGACGCCGTGGGTCCCGGCGCGCATGCGTTCGACGGCCGTGTCCGGCGCTGGAACGCGGCCCGGCTCGACGCCTACATCGCGGCCCTGCTGCCGGCCGACGGGTCGGCGCCGGCCCTGCCGCCCGGCGGCGGCGAGGTGCTCGACGACGCCACGGCCGCCGCCGAGAGCCTGATCCTCGGGCTGCGCCTCGACCGCGGCGTCGCCCTCACCGCGCTCCTCGAGCCGCCGTTCATGGACGCCTTCGACTGGGCGGTGTCGGCCGGCCTGCTCGAAGAGACCGAGAACGCCCGGGTCCACCTGACCACCCGCGGCCGGCTCCTGTCGAACGAGCTCTTCGCCCGCCTGATCTGAGGGTCCAGGCCGTTGACACCCGGCTCGGCTGGCGGTACGATGCGGGCAGCACGTTAGCACTCTGGCATGGAGAGTGCTAACCGGAAGGAGCAGGCGCAGCGTGGCGCGACGGATGCGACCCACCAGTGGCCCCCTGGATGCCCGATCGCGGGCAATCCTGCAGGCCGTCATCGATGACTACGTGACCACCGCGAGTCCGGTTGGTTCCCAGGCGCTCGTCGAGCGCTACAGCCTCGGCGTGAGCAGTGCGACCGTGCGCGGGATCCTGGCCGACCTCGAGAGCGCGGGCCTCCTCACTCACCCCCACACGTCGTCCGGCCGGGTGCCGACCGATGCCGGCTACCGGACATACGTCGAGTCGATCGTCGACCTTGGCGCTCCGCCGCCTCCGGTCGAGCAGCTGATGATCCGCCACCAGTTCGGCCAGGTCGAGTTCGCCAGCGAGCAATGGTTCCGCCTGGCGGCCACGACCCTGGCCTCGATGACCCGCTCAGCCGGACTGGCCACAGCGGCCAAGCCGGTCGCCGCGCGGGTCCGCCGGATCGACCTCGTCGCGATCCAGGACCGGCTCGCCAGCCTGATCCTGGTCCTCCGCGAAGGCACGATCAAGCAGGGCCTGATCGCCCTCGACCTGCCCATCACCCAGCCCGACCTGACCCGGGTTGCCAACCTGCTCAACGAGCGGCTGGCCGAGCTGACCGCGGCAGAGATCGTGATGATCCTGCCCCGCCTCGAGCAGGCGCTCGGCGGCGGCGAGGAGAGCCGCAACCTGACCCGTAAGATCGCCGAGCGGATCATCCGGACGGTCGCCGAGTTCGACGCCCTGCGCGTCGAGGAGGTCTACAGCGACGGCCTGCTGAACGTGATGGAGGCGCCCGAGTTCGCCCAGAGCGAGAAGCTCCGGCGGGTCTTCACGGCGCTCGAGAACCGGGCCTACCTGGCCGACCTGATCGCGGTCGTGACTGAGACCGGCCGGATCCATGTCTTTATCGGCCGCGAGAACGCCCCGGCCGAGATGGGCGAAGTCTCGCTCGTCCTGGCGCCCTACGGCCAGGCCGGCCGGGCCGTCGGCGTGGTCGGCGTCCTGGGCCCAACCCGGATGGCCTACGCCCAGGCGATCGGCACCGTCGGCTTCATCTCCGGCCTGATGAACGAGCTGGTCGATCATCTCTACGCCTGAGACCCCTGAACCAACCACCTTTCGAGAGACCAACACGATGAGATCTGACCGCAGCAGCCGAACCCGGGCCGAGGAGCGGATCGAGGAGCTCGACATCTCCCCGACCAAGCTCCTGGCCGATATCGAGGCGCTGCAGGCCGAGCGCGATGGTGCCCAGGCCCAGGCGGTCGAGTATCTCCAGGCCCTCCAGCGCGAACGAGCCGAGTTCCAGAACTTCAAGCGCCGGACGGCCGACGAACGGGATCGTGAGGCGGGGCTGGCCAACGACCTGCTCCTGTTCAAGGTCCTGACCCTGGCCGATGACTTCGACCGGGCGATCGAGTCGCGGCCGATGGGCAGTGAGACCGCCAGCTGGGTCGAGGGCGTCGAGGCCATCGACCGCAAGCTGCGCCAGCTGCTCGAGAGCGAAGGCCTGCGCGCGATCGAGGTCAAGCCCGGGATGTCGTTCGACCCGCGCGAGCACGAGGCCCTGGTCAACGTGCCGGGCACCGACTTCCCCGAGGGTACGATCGTGTCCGAGCTCCAGCGTGGCTACCGGATCCGGGATCGGATCCTGCGTCCAGCCCGGGTCGCCATCGCGGCGGGTCCGGAGGCCGGCACGGCGGACGACGCAGTGGCTCCGCGCATCAACTGATTTCCCCCAACTGAACAACCCCCAACCGGCTCGAGGAGAACAGCAACAATGGGCAAGATCATCGGGATCGACCTCGGTACGACGAACTCCGTCGTGGCCGTCATGGAAGGCGGCGAGCCGACCGTGATCGCTTCGGCGGAGGGCGGCCGGACGGTGCCGTCAGTCGTGGCCTTCACCAAGACCGGCGAGCGCCTTGTCGGCCAGCTGGCCAAGCGCCAGGCCGTCACCAACCCAACCAACACGATCTATTCGATCAAGCGCTTCATGGGCCGGCGGTTCGACGATCCGGAGACGAAGCGCTCGATGGAGCTCGTCCCGTACAAGGTCCAGAAAGACGCCAAGAGTGACGGCCTGGTGGTCGTTGCCAACGGCAAGACATACACCCCGCCTGAGATCAGCGCGATGATCCTCCAGAAGCTCAAGGCGGACGCCGAGGCGTACCTGGGCGAGAAGATCACCGAGGCCGTGATCACGGTGCCGGCGTACTTCGACGACACCCAGCGCCAGGCGACCAAGGACGCCGGTCAAATTGCCGGCCTGGACGTCGAGCGGATTATCAACGAGCCGACCGCCGCCGCTCTCG
>PNAZ01000083.1:0-4553 GCA_003169655.1 Chloroflexota bacterium
TTCGAGATCGCGACGCGCGACAAGACGATCGATGCCTGGCGCGCCGACCTCGACGGCGCCGCGGCGGTCCTCGAGGATCCGGCGGTCGCCCGCGGCCTGAGCGACCCGACGGTGCCGACCGAGCTACGCGAGAAGGCGGTCAGCACGGGCTTCGGCAAGAAGGTCAGCGGACCGGTCCTCAACCTCCTCCGGCTGCTGATCCAGCGCGGCCGGATCGAGGACCTGCCGCGGATCGCGGCCGAGTTCCGGCGGCTCGACAACCTTCGCCTCGGAATCACCCCGGCCCGGGCCGTGAGCGCCGCGCCGCTCGAGCCCGCCGAAGTCAAAGCCCTGATCGCCAGGCTCGAACAGATGACCGGCGGTCGGATCGAGCTCGAACAGGAGGTCGACCCGAGCCTGCTCGGCGGCCTCGTCGTGCGGGTCGGTGACCGCCTGATCGACGGGAGCGTCCGGGGTCGCCTCGAGCGACTGCGGAACCAGCTCGTCTCGGGCGCCCTGTAGGAGATCAATCGATGGCCATCAAGTCCGACGAGATCATCAGCATCATCAAATCGGCGATCGACAACTTCGATCGCGGGGCTGAGACGCGCAGCGTCGGGACCGTCGTCGAGGTGGGCGACGGGATCGCCCAGATCTACGGCCTCGAGGACGCCGTCTCGAGCGAGATGCTCGAGTTCCCGGGTGGGGTGATGGGCATCGCCCTGAACCTCGAGGAGGAGACCGTCGGTGCGGTCATCCTGGGCAACGCCGCGCAGATCAAGGAAGGCGACACGGTCAAGACCACCGGCCGCGTCGTCGAAGTGCCGGTCGGCCAGGCGCTCCTTGGCCGGGTCGTCGACCCGCTCGGGCGCCCGCTCGACGACAAGGGCCCGATCGACTCGAAGAAGACCCGCCCGGTCGAGCGGATCGCGCCCGGCGTCATCGTCCGCCAGTCGGTCGACACCCCGGTCCAGACCGGGATCAAGGCGATCGACGCGCTGATCCCGATCGGTCGCGGCCAGCGCGAGCTGATCATCGGNNCGATCATCAACCAGAAGGGCAAGGGCCTGGTCTGCATCTACGTGGCGATCGGCCAGAAGCTCTCGACCGTGGCCAATATCGTGGCGATCCTCGAGGCCCACGACGCCCTGGCCCACACGATCGTGGTCGTGGCCGGCGCCGAGGATCCCGCCCCGCTCCAGTACCTCGCGCCGTACGCCGGCGTGGCGATGGCCGAAGAGGTGATGGAGGTCGGCGTGAAGGTGCCCGGTGAGGGCCTGGTCAAGGACGCCCTGTGCGTCTACGACGACCTGTCCAAGCACGCCTGGGCCTACCGCGAGATGTCCCTCCTGCTCCGCCGCCCGCCGGGCCGCGAGGCCTACCCGGGCGATGTCTTCTACCTCCACAGCCGGCTCCTCGAGCGGGCGGCCCGCCTGAACAAGGACAACGGCGGCGGCTCGATCACCGCCCTGCCGATCATCGAGACCCAGGNNATCACCGACGGCCAGATCTTCCTGGACACGGACCTCTTCAACTCCGGCCAGCGGCCGGCCCTCAACATCGGCATCTCGGTCTCCCGGGTCGGCTCGGCCGCCCAGACCAAGGCGATGAAGAAGGTCGCCGGCCCGCTCAAGCTGGACCTGGCCCAGTACCGCGCCCTGGCCGCCTTCGCCCAGTTCGCATCGGACCTGGACAAGGCCACTCGCGACCAGCTGACCCGGGGCGAGAAGCTGTCCGAGGTGGTCAAGCAGCCCCAGTACCAGCCCCTCGGCGTCGAGAAGCAGGTCGCGATCCTGTACGCCGCCACGAAGGGCGCCCTNNCTCGCCGCGAACGGCGCCCTCAGCGATGACCTTGCCAGCGCCTTCGACGAGGCGATCAAGGTCTATCGCGAGAGCTTCCTGGCCTAGGCCGGGACAGGCAGCAGGGACCAGCGTGGCCAGCCAGCGCGACATCCGGCGGCGGATCGGCGCCGTCCGGAACATCCGCCAGATCACCCGGGCGATGCAGTTCGTCGCCGCGAGCAAGCTCAAGCGTGCCCAGGACGCCACCCTGGCGTCCCGGCCGTACAGCGAGAAGCTCGACGAGGTGCTGGCCGACGTGGCCGCCGTGCTGAGCGGCGACGAGCACCCGCTCCTGGCCACGGCCGATCCGGCCGGCAAGCGCCTGATCGTGCTGATCACCACCGACCGGCCGCTGGCCGGACCCCTGACCAGCAACGCCGTGCGCTTCACCCTGCGCGAGATCGTCGACCACCCGGGCGGCGTGACGATGGTCACCGTCGGGCGCAAGGGCCGTGACGCGATCCGCCGGGCGGGGATCCCGATCGAGGCCCATTTCGCCGGCTTTGGCGATCGGCCGACCTTCGCCGACGTTCTGCCCCTGGCCCGGCTGGTGACCGACGACTACCTGTCCGGCACGTATGCCCGGATCGACGTGATCTATCCCCACTTCGTGTCGACCCTGACCCAGCAGCCCACCCTCGGCCAGATCCTGCCGATCGTGGCCAGCGAGGACACCCGGGGGATCCCCGGCAACCAGTTCATCTTCGAGCCGAGTCCTTCGGCCGTGCTCGAGCAATTGCTGCCGCGCTACGTCGCAACCCGCCTGTTCCAGGCCGTCCTTGAAGCGAAGGCCAGCGAGGAGTCGAGCCGGATGGTGGCGATGAAGAACGCCACCGAGAACGCCGAGGAGCTGATCGAGGACCTGACCCTCAGCTACAACAAGGTTCGCCAGGCGAACATCACCCGCGAAATGATCGAGATCGCGTCGGGCGCCCAGGCCCGCTAAGGAGGCATTGACCACATGGCGACCGCCACCAAGACCGCGACCGGCAAGGTGATCCAGATCACCGGCGCCGTCGTGGACATCGTCTTCCCGGCGGGCGAGCTGCCGGCGATCTACAACGCCGTCGAGATCCAGCGCAAGGGCCAGGAGCCGCTCACCGTCGAGGTCCAGCAGCACCTCGGCAACAACTGGGTCCGGACCGTGGCGATGACCACCACCGACGGGCTTGCCCGGGGGGTCGAGGCGATCGACACCGGTGCCGCGATCACCGTGCCGGTCGGCGAGATCACCCTCGGCCGGGTCTTCGACGTGCTCGGCCACCCGATCGACAACAAGGGTCCGGTCAAGGCCAAGGTCAGCCTGCCGATCCACCGTGAGCCGCCGGCGTTCGACCAGCAGACCACCGACGTCGAGGTATTCGAGACCGGGATCAAGGTGATCGACCTGATCTGCCCGTTCAAGAAGGGCGGCAAGATCGGGATCTTCGGCGGGGCCGGGGTGGGCAAGACGGTCATCATCCAGGAGCTGATCCGGAACGTCGCCCAGGAGCACTCGGGCTACTCGGTCTTCGCCGGGGTCGGCGAGCGCAGCCGCGAGGGCAACGACCTGATCGCCGAGATGACCGAGTCGGGGGTCATCGCCAAGACCGCCTTCGTCTTCGGCCAGATGAACGAGCCGCCCGGCGCCCGCCAGCGGGTCGGCCTGACCGCCCTCACGATGGCCGAGTACTTCCGCGACGAGGAGGGCAAGGACGTCCTCCTGTTCATCGACAACATCTTCCGCTTCACCCAGGCCGGCTCGGAAGTGTCGGCCCTGCTCGGGCGGATGCCGAGCGCGGTCGGGTACCAGCCCAACCTGGCGACCGAGATGGCCGCCCTCCAGGAGCGGATCACCTCCACCAAGAACGGCTCGATCACCAGCCTCCAGGCGGTCTTCGTGCCGGCCGACGATTACACCGACCCGGCCCCGGCGACCACCTTCGGCCACCTCGACTCGACGATCCGCCTGGAGCGCTACATCACCGAGCTGGGGATCTACCCGGCGGTCGATCCGCTGACCTCGACCTCGCGGGTCCTCGACCCGCTGGTCGTGGGCCAGGACCACTACGACACCGCCCAGGAGACCAAGCGGGTCCTGCAGCGCTACCGCGACCTGCAGGACATCATCAGCATCCTGGGTATCGACGAGCTGTCCGAGGAGGACAAGTCGACGGTCGCCCGGGCTCGCCGCCTGCAGCGCTTCATGAGCCAGCCGTTCTTCGTCGGCGAGGTCTTCACCGGCCGGCCCGGCAAGTACGTCCCGATCAAGGACACCGTGGCCTCGTTCAAGGAGATCCTCGAGGGCGCCGCGGACACCCTGCCCGAGCAGGCCTTCTTCCTGGCCGGCACGATCGACGACGTCCGCGAAAACGCGGCCAAGCTCGAGAAGGCATGACCCTCCACCTCGAGATCGTGACCCCTGAGCGGCTCGTCTACAGCGACGACGTCGACGGGGTCCAGGTGCCCGGCAGCGACGGCGAGCTGGGGATCCTGCCCCATCACGCCCCGCTGATCGCCACCCTGGGCAGCGGCGAGCTGCGGATCAAGAAGGGCGGCAGCGAGGAGTCGATCGCGGTGATCGGCGGCTTCCTGCAGGTCCGCCCGGACAAGGTCGTGGTGATGGCCGAGAGCGCCGACCTGGCTGCCGAGATCGACCTGGAGAAGGCCCAGCAGGCCCGCCGCGATGCCGAGAAGGCGATCGAGGGCGCGGCCGCCGGCACGCCCGACCTGTCCGCCGCGCGGGCCGAGCT
>PNAZ01000083.1:4574-6184 GCA_003169655.1 Chloroflexota bacterium
AACGGCTCGGTGGCGATCAGCGGCTCGAAGAACGCCGCCCTCAAGCTCCTCGCGGCCGCGACCCTGACCGGCGAGCGCTGCCGGTTCACGAACGTGCCCGAGATCGAGGACGTGCGGGTCATGGCCGACACTCTGCGCGACCTGGGCGTGGTCGTCGACCACCCGGCGCCGAACGTCTACGAGGTCGCCTCGGGCGACGTCGACTGGCTGTTCGTGCCGCTCGAGGCGGCGGCCAAGATGCGCGCCTCGTTCATCCTGCTCGGCCCGCTCCTGTCGCGCTTCGGCCGGGTGATCATCAGCAACCCCGGCGGCGACCGGATCGGCCGCCGGCCGGTCAACCTCCANNTCGCCGGGCCGCCTGCGGGGGACCGCCGTCGAGTTCCCGTTCGTGTCGGTGATGGGCACCGAGAACGTGATGCTGGCTGCCGTCCTGGCCGACGGCCGGACGACGATCCACCCGGCGGCCGCGGAACCGGAGGTCGACGACCTGATCGCCTTCCTGCAGACGATGGGTGCCGAGGTCCAGCGCAGCGCGCCCGACACGATCGAGGTGATCGGCCGCAAACGGCTGCGCGGCGGCGAGCACCGGGTGATCCCCGACCGGATCGAGGCCGGCACGTTCGTCGTGGCGGCGGCGGTGACCGGCGGCCGGGTGACCCTCGAAGGCGCGCCCTGCGACCACCTCGGTGCGTTCCTGGAGCTGCTCGATCGGATCGGCGTCGACGTGACCTGCCGGGGCGACACGATCCTGGCCTCCGGTGCCGATCGCGACCGGTTCCGGGCGGTGGACGTGACCACGGCACCGTACCCCGGCCTGGCGACCGACCTCCAGCCGCCGACGTGCGTCCTGCTGACCCAGGCCAGCGGCCGGAGCCACGTCCACGAGACGATCTTCGAGGATCGTCTCGAGTTCCTGGCCGGCCTGGCCCGGATGGGCGCCCGGATCCGGGTCCAGGATGCCAACCACGCCACGATCACCGGCATCGCGCCGCTGCACGGCGCCGAGACCGAGATCGGCGACCTGCGCGCCGGCGCGTCGATGATCGTGGCCGCCCTGGCGGCCGAGGGGACCTCGCTGATTCATGGCGCTCATCACGTTCACCGGGGGTATGAGAACATCGGGCGCAAGTTCCAGGATCTCGGCGCGTCGATCACGAGCGTCGCCGAACAGCCCACGCCCAGGCGCCGGGCCAGCAAGGGGTAGTCCGCCAGCCAATGAAGATCGGCATCGACCTGGGCACCGCCAACATCCTGGTGTACGTGCAGGGCAAGGGCATCGTGATCCAGGAGCCGTCGGTGGTGGCCGTCGACGACCAGAACCGGATCGTGGCCGTGGGCGAGGACGCCCGCGAGATGATCGGCCGGACGCCGGGCAACATCCAGGCCATCCGGCCGATGAAGGACGGGGTGATCGCCGACTACGTGATCACCGAGGCGCTCCTCAGCCACTTCATCAGCAAGGTCAGGCGCGGCTCGATCGGCTTTCGCCGACCGGACGTGATGATCAGCGTGCCGGCCGGGGTGACCAGCGTCGAGAAGCGCGCCGTGCGCGATGCGGCCCTCAAGGCCGGGGCCGGTGCCGCCTACCTGATCGAGGAGCCGCTGGCCGC
>PNAZ01000083.1:6226-17413 GCA_003169655.1 Chloroflexota bacterium
GGCGAGCGGACCGCTGAAGAGGTCAAGATCGCGATCGGCACGGCCCTGCCGCTCGAGCGCGAGCTGAGCATGGACGTCCGCGGCCGCGACCTGATCGCCGGCCTGCCGCGCACGATCCCGATCACCAGCTCCGAGGTGATGGAAGCGATCGAGGCGCCCCTCCAGCAGCTCGTCTCGGCGGTCCGCAACGTGCTCGAGCAGACGCCGCCCGAGCTGAGCTCGGACATCATCGACAAGGGCATGGTGATGTCCGGCGGGGGCGCCCTGCTGCGCAACATCGACAAGCTCCTGACCCAGGTGACCGGCGTGCCCTGCCACGTGGCCGAGAACCCGCTCAATTGCGTGGCGATGGGGACCGGGCTGGCCCTGGAGCACTTCGACTTCTTCAAGAAGTCGCTGGTCCAGCAGATCTGACGAGACTTGGCGCCATGGCGGCTTCCGCCGGATCCCAGCAGGCCTTCTTCGACCTCCACTGCCACACCTCGTTCAGCTTCGATTCGCTGGCCCGTCCGCGTGACCAGGTCCGGGCGGCTGCGGCCCGCGGCCTGACCCACCTGGCGATCACCGACCACGATCGGATCGACGGCGCGCTCGACGCCCGTGACCACGCCCCGGCCGGCCTGACCGTGATCGTCGGCGAAGAGGTGAAGACCGCCGACGGTGACCTCATCTGCCTGTTCCTCGAGCGGCCGCTGCCAGCCGGCCTGCCGGCCGCCGAGACGATCGCGGCGGCGCGGGAGCAGGGCGGCCTGGTCGGCGTGCCCCACCCCTTCGACCGCTACCGGAACTCGCTCCTGCGCGAGGCCCGGCTGGCCTCGATCGTGCCCCTCGTCGACTGGGTCGAGACCTGGAATGCCCGGATCGTCGGGCGCAACGGCAACGAGCAGGCGGCCCTCTTCGCCCTGGAGCACGGCCTGCCCGGGGTTGCCGTCTCGGATGCCCATTCGACGCTCGAGGTGGGCGTCGCCTACAACGGCGTGCGCGGAGCCGACCCCTCGACCGCGGCGGGCCTGCTCGCGGCCCTTGGCAGGCACGAGATCATCACCGGCCGGGCGTCGTATTTCGTGCGCGGCCTGACCCCGATTGCCAAGGGCATCAACCGCGCCCGGGGCAACGGCCGGATCCAGCCAATTGAGCGGCCTTGAGCACCGAACGGCCCGCGGACCAGCTGCCTGACCCCGAGGGTAAGCCGCCTGACCCCGAGGGGGACCATCGTTCCATGGCGATCGGGGGGGCCGAGTCGGTATCGTCGGAGGCGATGGAAATTGCTGCCCCGGTGCCCGGTGCAGGCAGCCCCGAGGCGGACATCAATGCTGACCAGATGTCGCTCGGGCGACGCCTGCGCCAGCCTCGGACGATCCTGTCGCTCGTCCTGCCGATCTTCCTGCTCATCCTGTTCGCCCGGAGCCTGCCCGGTTTCAACCTGGCCGAGCTGCCGGCCAAGATCCTGGCCGCCAATCCGCTCCTGCTGCTGGTCGCCTTCCTGATCTTCTATAGCGGCTTCCCGATCCGGGGCCTGCGCTGGGCGCTCCTGGTCCGGGCCACGGGCTACCCGCTCAAGGTCCGCGATTCGACCGAGATCATCTTCATCTCGTGGCTGGTCAACTGCCTCGTACCGGCCAAGCTCGGTGACCTGTACCGGGCGTACCTCCTCCGACTGAATGCCGCCGTCTCCCTGAGCCGGACCTTCGGGACCGTCTTCATCGAGCGGATCCTGGACCTGTTCGCGATCGTGGTCCTGGGCCTGGCCGCGGGCTTCGTCTCGTTCCGCGGGCGCCTCCCGGACGACGTCCAGGTCGTATTCGCAATCGGCGTCGGGTTGGTGATCATCCTGGCCTTCCTGCTCCTTTCGCTGCGCAACTTCGGGCGGCGATTGCTGACCCGCCTGCCGATCCCGCCCAAGGTCCTCGAGTTCTACGACCGNNGCCCTGACGGGCTCGCTGCTGACGGCCGTGCCGTTCACGCCGGCCGGGCTGGGGATCGTTGAAGCGGGCATCGTCGGGGTCCTCACCCTTGTCTACAACGTGCCCCAGACCGAGGCGCTGACCATCGTTCTCGTTGATCGTGCGATCAGCGTCCTGTCGATCATCGCCCTGGGCAGTGTCACCTACGCTGTCTCGCCGATGCGCCGCGGGACCGGGATCACGCCGATCGCCCCCGCCCCGGACGCCCCCGCCCCGGAGCCGAGCTTCCGCGGGTGACCAGCACGCTCGCCAATCTGCAGTTGGTCGGCGTTGAGCTGACGGCGGCTTTGGTCGATGGACGGGTCTGGTTCGCGATCTTCACGGCCCTGCTGTTCGGCGGCGTTTGTCTTGCGCTTGGCACGTGGGTCGCACGACGGGTCGGCCTGCTCGAACCTGGCGCTCCCGTAGGCGAGATGATTGGAGTGGGCCTTGGTTCCGGGTTGCTCATCGTGGCCGTATCGTGGGCTGCGGTCTTTTCCGGAGGTCGGAGCGCGTTCACACCGGTCGCCATCGGATTCGCGATCACGGGCGTAATCGTGCTGCGCAGGCGAATTAGACGGAGCCCCCAGGGCCCGCTGTTGAGCGCCTCGGCGTCGCTGCCCGGTCGCGTCGATCCTGGTCACCCTCGCTGGTCCAACGTGCTGGCGTTGCTGGCCGGAGCCGGCTTCGTCGTGCTCGCCGGCCTGCTGTACGGGTCGACGATGGCACCGAGCCCCAGGGATGGGGTTCAGCCTGTCGAATTCATGGACGAGGCGTATTACTCGGCGCTCGGGGCCGACCTTGCCAGGACCGGGACCGAGACGATCTACTCGCCATCAGGCTTCGCGGAAATCCCTGGTCTGCCCGCCCAGACCTGGTACCACTGGGGCGAATTGTGGCTCGCGGCCATCGCGATCGCCCTGTTCGGGCTGGACCCCATCCTCGCTCGCCACTACGTCGTGCTGCCCCTTGTCCTGCTGGCGGCAGCGGCGCTCACTGGCACGATCGTGCGTCGATTGACCGGGACATCCTCGCGCAGAGCATTCCTGTTCGGGGCGGTTGCCAGTTTGTTCCTGGCGCCGATACCCCTGCCAGGCCCGTTCTTCTCCTCATGGGCAACCGGCCTCGTCTTTGGGATCACCTCCTACGGCCTGGCTGCGGTCGTCGTTCTCCTGATCCTGTATGTCGTCGCGCGCCACAGGTCCCTCGCCCCGTCTCCCGCTTTGTCGGTGTTCTCGGGCAGCGTGATCGCCAGCATCCTCCCGGCGCACATCGTGATCGCGCTTCTGGCGGTCGTCGGAACGGCCAGCGTCCTGATCCTGCAATCGTTCCGCGCGCTCGTGGGCAGAGTCAGCCTGCCCGGCCTGCCTCGCGCCTGGAGTGGGACCCTCATCGTGGCCGGGCTGCTGCTCAGTGCGACGGCTGGCTGGGGCATCCTGACTGGCCATGGGATCGGAACGAGTGGGTTGTCGAGCGACGTTTTGCCATTCAACGATTCCTGGCGCGAGTCGGTCGGGTCGATCCTCCTGGGCAGCGGGGCCCTCCTGGCGATCCCGGTCGGGTGGCTGGTGTTTCGCAAGAAAGCGGTCCTGCAAGGGTGGATCTTCATCGGCGCCATGGCGCTCCTGGGCGCAGGCGCCCTCGCCTGGGGTGCACGACTTGGTGACTTCACGATGTTCCACGTGTTCTTTGGCGGGATCGCGGTATTCGCCACGCCGGTCGCCGCCGTCGCCCTCTGGATGCTCCTGCGAAACCTGCGCAGAACAGGACGCTTGCGCTTGGCAGCAGCCTTGGTGATCCTGTGTGGAGTTCAGTTGGAGGTGGGCGTCCTGGCCGGCATCTTCCGCATGCAGCAATTCGGGCCGCACGACTACCAGCCTATTTCGGTCAGCCTGCTGGCGGCGATCGAGCAATTGCCACCAAACGCGAAACTCGCGTACGCCTGCGCACCTTCGGAGGAGGTCGCAATCTGGGATCCCAGACTGGTCAGTATCGACGCCCATACCGGCCGGCCGGTTGTTCCGATGTGCTTCGAAGCAGAGACATTCGGCGCCCTCAACGGCACGCAGACGCCCCCTGCCAGCCAGAGCCCGCTCTTCCAGGAAGCTCCCCAGCGGACCCTCTATCCAACGTTGGCCGCTCAACCATCACCAGCCAGTGTCGCCGCCTTCCTGAAACAGGACGGCATCGATTACATCTACGCTGACAGCGTTCACCCAAACTCCCTGGTACCCGGTGCCGTGCTGCTTGACAGTGCCGGCGGTGCCCAGGTCCTTCGGATTCCGTGATGCCCGTCTCGGGCAACCCAGGAGGCAGCGATTGAGCACCCTCGTCTCGATCATCATTCCTGCCCTCAATGAGCGCGACAACATTGGGCCGCTGGAAGCGGAGCTGGAGCAGACCCTTGCCGGGCTGCCCTACGCCTTCGAGTTCATCGTCATCGACAACGGGAGCACCGACGGGACGGACGTCGAGGTCAAGAAGATCTGCCTCCGGGATTCGCGCTGGAAGTACGTCGGGCTCAGTCGTAACTTTGGCGTGGAGGCCTCGATCACCGCCGGCTACCGGCTAGCCTCGGGCGAGGCGATGGTGGTCCTCTACTCGGACCTGCAGGACCCGCCCCAGGTGATCCCGGCGTTCCTTCAGAAGTGGCGCGAGGGGTTCGACGTCGTATACGGGGTCCGCACGGTGCGGCCAGGCGACGCGAGGTGGCGCAACGCGATGGTCAAGGGCGTCTATCGCCTCATCGCCGCGCTCGCCGACGTTCCGATTCCTCGCAACGTGGGGGACTTCCGACTGATCAGTCGGCGCGTTGCCAACGCCCTCGAGTCATGTACGGAGTCGAACCGCTACATGCGGGGACTCATCGCCTGGTTGGGGTTCCGCCAGACGGGAGTCGAGTACCAGCGACGCCCGCGTGTGGCCGGCGAGAGCAAGGCCCCCATCGGCAGCCTGATTGTCTTCGCCCTGAACGCGTTCACGAGTTTCTCGGTCAAGCCGCTCAGGATCTTCACCCTCATCGGCTTTGGTTTCGTGGCCCTCAGCATCCTCGCGATTCCCGTCTACATCCTCTTGTTCCTGACCGGGAATCCGCCAGCCGGGATTACCACCCTGATCGTGCTCGCGCTTCTTGGAATCGGCATCAACAGCCTGGGTATCGGCGTCCTGGGCGAATACCTCGGGCGAACGTATGCCGAGACGAAGCGGCGGCCCCTCTACGTGATCGCCGATTCCGAAAACATCGAGATCAAGGGTTTGCCCGGCAGAGCCGGTCCGAAAGAGGAGCTGGAAGTCGATGCCCAAGGCGTCTGATGTAGTCGCGCGCTTCCTGAGCGATCAGGGCGTCGAGTGCGTCTTTGAGCTCGTCGGCGGCATGATCACTCACCTCCTGGACTCAATCCAGCAGGCCGGGCAGATCCGCATCGTGAGCATGCATCACGAGCAGGGAGCGGCCTTTGCTGCCGAAGGCCAGGCCCGGATGACCGGCGTGCCCGGGGTGGCGATGGCCACCAGTGGTCCCGGCGCGATCAACCTGTTGACCGGAATTGCCAGCTGCTATTTCGATTCGACGCCGGCCGTGTTCATCACGGGCCAGGTGAATCGGAACGAAATGAAGGGCGACCGGGCGATTCGACAGATGGGCTTCCAGGAGACCGAGATCGTCTCGCTGGCCGCCCCGATCACCAAGGCGGCCTGGCAGGTGGAATCTCCCGAGCAGCTCCCGATCCTGCTCCAGCGGTCCTTCCAATTGGCCAGGAGTGGTCGCCCCGGCCCCGTCCTGCTCGACGTGCCAATGGACATCCAGGGAGCCCAGATACCGCTGGTCGACGCCAGCCGATCTCCGGAGCCAGACGTGCGCCCCGTCATCGACCAGCTGGAAATCGAGTCACTCATCCGCGCGTTGCAGCGGGCCCGACGCCCGTTGGTCCTCGTTGGCGGGGGGATCCGGGCAGCCCAGGCCACCGAACAGGTCCGCGAACTCCTGGATACCCTGGGCGTGCCAGTCGTGAACTCGCTGATGGGCGTCGACGTGGTGCCCTTCTCGAGCTCCCTTCGGGTGGGGATGATCGGGAGCTACGGGAACCGCTGGGCCAACCTCGCGATCGGACGATCGGACCTCATCCTTGTCCTTGGCAGCCGGCTTGACATCCGCCAGACCGGGTCGGACACGGCCGCGTTCGAGGCGGGTCGAGAGATCTTCCATGTCGACTGCGAGCCCGGCGAGATCAACAATCGAGTCAAGGGCTGCAGGGCACTATTGGCGGACCTCAAGGACTTCGCGAGCGCGGCAATGCCGGTCGCGCGGGCCGCCGATCTTCCCGATCGCGCGGCCTGGATCGAGGAGATTCACGCGCTCCAGCGGGAGTGGCCCGATACCCACGAGTTGGTGGGCTCTCCCGGGATCAATCCCAATGTGCTCATGCATCAGCTTTCGTCCGTATCGGGGGCCGCGGCCGCCTACGTTGCCGACGTTGGCCAGCACCAGATGTGGGCCGCTCAATCGCTGGAACTCCTTGCGGACCAGCGCTTCCTGACGTCCGGCGGGCTCGGATCGATGGGCTTTGGCCTTCCGGCGGCCATCGGCGCTTCGTTCGCCCTGGCCGGGCGCCCAATTGTCCTGGTGGCTGGCGACGGAGGATTTCAGACCAACATCCAGGAACTTCAGACCGTGGCCCGAAATCGGCTCCCGATCAAGATCCTGATCGTCAATAACCAATCCCACGGCATGGTTCGTCAGTTCCAGGAGACCTACTTCGATCGTCGCTATCAATCGACCGTGTGGGGCTACAGCGCGCCGGACTTTGCCGCCGTTGCCTCTGCGTACAGCATTCCAGCCAGGGCCATCGAGACGGAGCAGGACGCCGGGGAGGCAGTCGCCTGGCTACTGGCCGAACCCGGTCCAGCCCTGCTGGATGTGAAGATCTCACCCGAAGCCAACTGTTACCCGAAAATTGCGTTCGGTCGGCCGATGACCGAGATGGAACCGTTTGCCACTCCGGTCGGGATGGAGGGGGCATAGCGGGCGTCGCCCACCTCAGTCAGGACCCCGGCGCTGGCAATTCGAGCTGAACGACCGGCTGCCTGTCGATCAGGCCTCGAGCGAACAAGGAGTGACACGTCCGGAGGAGCGCCTCGCGCAACCCCACCCGCGGAGCATAGGTCTCATAGAGACGGTCCAGCTGCGGAACATAGTTGGCCTGTTCGGGAGACTTCGAGGTCGGTCGAACTTCGAGCCCGCCAAAGATGTCGGCCAGCATATTGGCAACCTCAGCGACGCTCGCAGTGCCCTCTCGACAGCCCACGTTGTAGACGTCGTGACGGACCTCCCCCACGAGCAACTTGACCAGGAATATCGTCAGGTCGGACGCGTAGCAGAAACTGCGCCGCCCGCTTCCGTCACTGGTCAGCTGCAGGAGTCCATTTTCGGCCGCCTGCCGGATCAGGTCGGGTACCGCGAAATGGGATTCGAGATCCTGGTATGGACCGATCACCGAGAACACGCGCGCCACGCGCTGATCGACTCCGCTCAGCCGAAACAGCAATTCGGACACTCGCTTCGCTTCGCCGTAGCCCGACGTGAGCGCGGAAATGTCCGGTGCACCACGGAATGTCTCCGGGATCTCGGGCAGGTCTCCCGGCTGATCGCCATAGACGGCTCCGCTGCTGATCAGGACCAGCCGTTTGGCCGTCGACGCCCTGGCAATGTTCGCAATCGAGGCCGCCGTGCTGATCGTGTCTCGCAGGCTACGGTCCGGGTCGCGCATGAACTGGATCGGGTCGGCAGTAGCTGCCCCGTGAAGCACGTAGTCCCAGCGGCGCCCGGGAAGATCGAGGGCGTGTCCGGCGCTCCAGTCGACGATCACCAACTGGCTCGCGTCCACCTGCATCGGGTATCGGCTCTGGAGTAGCTCCGGGCGACGCGTGGGCAGGGTCATGATGCACGGAGGCCGGCCGCCGATCTCGTTGAAGCGGATCACGCTCTCTACGAAATAGCGGCCGATGAAGCCGGTCGCGCCGGTCAGNNGTTGTCCAGGTCTTCGCGGATGACTGGATCTGGTCCGTCAGTTGTTATTGGCGCATACCTACCGCTGGCCGGTCGAGCGAGGCGTGGTCGAGTTGCCGATGCCCGATCGTGCGGCCTCGTGGATCTGAGCCGCGACATAGTCCAGCATCGCCCGGTCGATGCCTGGGAACGTCCCGATCCAGAACGTGCTGTCCATGATCTGGTCGGCGACGGTCAGCTTGCCGACGACCCGAAACGGCACGTCGGCGTACGCGGGTTGGCGGGTCAGATTGCCCCCAAACAGGAGGCGGGTCTTGATGCCCCGTGATTCCAACCACCCGGTCATTTCATTTCGAGAAAGCCGGCCGCCAGCTCGGACGGTGATCGGAAATCCGAACCAGCTCGGATCGCTGCCGGGCGTGGCCTCGGGCAGGATCAAGACATCGGCGAGCGGCTCGAGTGCGGCGCGAAGGTAGGCGAAGTTGTCGCGCCGCCGCGCGACGAAGTCGTCCAGCTTCTTCAACTGCGCGACGCCAACGGCAGCCTGCATGTCGGTCAGCTTCAGGTTGTAGCCCAGGTGGCTGTANNCGAAATGACTCCACGATCTTCTTGAGCGGCGGGCTAGCGGTCAGGACCGCACCGCCCTCGCCCATCGTCAGGTGGTGGGCCGGGAAGAAGCTGACCGTCGCAAGATCGCCGAACGTGCCGACCTTTTGACCACGCCAGGTGGACCCAACGGCATCACAGGTGTCCTCGATCAGCCATAGCCCATGCTTCCTGGCGATCGCCTGGATGCGGTCAACCTCGAATGGATTCCCGAGGGTGTGGGCGAGCATGATTGCCCGCGTCCGCGGCCCGATGGCAGCCTCGACGGCATCCGGATCGGCGTTGTAGGTCGCCATCATCGAGTCGACGAACACCGGCACGAGGCCGTTCTGGATGATGGCGTTAACCGTCGTCGGGAACCCAGCCGCAGCCGTGATCACCTCATCACCCGGCCGAAGGGCACGCTCGCCGAGCTCGGCGGCGGTCAGGGCCGAAACTGCGAGGAGGTTCGCGCTCGATCCACTATTGACGAGCACCGCGTGGCGAGTTCCGATCCACCGGGCGAACTCCCGTTCGAACTGCGCGGCAAACCGACCCGTCGTGAGCCAGAAGTCGAGGGACGCATCGACGAGGTGTTGCAGCTCGTCTGCGTCAAACACCTTGCCGGACACTGGCACCGGCGACTTCCCGGCCTCGAACTCGAGTTTCGGAAACGCCTCGGCGTGATACTCGGCGACCAGCTCCATGATCCGGGCGCGGAGCTCCTCAGCCGCAGGGCTCATGGCTGGGATCCTTGCGGGGCTCATCCGAGCGCGCGCCGGTACCACTCGACGGTCCGGCTCAGGCCATCGGAGAGGCTGAAGGCGGGGGCCCAGCCCAGGCGCGTTCGAGCTTTGGTCGAATCGAGCCACTGGGCAGGGATCTCGTTCGGCGCGTCGGACTGAACGACCGGGACGAGATCCGTTCTGCCGGCCGTCCGGCTGATCTCCGCCACGAGGTCCAGCACGGAAACTGGCCGCCCGTTGCCGAAGTTGAACGCCTGGCCGTGTTCACGACCATCCATCAAGGCAAGGCCGAGGGCGAGGTATGCCGTCACGGCGTCGTCCACGTACAGGTAGTCGCGCTGAAGCGTTCCGTCGCTCCGGATGAGCGGGGGTTCGCCGCGCAAGAGCGATCGGATCGTGCCCGGGACGATCCGATCCCAATTCAAGTCTCCGCCACCGTAAATATTGGCGCATCGCGCGATTCCGACGGGCAGGCGGTAGCTGATCCCGTAGGCGGTTGCGATCAGGTCTGCGGCGCTCTTGGACGCGTCATAGACGTTGCGGCCGGCCAGAGGGTGGCTTTCGGTGTACGGGAGGGTCGTGCTTTCCCCGTAGGCCTTGTCGCTCGATGCTACGACGAGCGCGTCGATCGGCCGGCCTGCGCGACGAACTGCTTCGAGCAGGTTGTAGGTGCCCCGGACGTTTGATTCCAGGGTGGCCATCGGTTGTCGCTGGGCGTGCCGGACCTGTGTCTGGGCTCCCAGGTGGAAGACGACATCCACCTCGTACTGACCGAGTACGCGCTCGAGGATCGTCGCGTCCTCGAGCGATCCGTTGACCCGAATGACGCGTCGATCGTCGCCGCTCTGGACCAGCTCTGATCGGGGATCCACGTCGCGAACCAAGGCGACGACGTTGCCTTGCCCGCCCAACAGGGCCCGCACGAGCCAGGAGCCGACGATCCCGCTGGCCCCAGTGACGAGCACCGTCCGGCCGGCATAGGCGCTGGGATCAGTCATCCCAGATCTTCCATGGAGCCGCCTTTTCCGCCCACAAGCCGATCAGGTTGGTGCGATCTCGCTCGGTGTCCATTGGCTCCCAGAACCCCTGGTGGCGGTATGCCATCAGCTGGCCGTCCGCGGCCAGTCGTTCCAGAGGCTCGCGCTCCAGGACGGTCTCGTCGTCGACGAGGTAGTCGAACACCGGCCGCTCGAACACGAAATAGCCCCCGTTGATCCATCCTGCTTCTGCCTGGGGCTTCTCGGAGAACTCGACGACATGGTCACCGTCCAATCCGAGCGCTCCGAATCGCGAGGGTGGACGCACTGCTGTCACCGTCGCGACCCGTCCGTGGGCCTCGTGAAACGCGAGCAGACTGTCGATCGGGATGTCCGCTACGCCATCCCCGTAGGTGACCATGAAACGACCGGGCAGGTGGGCGTCAAGTCGGCGCAATCGCCCGCCGGTCATGGTGTCAAGCCCGGTGTCGATGACCGTTACATCCCACGATTCCGGCGGCCTTTCATGCCGCTTCAGGGCACCCGACAGGGTATTGACCGTGAAGTCGGCGTGGCGATCTGCATAGGACAGGAAGTAGTCCTTGATGACGTCGCCCAGGTATCCAACCGGCAGGATGAAACGTCGAAACCCGAAGTGATCGTAGGTCTTCATGATGTGCCAGAGGATCGGCCGCCCGCCAATCTCGACCATCGGTTTGGGTCGGAAGTTCGTCTCTTCCCGGAGGCGCGTGCCCAGGCCACCGGCCAGGATGACGACCGGGACTGGAGACCCGGTCTTTATCCGGTCGTGGGTCACACGGTCGACCTTGGGCCCGGGTCGATCGGTCCGGACAGTCTTCGAACGCTCATCGCTCCATCCTATCCCTGTCATCTCGCGCGATGGTGGGGCCTCCGCGCCGCGGTCCGGGATC
>PNAZ01000083.1:17464-18585 GCA_003169655.1 Chloroflexota bacterium
GCGAGTCAGCCTGGGAGGGATCGCTGATCGAGTGAGGGCCGGTGACCTGCGCGCCGCATCGACCCCGGCGCGCCGACTCCTCCACGTTGGGCTGCTCGCCCTGATGAGCCTGCTGGTTCTGCTCCATTCCCTCGTGGGTTGGGGTGTGCGTGCGTGCACCGGCTGGCACCGTCGGCCGCCAGAGGTACCAATCGGACGCCTATACCGAATCGGCCCGGACTACACCACACGGGCGTCACCCGCCACGCTCACGCGTACCGGGCCGAGTACCAACGGGTGATAACGACGCAACGGGCCAGGTGGGATCGTCTGGGCAGTTCGGTAGCGAACCGATCGTCGCCCAGCGGAGAGCCCAGCAAACCCTTATGACGACCCAGAACGGACGAGCATTCAACGAATGGCTTCGAGCTCAGCTCAAGGCCAAGAAGATGTCCCAGAGGCAGCTCGCCCAGCAGTCGGGCGTCGACCACTCGACGATCTCGCGGCTGATCCGCGGCGACCGGATGCCGTCCCTCGGAACGGCCACCAAGCTGGCCCGCGGCCTGCGCGAGTTGCGCGAGGACGCCGATACGCCGCAGTACCTGGGCCTGATGTCGGCGGGCGCCGCCAACCCCACGGCGCGGGTCGAATACGCCCTCCGGGCCGATGACGTTCTGAGCGAGCCGCAGGTTCGCCAGATCATGGAGTACTACCTCGCGGTGCGAATGCGCCGCCTGGGACGTGCTTATCAGGGTGGCGAGACTTCTCGCCCGGCTCAGAGCTCCTACCTGCGGGGAATGCCCTCGGCCGGCAACCCGATTGGGGCCGCTGTCGGACTCGCGACCCAGCCCCGGATCAGCCAGGCTCGACCGGCCCTCCGGCCGTCCTCGAGCCGGCCCACCAACCGCTACTAGCGCTCTCGACTGGTCATCGCCGGAGACGGCGACCCTCCGGCCGGGGCGACGTGGGGACGTCGCTCGATCCATCACCTACTGACACGACCCGGAACTCCCTCCATTTCCGGGTCTCGGGGACAGCGAACGCCGGGCTCTGGGGGCCCGGCGTTCGCGATTCCCGCCGTTTCTGTGCTGCCGTTCCGTGCTTTCCGTGTGCTCTCTGCCGGGTTCATGCGGCCGCGCCAG
>PNAZ01000052.1:0-3154 GCA_003169655.1 Chloroflexota bacterium
GGCTTGGCCGTCCCGATGTCCATCCCGCGATAGACCTGGCGGGAGTCGGCCGACAGGACCTCGACCGGCCGACTGGTTCCTGCCAGGGCGAGCGCCAGGTCGATCGCCAGGCCGGTCTTGCCGGTGGCGGTCGGGCCGCCGATCACGACCAGCGGCGGCCGTCCCGCGGGGATGCTCAGGCGAGGGCTCCGCGCAACGAATACGGTCCGGCGTGCTCGATCCGGACGTCGACCAGCCGTCCGACCAGCTCGGCGGGCCCATTGAGGTGGACCAGGGTGTGCCCCCGGCTGCGGCCGGTCAGGTGGACCGTGCCCGGCTTCGCGCTCGATTCCATCGCGCGCGCCTCAGCGTGTGTGTCGTGGTCGTGGCTGCGCGGCGGGACGATCGATTCGACGAGGACCTCGGCGCTCGAGCCGACCCGCGCCCGGTTGCGCTCCAAGCCGATCGACTCCTGCAAGGCGAGGAGCTGGTTCAGCCGGCGCCGCTTGACGGCCGGCGGGACGTCATCGGCCATGTGCGTCGCCGGCGTGCCCGGTCGGACCGAATACGCCGCCGCGAAGACCTGGTCGTAGGCGACCGCCTCGAGGAGGCGCAGGGTGGCCTGGAACTGGGCCTCGGTCTCGGCGCAGAAGCCGACGATCACGTCGGTGCTGACCGCGATCCCGGGCACCGCCGCGCGGATCCGGGCGAGGCGCTCGAGGTAGTGCTCGATCGTGTACTGGCGACCCATCCGGCGGAGGACCGCGTCGTCGCCGGACTGGACCGGCAGGTGAAGGTGCTCGCACACGGACGGGCAGTCGGCCATCGCCCTGATCAGGCGGTCAGAAAGGTCCCAGGGGTGGGACGTGACGAAGCGCAGGCGCGGGATCGCCGGCAGGCCGTCGGCGGTCCGGATCCCGTCGATCGCCCGGAGCAGCTCGGCCAGATCCGGCCGGCCNNGGCAGGTCGTGGCCGTAGCTGTTGACGTTCTGGCCGAGCAGGGTCACCTCTTGATAGCCCGCGGCGGCCAGCGCCCGAGCCTCGTCGACGATCTCATCGAACGGCCGGCTCCGCTCCGGCCCGCGGCTGAAAGGCACGATGCAGTAGGTGCAGGTCTTGTCGCAGCCATAGACGATCGGCAGCCAGGCCGAGGTGGCCGACTCGCGCCGGATCGCGCCGCCCGCGAGGGCCGCGGCGCGGCTGTCCGCGAGGTGATCCGCCGCGCCGACGATCGTTCGCCCGACGCGGGTCGTCGTGCCCGTCCCGATTCCACCCTGGGCGGACGCGAGGCCGAGCCGATCGACGAGCTCGGGCTCTTCGTCGGGCCGCAGGAAGAGGTCGACCGCGGGATAGCGCCGGCGGAGGCCGGCCCGGTCCGGCTCGCGCACGGAGCAGCCGGTCAGGACGACCCGCAGCCCAGGCCGGGCCGCCTTGAGCTTCGCCAGCTGGCCCTGGCGACCGATCACCTTCTGCTCGGCGGCTTCACGGATCGCGCAGGTATTGATCACGATCAGGTCGGCGTCCTCGAAGCCGGTCGCCTCGTCGCAGCCGGCGGCCAGCAGCCGGCCGGCCATCTCCTCCGAGTCGCTCCGGTTCATCTGGCAGCCGAGCGTCCACAGGGCGAAGCGGGGCAGGGACGGCGCCTCCGGGCGGAACTCTTCGACGCGCTCGTCGGCAGGCTGGATCGCCGCCCGGCCGGCCGGCGCCGGCGGGACTTCGGCCAGCATCGGCAGGGCCCGGCCGGGTCTCGTCGCGACAGGCTCAGTCATGATCGGTCCGCATGCCGGCAGATTGCCCGCCGGCGGGCCAACGGGCAAGGGCGTTGCGCAGCCGGTCGCCGACGAAGGCCGGCACCGAGGTTGCGGCGTGCATCTCGGCATAGCTGCCGGTGTCGCCGTGGAAGTCGCTGCCGCCGGTCTTGACCAGCCCGAGCTCGTCGGCGACGCGCCCGACGGACTCGACGTGGGCCCGATCGAATGTCCGGTAATAGACCTCCAGGCCACCCAGGCCGATCGCCTGCAGGTCGCGGATCAGCGACTCGTGTGCCTCGGCCTCACCAAAGTGAGCCAGGACCGGCAGGCCGCCGGCGGCCCGGATTGCGGTGATCGCCCGGACCGGGCCGATCCCCTCGCGCGGAACGTACGCCGGCCGGCCGCGGCCGAGCCAGCGCTCGAAGGCGTCCTCGACCGACGTGGTGTAGCCGCTGGCGATCATCAGCCGGGCGACCGTCGGCCGGCCGAGGGACGCGATCGCGCTCAGGTCGAGCTCCTCGAGCGCAGAGTCGACCGACATCCCGAGACCACGCAGCACCTCGAGGGTCCGATCGAAGCGCACCAGTCGCCCGTCGCGCTGGCCGGCGAGCAGCGCCTCGAACGCCCCATCGTCGGGCTGGAAGCCGAACCCCAGGATGTGCAGCTCGCCCTCGAAGACCGCCGGCGCATCGCCGGTCAGGCAGTTGATCTCGACGCCGGGCATCAGTTCGAGCCCGGCGGGCAGGGCCTGGACGTCGGGACCGGTCAGCTCGCGATAGGCGGCCAGGTTGTCGTGGTCGGTGATTGCCAGGAGGTGGACGCCGACCGCCGCGGCCTGCTCGACGAGGTCGCCCGGCTCGAGCGTCCCATCCGAGCGCAGGGTGTGGGTGTGCAGGTCGACCGGCGACGGTCCATTGGGCACGATCGGCTCGGCCGGCGGATCGTGGCGGTCCGGTCCGCGGCTCACCTCAGACCTCGACGAGGCGCTGGATCCGCTCGATCGCCAGGGCGCGGCCGCTGGCCGGGTCGATGTCGACCTGGCAGGCATTGAAGATCACCGGCCCCTCCCCCACCTCGAACCGGGTGGGCAGGGCATTGATGAAGCGGGGCAGGACGGTTTCGGGCTTGAAGCCGATCACGCTGTGGATCGGGCCGGTCATCCCGAGGTCGGTCTGGTAGGCCGTCCCGCCGCGCAGGATCCGCTCGTCGCCGGTCACCACGTGGGTATGGGTCCCGACAACCGCGCTGACCCGGCCATCGAGATGCAGCCCGAGGGCGTTCTTCTCGGACGTGATCTCGCAGTGGAAGTCGACCAGCCGGATCGGCGGCAGTGGCTCGGAGCCCTCGTCGATCAAACGATCCGCCTCGGTGAACGGATTCTCGATGGGCTGCATATAGGTCCGGCCCTGGAGGTTGATCACGGC
>PNAZ01000052.1:3209-27583 GCA_003169655.1 Chloroflexota bacterium
AGGCCCATCCCGCCGGCCAGGTTCTCGCCGTTGGCCGTCACGAAGTCGATCCCACGAGCCCCGCGCAGGTCGGGCAGGAGCGCCTCGACCGCCAGCCGGCCGGGCTTGCCGATCACGTCGCCGATCATCAGGACGCGGCAGGCGCCCGACGGCCGGGGCGCATCGCCGTTGGCCGGGTTGCCGAGGCGAACGATGCCAATCCGGGAAGCTTCAGGCATAGCCGACAGGGTAGCGGACCGACGAGGGCACGGCCGGGACTGCCCGATTGCCGGCGTGCGCCGCTCGAGCTGAAGGTCGAGCGCCACCGGCCTCGCTGAAGGCCCAGTACGAATCCCGAAGCTTCCCTGGTACGAAGTGATAGCCGGCGGGTGCCATTCGGCACTCATGCCCGGCGACTCGGAGGGCGACGCTCTACGTGCGGGATACCTGCCGCTTCGCGGACGATCCCACGGCGTCACCCGAGCAACCGACCGATGCGCACAGCCCGAATCGTGGGCACCCTTCTCCTGACGGTCACAATCCTGTTGACGTTGGGGGCGACGGGCGCCGCCGCGGCGAACCCCAACCCCGCCCCGGGGCTGATCTGGACAAGGGTTCAGCTTGGGACGCAGCCATCAGGCCTCCGGGGCGTGCCGCCTCCGGTCCCCTGGACGGGGTCGTACAACGTCTATCGGACGGGCGCCTTCGTCACCCAGAAGACCGACCAGTGGTGTGTGGCAGCAAGCTCACAGATGATGCTCAACCTGATCAATGGCACGAACGACTCGAGCTATGCCGCCCAGGCGGCGCTCATGGCCTATGCCCGTGCCCACGAAATCCAGCCGTCCTCCGAGCCTGGTGCCGACCCGCGCGGCTGGGCGAACGCCCTGACCCACGCCGGGGCGGGGGCCTACAAGGACCAATCGTTCTCGTCGATGGACGCGGCCCTCGCTTTTGCAGCCAAGCGCATCCTGCTGACCGGCAAGCCGGTCGGCCTGACCGTCGGCTGGGGCAGCCATGCCTGGGTGATGACCGGCTTCGCGGCCAATCACGATCCAAGGTTGACCAGCAACTACCTGGTCAGCTCTGTCTATGTCAGTGGCTCGCTGTACCCGATGCAGATTGCCAAGCTTGGCTACTTCGACCTCAAGCCAGACACTCGTCTCAGCCGCGCCCAGATGGCCCAAGTGTTCCTACCCTATCGCGAACCGGGGGGCCTGCACAGCTGGCTCGGCGCCTGGGTCATCGTCGCCACCTGAATTCGGGGGATGGCTCCTGAACGTTTTCGCTGCGGCCGGCTCCATACTCAGTGACGGGGCCAGACGGGCCGCCTGATCCGGAGCGTGCGATGCAGGCCGAGCTCGTCGAGCGGGCCAGGCAGGGTGACCGGGATGCCTTCGAGGCGCTCGCGGCGTCCATCGTCGACCGCTGTTACGCGCTCGCCTACCGGATCCTTCGCGATCCGGCCCTGGCCCAGGATGCGACCCAGCAGGCGTTGCTGGGTGCCTGGCGTGACCTCGCCCGTCTGCGTGAGCCTGACCGTTTCGACGCGTGGCTTCACCGTCTCGTGGTTCATGCCTGCTACGCGAAGGCCCGCGCCCAGCGACGTTGGTCTGCCCGCATCCGGGTTCTCGAAATCGACCCACCAACGTCGTCGCCGGACGTGGCACGCTCCGTTGCCGCCCGGGATGACCTCACCCGCGCCTTTCGCCGGCTGTCGCCGGAGCAGCGGGCTGTCGTGGTCCTCCACCACCACCTCGGATATCCGTTGACGGAGATCGCGACCACCCTGGGGATCCCCGTCGGGACGGTGCGCTCCCGCCTTCACTACGCGGTCCGACAGCTGCGGGCCGTCCTTGACTCGGACGATCGAGCCACGGCGACATCGGAGGAGCGACCCGCATGACCCGACCGACCGATCCGCTCTTCGACCAGCGTATCGCCGACTGGCTCGAAGAGGACCCGGCCCATGCTCCCAGCCAGGTGCTCGACACCGTACTGGCCGCCCTCCCATCGATCCCAGGACCTCGCGCGTCTCGCGCGCCACGGAGGCTCCTCGCCACTCCGTCATCCGCCCGCTGGCTCGTCGCCGCGACCGTCGTCATCGGCGTCGTCGTGTTCGGCGGCGCGCTGTACCTGCTGCAACCCCGCGAGGCCGCGGTCGGCAACCCGAGCGAGATGCCCAGCCCAAGCTCGTCCAGCGTCCAGCCGACGGCCGCGTTCTGGACGGCGACCGCGAGCTTGCCCACGCCCCACTACGGTCACACGGCGACGCTCCTGCCGGACGGGAAGGTCCTCGTGGCGGGTGGCCTCCTCCGCAATGGCGCGACAGCTTCAGCCTGGCTGTACGACCCGAGCACCGGGACGTGGACTGCCACGAGGAACATGGTCACCCCGCGCCAATTCGCCTCGGCAACGCTATTACTCAACGGGAAGGTGCTCGTGGCGGGCGGTGGCAGCACAGCGTCCGGCGCCGATTCTACTTCCGCCGAGCTGTTCGACCCGAGCACCGGGACGTGGAGGGCCACCGCCAATATGGTGAGGCCGCACTCCCAGGCCACGGCCACGTTGCTGCCAAATGGCCAGGTGCTCGTGGCCGGCGGCGGGACGGGCACTCCCAGCACGGCCACCGCAGAGCTGTACAACCCGGACACCGGATCCTGGACGGCCACAAAGAACATGACTAAGCCTCGCCAGGGCCAGACAGCGACGCTCCTGGACCAGACAGCGACGCTCCTGCCCGATGGCAAGGTCCTCATTGCGGGCGGCTATGACGACACCATCACGGCCGCCAACGGCGGCATCCCAGAAAACGTCGCCAGCGCGGAGCTGTTTGACCCCGCCACAGGATCGTGGGTAGCCACCGGAAGCATGGCGGACCCACGTGGGGGCCAGACGGCCACGCTGCTGCCGGACGGCAAGGTTCTTGTGACGGGCGGTGAAGGCGGCGGGCCCGGCGCGATTGGCGCCGAGCTGTACGACCCGGACGCTCGTGCCTGGACCAGGGCCGGGAGCACCCCCTTAGACTCCGAGACGGCCACGCTGCTGCCGGACGGCACCGTGCTCGTTGCATTCGGCGGTCGCGCTGCGGAGCTCTACGACTCGGGCACTGGGTCCTGGACCGCAACTGCCAGCGGGAGCACAGACGTTGGTTACCTTGCTACAGCCACGCTGCTTCCCGACGGGACCGTGCTGGTGGTGGGCGGCGAGGACAATGGCGTTGACTATGCCTCGGCCGAGCTATACCACCCGACCACGCCGATCGCCGTTTCACCCTCGGGCGACCTGGCTCCGGGACCCTGACCACCGCTGAGAGATCGGCCCTACTTCGCGTACTCCACGGCGCGGGTCTC
This sequence comes from Chloroflexota bacterium, assembly GCA_003169655.1. GTDB lineage: Bacteria > Chloroflexota > Limnocylindria > Limnocylindrales > CSP1-4 > Palsa-1033. The sequence goes on from PNAZ01000052.1 coordinate 6,542, forward strand.
GCGGATCACCGTCACCTTGATCTGGCCCGGGTAGGTCAGCTGGTCCTCGATCTTCTTGACGATGTCGCGGGCCAGCCGGCTGGCGGTCAGGTCGTCGATCTCCTCGGGCCGGACCAGGATCCGGACCTCGCGGCCGGCCTGCACCGCGAACGAGCGCTCGACCCCGGCAAAGCTCTCGGCGATCGCCTGGAGGTCCTCCAGGCGCTTCACGTACGTGTCCATCGACTCGCCCCGGGCACCCGGCCGCGAGGCGCTGATCGCGTCGGCGATCTGGACGATCGGGGATTCGACGCAGGCGTACTCGACTTCCTGGTGGTGGGCCGCGATCCCGTTCACGACCTTCATCGGCAGGTTGTGGCGCTGGGCGATCGCCGCCCCGATCGCGGCGTGCGGGCCCTCGACCTCGTGGTCGACCGCCTTGCCGATGTCATGGAGCAGGCCGCCCATCTTGGCGATCTGGATGTCGGCCCCGACCTCGGCCGCGATCACCGCCGCCAGGCGGCTCGTCTCGACGACGTGGTTGAGCACGTTCTGGCCGTAGCTGGTCCGGTACTTGAGGCGACCCAGGAGCTTGATGATCTCGGGTGGCANNGGGTGGATCCGGCCGTCCGCGATCAGCTTGGTGATCGCCAGCCGGGCGACTTCCCGGCGGACCGGGTCGAAGCCCGACACGACAACGGTCTCGGGCGTGTCGTCGATGATCAGGTCCACGCCGGTGGCCTGCTCGAGGGCCCGGATGTTGCGTCCCTCGCGGCCGATGATCCGGCCCTTCATCTCGTCGCTGGGCAGGTGCAGCACGGTCACCGTGTGCTCGGCGGTGTGATCCGCGGCGACCCGCTGGATGGCGGTCACGACGACCTCGCGGGCGCGCTCCTGGGCCTCCTCGCGGGCGCGCCGCTCGATCGACTTGGCCAGCTTGACCGCGTCGTGCTCGGCCTCTTCGCGGACCGCCTCAAGGAGGATTGCCTTGGCGTCCTCGGCCGACAGGCTGCTCACCCGCTCGAGGGCGACGACTTGCTCCTGGTGGACCCTGGTCAGCTCCTCCCGGGCTCGATCGAGCTCGCGCTCGCGGTCGATCAACTTGCGGTCGCGGCCCTCGAGCATGTCCGCCCGCTGGTCGAGCTGCTCGTCGCGCTGGAGGACCCGGCGCTCGAGATTCGAGAGCTCGTTACGCTTCGCCCGGGCTTCATCCTCGGCCTCGCGCTGGAGCCGGATCTTCTCCTCCTTCGCCTCGAGGATCAGGTCCTTCTGCTGGCTGCGGGCCTTCTCGATGATCAGGGCGGCCTTCTCGTCGGCGTCCTTCATTGCCCGGCTGGCGAAGGTGCTGCGCACCACGAATCCAAGTACAACGCCGACGGCAGTAGCCGCAATCGCGACCACCGCCACGAAGACGGGATCCATCTGCTCTTCCTCCCACCCGACCGGAGAGACCGGCCGGAGGTCTGTTAGTCAACGTGACGTCGCGGCAGGCAAATCGCGCGCTCGAGCCGCGTCGGGGCGGTGGGCCAGCGCCGCGCTCCTCCCCGGATTCGCGACGCGTTCGGTGTCTGCGCCTAGCCTACGGCCGAGCCGCGGGCGGCGCAACCGAAGCGGCGACCGTGCGACAGACCTCCGGATCGAAGCCATTCCGGGCGAGCAGTGCGTACGCCCGCTGCTGCCGTTTACGCGGGTCGTCGATCCGATCCAGGTCCCGACGGCGGCGATCCACGAGCCGGCGCGCAGCGGCTTCATCGGGAGAGGCCCGGACCTCCTCATCGTCGTCAGCGCCGTCGGTTCCACCTGCCGCCCAGACNNTCCCGGCCCACGCCGCGCAGGCTCAGCTCGCGCCGTAGCGCTGCCTCCCCTCGCGGCCGGGCCCGGTCGCGCGACTCGATCCAGCCGCGGGCGAAGAGGTCGTCGTCGAGCAGGCCGATCATGGTCAGCCGTTCGATCGTCCCCACCACGAGCTCGGGCCGGTAGCCGGCGTCGCTCAGGCGGCGGCGGACCTCCTCGACCGACCTCGAGCGGGCTTCGAGGAAGCGCAGACCGGCGGCCAGGACGATCTCCGGATCGTCGACGGCGGCCCGCCGGGCACGGCCGTCGGCGATCGACTCGCGGCGTGGGCGGCCCCGGGTTCGAGCGGTCCGACCCGCGTCGTCGCTGGTGGGCACGGCGGACCTACTCGGCTTCGACGATCCCCTCGACCGGCACCGGGACCTCGTTGATCTTGGTCCGGATCCGGCGCTCGATCTCCTCGCCGATCGGGGCGTTCGCGCGCAGGAAGTCCTTCGACGCCTCGCGGCCCTGGCCCAGGCGGGTGTCCCCGAACGTGAACCAGGCGCCGGTCTTGCTGACGACATCCATCGCCACGCCCACGTCGAGCAGGCCGCCTTCCTTGCTGATCCCCTCGCCGTACATCACGTCGAACTCGGCGACCCGGAACGGAGCCGCGACCTTGTTCTTGACGACCTTGACCCGGACCCGGTTGCCGACCGACTCGGTGCCGGTCTTGATCGTCTCGATCCGCCGGATGTCGAGCCGAACGCTGGCGTAGAACTTGAGGGCCCGGCCACCGGGCGTGACCTCCGGGTTGCCGAACATCACCCCGATCTTCTCGCGCAACTGGTTGGTGAAGACAAGGGCCGTATTCGAGCGGCTGACGGCGCCGGTCAGCTTGCGCAGGGCCTGGCTCATCAGGCGGGCCTGGATGCCGACGAACGAATCGCCCATCTCGCCTTCGATCTCGGCACGGGGGACGAGGGCCGCGACGGAGTCGAGGACGACGACGTCAATGCCGCCCGAGCGGATCAGCGTCTCGGTGATCTCGAGGGCCTGCTCGCCGGTGTCCGGCTGGCTGACGAGGAGCTCGTCGACGTTCACGCCGCAGGCCTGGGCATAGGTCGGATCAAGCGCGTGCTCGACGTCGATGAACGCGGCCACGCCGCCCCGCCGCTGGGCCTCGGCGATGATGTGCTGGCAGACGGTGGTCTTGCCCGACGACTCGGGGCCGAAGATCTCGCTGATTCTCCCGCGCGGGATCCCGCCGACCCCGAGGGCCAGGTCGAGAGCGATCGAGCCGGTAGGGATGAAGTCGACGGCCTGCCGATCGGACGAGCCGAGCTTCATGATCGAGCCCCGCCCGAACTGCTTCTCGATCGCCAGGATCGCCGCGTCGACGGCCTTGGTCCGTTCGGCGGTCGCCCGGTCCAGGACGGGCCGCTCGGATCCGTTGCGCTCGTCCAGGCTTTGCTCGCTGATGGTCGCCATTCCAGTCACGCTCCTGTCGTCATCGATCGACGGAGCGGCACTCGGCTGCGGCCGTCCGTTTGATCAGCTTTCGTCGGACTCGCTAGCGGAGTGCCGGGGCTTACGGTCCTTCCGGATGAGCTCCGCCTGCTGGGGCGGATCCATGAGGGGCTGCAGCTTCGGGGCACCCCTGTCCTTGGGCTTTTTCTTGGCCTCGCGGCCGGGTCGGTCGTGAGAGCCCATTGAGCTACCTCCGCGACAAGATGGAAGGCTACGCAGGCAGGCTTCACGCCGACTGCACCTCGACTTCATCGACGCTCATCCGACCCGCATGCGCACGGAGACTGGGGAGACTCGATGGGAAGGTGCCGGCGGCCAGCTCGGCCCGGATCCTGCCCATGAAGTCTAGGGTGAAGGTCAGGTTGTGACAAGTCGCGAGCCGGTAGGCAAGCAGCTCCTTGGCTCGGAACAGATGGGCGATGTAGGCCCGTGAAAAGGTCCGGCAGGCGAGGCACGGACAGCCTTCCTGGATCGGTGAGGGATCGTCCTGGAAACGCGAATTGCGCAGGTTGAGGCGGCCGCCGGGGACCCACACCTGGCCGGTCCGGGCAACCCGGGCCGGCAGGACNNCCCATCAGGTAGCGGACGCGCGGATCGCCGGCGAGGATCGGGACCGCCAGGTCGAGGACCGCGTCGCGTTGCTCCGGCGTCTCGTCGCCGGCCAGGCCGCCGAAGCAGATCCCGTCGAACGGCAGCCCGGCGATGAACTCGGTGGACTCGGCCCGCAGATCCGGCTCGAGGCCGCCCTGGACGATCCCGAAGATCGCCTGATCGGGACGCCTGTGGGCGGCCAGCGACCGCTCCGCCCAGCGATGCGTGCGAGCCGTTGAGTCGGCGACCACGTCCCGCGACGAGGCGCCGGGCGGGACCGGCTGATCGAAGGCGACCGCGATGTCCGAGCCGAGCGCTTCCTGGACGGCGATCGAATGCTCCGGGGTGAAGCGGTGGACCGAGCCGTCGAGGTGGCTCCGAAACGTCACCCCGTCGTCGTCGACCGCGCGCAGGTCGCTCAGCGAGACGACCTGGAAGCCACCGCTGTCGGTCAGGATCGGCCGGTTCCAGGCCATGAACCGGTGCAGCCCGCCCAGCCGCTCGATCCGCTCGTGACCGGGGCGGAGGTAGAGGTGATAGGTGTTGGCCAGGATGATCGTGGCCCCGACCTCGGCGATCTCGTCCGGATCGAGCGCCTTGACTGTGGCATTCGTCCCGACCGGCATGAACTGGGGCGTGTCGATGGCGCCGTGGGCCACCTGCAGGCGGCCGAGCCGCGCCCGGGTCGAGCCATCGGGCGGCGGCGGGACGAGCGTGGTGAAGACGGCCGGCGCGATGGAACCGGTCACGCCGAAGGCTCGCCGTCGGGCGCCGCGGCCACCTCGGCCTCGAGCGCGGCGCTGTCCCACAGGGCAGGCATGTCCTGCTCGGGCCGGCGCGGTGGCGGCACGTCATAGCCGTGCTTGCGCAGGTGCGCCCGACCGCCGTCGGTCAGGATCCGGCCCTGCGGCGTGCGATCCATGAAACCGAGCCGGAGGAGGTACGGCTCGTAGACATCCTCGATCGTCTCGACCTCTTCGGCCAGCAGTGCCGCGACTGCGGCGACGCCAACCGGCCCGCTGCCGAACTTCTGGGCGATCGCGGCCATCAGCTTGCGATCGGTGATGTCGAGGCCGACCTCGTCGATCTCGAGAGCGCTCAGTGCTTCTTCGGCCAACGCCAGGTCGATCCGCCCATCGCCGTGAACCTGGGCGTGGTCCCGGGTCCGCTTGAGGAGCCGGTTGACGACTCGCGGCGTGCCCCGCCCGCGGCGGGCGATCGCCACGGCGGCATCCCTGGTCACCTCGACGCCGAGGATGCCCGCCGAGCGCAGGACGATCGCGGTCAGGTCGTCTTCCTCGTAGAAGTCGAGCCGATAGGTGGCTCCGAAGCGGTCCCGGAGCGGGCCGCTGATCCGGCCGGCGCGGGTCGTGGCGCCGACGACCGTGAACGGCTTGAGCGTCAGGCGCAGCGAGCGGGCGGAGGGGCCCTTGCCGATCATCACGTCGAGGGCGTAGTCCTCCATCGCCGGGTAGAGGATCTCCTCGACCGCCCGGTTGAGGCGATGGATCTCGTCGATGAACAGGACGTCGTGATCGTCGAGGGCGGTCAGGATCGCGGCCAGGTCGCCGGCCCGCTCGATCGCGGGGCCGCTGGTGTAGCGGACGTTCACGCCCAGCTCGCGGGCGATGATCGTGGCCAGGGTTGTCTTGCCCAGGCCGGGCGGGCCGTAGAGCAGGACGTGGTCGGCCGCCTCTCCCCTGCCCCGGGCGGCAGCCAGGAGCACGGACAGGTTGGCCTTGACCTCGCGCTGGCCGATGTATTCGGCCAGGCTGTGCGGCCGGAGCGTGCCCTCGACGGCCTGGTCGGCCTCATCGAGGAGGTCCGCCGCGAGGATCCGGGAAGCGTCGTCCGTCATCCCCGGAATTCTACCACGGTTTCCGGCCATATCGCACGTTTGTTCTACATGCTCGTTGCCGTGGTCGCCGGGTCGGGTGCGGCCCGGAGTGCGCTCCGGCAGGCGTCGCCCGAGGAGAACAAAAGGGCCGAATCGGCTGGCTCGGGGGCAGTCTGGGCGACCGCTATCGGCGATTCGGTCGCGCGGGGCGAACGAATCGGGGAAACGGGAGGGGGTGATCCCCGTCCCGGCGGCCGATGAGGACGTTTTGTTCGCACCGGGCGACATTCGAGTCCGACGACCGAGGTGATCGCTCCAGGCGATCAAAAGCGCGGAATCGCCGGTGCTCAGGCGACTTCGACCGACCATTCCGGGGATTCGATCGCCGGGGGCGATCAAATCGCGGAAATGCAGCGAGGAGTTGCCGTGACCAGCCCTCGATTCGGGCGTTGTGATCGCTGCAGGCGATAACGAGTGGGCTGAGGCGCGGCAACGGGCGGCCGGTTGCGGAAGGCCGGCTCGAGCACGGCACACAGGCCCGCCCGGTACCTGAGGACAAGCTCACGCCCGGGAACCCGCAGGCCCTCGGTCCGCGACGAGGCCTGGCTCGAGTCCGCCCGGCCAATGTCCTAGCAATCCGATGGGCAATGGGTACAATCCCGCCATGCGCCTCTCCCGACGCTCGGAATACGGGTTGCGAGCCCTGATCGACCTCGTTCGCCACGAGGCCGCCGGGCCTGTCCCGCTGGCCACGCTTGCCCAGCGGAATCGGCTGCCGCCCAAGTTCCTCGAGCAGATCATGGCCACCCTCAAGCACGGCGGGATCGTCCGGACCACGCTCGGCTCGCACGGCGGCTACGCGCTTGCGCCGGGTGCCTCGAGCACCAGCCTGAGCCAGGTGATCCGGCTGCTTGACGGTGCCCTCGCCCCGGTCGGCTGCGTCAGCCTCCTGTTCTACGAGGCGTGCTCGTGTCCCGACGAGGCGACCTGTGCCCTGCGCGAGGCGATGATCGACGTCCGCGACCGGATGCTGTCGCTCCTCGACAGCGAGACCCTGGCCCAGACCGCCGCTCGGCACGGCACGCCGCTGCTCGATCCGCGCCACCTTCACCCCGACCTGATCCGGGGCGGCTGAGGCTCAGTCGCGCAGGAGCGTCCGCAGCGCGGCCTTCACCCGGTCCTCGAGCGTGTCGGCACCCGTCGCCCCGGCCAGGGCAGCCCGCGACGCGTCGCGGGCCTCGCCGAACGAGTAACCCAGGGCCTGGAGCGCCGCCACCACCTCGTTGTCGCCGGTGCCGGCGAGCGCCCCGACCGAGGCGCTGATCCCCGCCGCGGCGACCTTCTCCTTGAGCTCGAAGATCACCCGCTCGGCGAGCCGCTTGCCGATCCCGGGGATCGCGGTGAGCATCGCCTGGTCGCCCTCGATGATCGCCAGTTGCAGGTCGGCCACCGGCCGGCTGCCGGTGATCGCCAGGGCCACCTTCGGGCCGACCCCGGTCACCGACAGGAGCAGGTTGAAGAAGCCGAGCTCCTCCGGCGAGCGAAAGCCGTACAGCGCCTGCTGGTCGTCGCGGACGAGGTGGTAGGTGTGGAGCTTGAGCTTCGAGCCCGGCGCGGCAGTGGTGATGACCGCCGGCGAGACGTACACCCGATAGCCGATCCCGGCCACCTCCACGACGAGCGAATCGGCCGCGATCGCGCCGACGATGCCCTCGACCGAGGCAATCACCGCCCGCCTCGATCAGTTGACGGCGCAGCTCGGACAGGTCCCCGCCGGGCCGGTCGCTCGCGGGCGAGCGCCTCACGAACGGCCCGCTCGTACGGCGTGCGGCCGCGGGTGATCGGTTCGATCGACGATCGGTCGAGGACCGCGGCCTTCTCGCGATCCGCCGGCACCTCGCCGGGCGCGCCGGGCCGGTCGCGATGGGCCACGCAGATTGCCATCGCCAGGGCGTCGGCCGCGTCGTCCGGCTGGGGCGGGGACTTCAGGCCCAGGATCGCCGCGACCATCTGCTGGACCTGGAGCTTGTCCGCCGAGCCCGAACCGGCCACCGCCAGCTTGACCTCGTTGGGCGTTGCCTCGCGAACCGGGATCCGGGCCTGGGCAGCGGCGAGCAGGACCACGCCGCGCGCCTGGCCGACGGCGAAGGCCGTCTGGACATTGCGGCTGAAGAAGAGCCGCTCGACGCCGATCAGGGCCGGCCGGTGCTCTTCGATCAGCTCCGCGACCCGGGCATGGATCAACACGAGCCGATCGCCCAGGGGCAGGTCGGCCGAGGTGACCAGGCAGCCAAAGTCAATGGAGCGCAGCCGACCAGGTTCGAGTTCCACCAGCCCATAGCCGAGGGCTGCCGTCCCGGGATCGATCCCGAGGACGATCATCCGGCGACTTCGGCGAAGACGTCCTCCGGGATCTCGAAGTTGGCCGTCACCCGCTGCACATCCTCGAGGTCCTCGAGGAGCTCGACCAGGCGGAGCGCCTGTCGGGCGCGCGAGCTGTCGAGCTCAACGGTCTGCTTCGCGATCATCGCGGACTCGGCCGATTCCACGGCCACGCCGCCTTCCTCGAGCGTCCGCCGCACGCGTTCCAGGTCGGCCGGCGCGGTATAGATCTCTAATGGCTCGGCAGAAGTGTCGACGTCCTCGGCGCCCGCGTCGATCGCGGCCAGGGCAACCTCGTCGGGATCGCCTGACGAGACGGTGATCAGCCCGCGCGGCTCGAACTGCCAGGCGACCGCGCCGCTGCCGGCGAGCTGGCCGCCGGACTTCGCGAACATCGAGCGAACCTCGGCGGCCGTCCGGTTGCGGTTGTCGGTAGCCGCCTCGACGAGGATCGCCACCCCGCCCGGGCCGTAGCCCTCGTAGGTGATCTCTTCGTACTGCTCGGTATCGGCGCCGCCGGTCGCCTTCTCGATTGCCCGCTTGATGTTCTCGGCAGGCATGTTCAGGGCACGCGCCTTCTCGATCGCCAGCCGCAGCCGATAGTTCGCGTCGGGATCACCGCCGCCGGTTCGGGCGGCCACGGCTACCTCACGGGCAACCTTGGTGAACATCGCCCCGCGCTTGGCGTCCGTGACGCCTTTCTGGCGCTTGATCGTTGACCATTTGGAATGACCGGACATCGCGGCCGAGTATAGCGGACTATCATGGCCAGACCGACGGGTTGGCCGGCTCCCCGAGCACACGGCAGGCCGTCTGGACGGGCCTTCGGCCCCGCCGCCCAACTCCGCCATCGCGCGCGACGAGCAGTCGAGAGGACCGAGCGTCATGACGACGAAGAGCGTTGACTTGGCCCATCTTCGGAGCGTTGTCCTGGCCGGTCACGCCGGCTCGGGCAAGACGACGCTGGCGGAGAGCCTCCTCTTCCGGGCCGGGGCCATCCCCCGCCTGGGCCGGGTCGACGACGGGACCTCCACCCTGGACCACGAACCCGAGGAGCAGAAACGGCGGGAGTCGCTCAGCCTGGCGGTCGCCACGTTCGACGATGACGGCACGATCGTGACTATGGTCGATACGCCGGGCTACCCCGACTTCGTAGCCGAGACCGTGTCCGCCGTCGCGGCCTGCGACGGGGCCCTCTTCGTGGTGGACGCCTCGGGCAGCGTGGGTGCCGGCCTCGAGACGGCGGTCGGGCTGGGACGGGCCACGGGCACGGCGGCTTGCTTCTTCATCAACAAGGCCGATCGCGAGAACGCCGATCCGACGGCGACCCTCGACGCCCTGCGGGCAACGTTCGGCAACAAGGTCGCGCCGCTCCACCTCGCGATCGGTGCTGCCGAGTCGTTCTCGGGCTACGTCGACCTGGTCCATCGCAAGGCCTGGCAGTGGGATGGCAAGGCCGAAGTCGAGATCCCGATCCCGGCCGAGCTGGCCGCCGAGGTTGCCCGACGCCGCGATCAGCTCCTCGAGGCGGCCGCCGAGGCCGATGACGACGTCCTGGCCAAGTACCTCGACGGGGCCGAAGTCAGCGACCCGGAGCTCGAGGCATGCCTGCGCAAGGGCGTCAAGGAGTCGATCCTGGCCCCGGTCCTGGTCGGCAGCGCGCACAAGGGGATCGGCCTGCGGGCCCTCCTCGACGCCTTCATCCGCTACCTGCCCTCGCCCGCTGATGAGCCGCCGAAGGCGGCGCGCGAGCCCAAGTCCGGCGATGTGATCCCGCTCGCGGCCGATCCGGCCGGACCGCTCCTGGTCCGGGCATTCAAGACGGCCGCCGACCCGTTCGTGGGCCGATTGACCTACCTCCGCGTCTACTCCGGGACCCTCCACGGCCAGGCCCACGTGTGGAACTCGAACCGGGGCGAAGAGGAGCGGATCGGCCAGCTGCTGCTCGTCCACGGCAAGGACCAGGAGCCGGTCGGCGAGCTCAAGGCCGGCCAGATCGGGGCAGTCGCCAAGCTGACCGTCACGGCGACCGGCGACACCCTCAGCTCCCAAGAGCGCGCGCTCGAGCTCGATCCCCTCCGATTTCCGGCGCCGTCCTTGGCGGTCGCAATCGAGCCGCAGACCAAGGCCGACCTGGACAAGATGGGCGCCGCACTGGCCCGGATGCTCGAAGAGGAGCCGAGCGCCCGGGTGGATCGCGGCACGACCGGGGAGCAGCTCCTCGTGGCGATGGGCGAGGCCCACATTGCGGTGATCGGCGAACGCCTGAAGCGCAAGTTCGGGGCGGCGATCGTGACCCGCACGCCAACGGTCCCCTACCGCGAGACGATCCGGGGCAGGACCCAGGTCGAGGGCAAGTACAAGAAGCAGACTGGCGGCCACGGGATGTTCGGCCACGTCTGGATCGAGCTCGAGGCGAACCCCGGTGGCGGGATCGAGTTCAGCGAGCGGGTCGTCGGCGGCTCCGTGCCCAAGAACTACTTCCCGGGCATCGAGAAGGGCGTTCGCGATGCGGCCGCCGAAGGTGTCCTGGCCGGCTATCCGCTCAGCGATTTCAAGGCGACGCTCTACGACGGCTCGTTCCATCCGGTCGACTCGAACGAGCTGTCATTCAAGATCGCCGCCTCGATGGCGCTCAAGAAGGGCGTGATGGAGTGCCGGCCGGCCCTCCTCGAGCCGATCATGCTCGTCTCGGTGACCGTGCCCGAGCGCTACATGGGCGACGTCAACCGGGACCTGAACACGCGCCGGGGCCGGGTCCTTGGGATGGACACCGATGGCGCGAACCAGGTGGTCAGCGCTCACGTGCCGCAGGCCGAGCTGTTCACCTACGCCACCGAACTCCGGTCGCTGACCCACGGCCGGGGCACCTTCACGGCAAAGGTCGACAGCTACGAGGAAGTGCCGTCCCACATCGCCGAGAAGGTGATCAGCGCCCATAAGCACGAGGCCGAAGCCGGCCACTGAGGGTCCGCTGCGCTTTCCCCCGGGGCCGCGATTCTTCCGGATTATCAGCCGGCGGAGTACTACGGAGGGACGGAGCCGCGATTCGAGGCTCCCAGCGCCCGCCCGGTCTGAATTCGTGCTCAGCTCAGGAGCGACCACCGGTCACTGGCCCGGAGTTGGGTCCGACTTCTTCCATACCATTCCGTGGGTTGATATTCCGGAAGAACCTGGGCGCCGCAGGCCACTCGTTGGCCGCCCTACGGTCGGCAATCGCCTGGCGTACCGGGCCCGGGTGCGGGCCCGAGCATCGGCGGCCCAGACCAGATGTCGATCCGGCCGCACGACAGGTCGACCCGGTTGCCGTCGCCCTTGAGGTAGCTGTTGGTCTCGATCACGTCGCCTGCCTTGATCGGCAGCGCGACGAGGACCCGGCTGCTCAACGTGCGAACCTCCACGTTCCAGGGCAACGGCGGCAGGATGGCGGCAGGGACGGCGTCGTCACCGTGGCAGCCGACGCAGGCGCCGGGGTCCAACATGGTCAAGAAGGAGCCGTTCACAAAGAGGTTGACGTAGACCGTCGTTGAGTTCGAGGTCGACACGCTCATCGACTCGGGCGGAACGATGCCCAGCGGATACGTTGCAGGCTGTGGGGCTTCCGCAGCGGCTGACGTCTTGATGCTGCAATCGCCGGCAGCGGCGAACTTGACGGCAATCTTGACGCTGGTGCCAGCGGCGACCGACAAGTCGGCCAAGCAGGTCGGGACGACCGTGATCGGAACCGGCGTGGTAGCCGGCGACGGGACGTCCGAGATGAGGTTGCGCACGCCGGCCACGCGGTACCTGCCTGGGGCGATCCTCGGCGGTGCGTCGATCGCCAGTGGGCCGATGTCCGCGAGGCCCGACGTCGACCCGAGCTCCGGAAACGAGATCTGCTGTCCGGGCAGGATCGTCCAGACCGGCAGAGGCGATGTCCCAGCCGGATTGGGCTGAATTACCACAAGGGCGTCGCACCCATACCCAATGCCGCAGGACAACTGGCCGCTGGCCGTGACGGTGAGCCCGGCGTCGAGGGGCGCGGTTGAGGCGAGCTGGCCGGGCGGACTCGCGCTGGACGCGCTCGGCGTCGGTGCGGGCGCGCAGCCGGCCACGACGACCAGGACGGCCGCGACGAAAGCCTCATCACCGGCCTGACGCTGCCACCGTTCCTTTGGTTCCAGCCGGCATGAACGGCCGTCATCCACCTGTCGAGCACCGAGCGCCCGAAGTTCAGCTCAGCCCGAGGTGACCGCTGCAATCGCCGCCGCCAGGTCCAGGCCGCCGTCGTACAGCGCCCGGCCGACGATCGCCCCGGTGCAGCCCAGTGACCGCACGGCGAGCAGGTCGTCGACCGACCGGATGCCGCCCGATGCGATGATCCGGCCAAGATCGAGGTCGACCAGCCGGCTCAAGAGCTCCAGGTCCGGGCCACCGAGGCCGCCGTCCCGGTCGATCGCGGTGACCTCGAAGGTCGCGACGCCTTCGCCGGCCAGCCGCGCCAGCGCCACGGCGACCGGGATCCCCGGCGCCCCGTCGCGCCAGCCCTGTCCGACGGCCTGGCCGGCCCGAACGTCGAGCGCGACGGCGATCCGACCCGCGCCGAACGTCTTGACCAGGTCCGCAGCAAAGCCAGGCTGCTCGAGCGCCGCGGTCCCGACGGCGATCCTGCTCGCGCCGGCTGCCAGCGTGGACGCGACCCTGGCCCGATCCCGCAACCCGCCGGCTACCTCGCAGGCCGCCCCCTCCCCGACCGCCGCGAGCACTTGCCGGATCACGTCGCCCTGGCGCTGGGCGCCGCCGCGCGCCCCATCCAGATCGACGAGGTGGATCCAGCGCGCTCCGGCGGACACGAAGCCGCGAGCGACGTCAACAGGCGCGTCGCTGAACATCGTCTCCGCCGCGAAATCGCCGGCCACGAGCCTGACCACCCGGCCACCGCGCAGGTCGATCGCCGGCACGAGCTCGAAAGCCGGCCTCGGCGTATCGATTGACACACGGACCTCCTGCGCTGTATCATGCCATATTAGCACGCTACTACGCTATCATAGCAGAGAGCGACCGAAGTCGACCGGGACGAGGCAGGGCAACCCGGGAGATCAACCTGAACTGGAGATCGAGCGACATGGCCATCACCGACAACGACTGGCGATCCGAGCCCACCGACGCCCTGTTGGGGGCCATCCTGCGCCTCGAGACACCCGATGAGGCGGCCCGCTTTTTCCGCGACCTGTGCACGCTCGGTGAGCTGCGCGACCTTGCCCAGCGCTGGGCCGTGGTCCGGATGCTCGACCAGGGCCTCCACTATGCCGAGATCTCGAAGCGGAGCGGAGCCAGCACGGCGACGATCACCCGGATCGCCTCCTGGCTACGCCACGGCGAGGGTGGCTACCAGTCGATGCTGGCCCGGATGCGCGCCTCGGTGGACGAGCCGGCATGAGGGAGCGCCTCCGGCTGGCCGTCCCGAACAAGGGTCGCCTCGTCGAGCCCACGTTGCGCCTGCTCCATGACGCCGGGCTGATCTTCGAGGAGCACGACCGGAGCCTGGTCGCCCGGGTCTCGAACTACGCCCTCGACATCCTCTTCGTGCGCACGAACGACGTGATCGAGTTCGTCGGCGACGGCGTGGCCGACCTGGGCGTGACCGGGATCGACCTGCTGGCCGAAACGGCGGCGGAGCTGCCGACCGTCCGGGCGCTCGGCTACGGTCGCTGCCGGCTGGCCGCGGCGGTGCCAACCGACAGCGCGGTGCGGACGATCGATGATCTGGCCGGCCTGCGCGTCGCCACGGCCCACCCGAACACCGCCCGGCGCTTCTTCGCCGAGCGGCAGATCGAGGTCGAGGTGATCCCGATCTCGGGCGCCGTCGAGGTCGCCCCGCGGCTGGGCCTGGCCGAAGCGGTCGTGGACCTGGTCTCGACCGGCTCGACGCTGGTCATGAACGGTCTGCGCCAGGTCGGCGATGTGCTCGCCTCGGAGGCGATCCTGGTCGCCAACCCAGCGGCCCAGGTCGACCGGGCGGACGACCTCGCAGCGATCGACACGATGCTCTCCTCGGTCATCGCGGCGCGCGGCCAGAGGTACGTGATGATGAACGCACCGGGCGTCAAGCTGGCCGAGCTGACCGGAATCCTGCCCGGCCTCAACTCGCCCTCGGTGATCCCCCTTGCGCACGGCGGGATGATCGCGATCCACGCGGTCGTCGAGGCCGACGCCGTGTGGGGCCTGCTCCCCCGCCTGAAGGCCGCCGGCGCATCCGGGATCCTGGTCCTGCCGATCGAGAAGATCGTGGCATGAGCCCCACCCCAACCTCGATGAGCGATCCACGGGTGCCCGCCTCGTACAGCTGGGAGGCGACCGACGAGGAGGTCGCCCGACGCTACCGACTGCCGGTCGAGTCGATCGTCCGCTTCGACCTCAACACCTCGCCCGCTCCGCCGGCCGCGGTCGCCCGGCTGCTCGCCGCCGGCCGCTTCGAGACGAGCCTGTCCGAGTACCCGCCGTCCGACTACCGCCGCCTGGCCGCCGCCGCCGCCCGGGTCTACGGCGTGCCGGCCGAGGAGATCCTGGTCGGAGCCGGCGCCGACGAGATCCTCGACCTCGTCGCGAAGGCCTTCCTGGGCGAGGGCGACCAGGCGCTGATCCCCACCCCGAGCTATGCGATGTATCGCGTCCTGACCGAGCAGCGTCGGGCCGAGGTCGTGGCGGTGCCCCGCCTCGGACCGGATGGCGAGCGGGCGCTCGAGCGCGCCGCGGTCCGGGCAGCCGCCCGACGGGCCGTCGTCGTCTGGCTGTGCAATCCCAACAACCCGACCGGCCGGCTCGAGCCCGACGGCCTGATCAAGGGACTCCTCGACGACCTCGCGGCCGATGCCGCGGCCGACGGCCGTGACGCCCCGATCGTCGTCCTAGACGAGGCCTACAGCGAGTTCGTCGGTCGCAGCCTGGTCGGGCTACGCGCAACCTATCCCCGGCTGATCGTCGTCCGGACGGTGAGCAAGGCCTATGCCCTGGCCGGCCTGCGGGTGGGCTTCGCGATCGCCCGGCGCGAGACGCTGGCCCGGATCGAGCCGTACCGGCCGCCGGGCTCGGTCTCGACGGTGTCGGTCTCGATCGCGACCGAGATCCTCGACGACCCCGATTCGCTCACGGACAACCTGGGCCGGGTCGCCGCCGAGCGGGCGCGCCTGGTCGACGGGCTTCGCACGGCAGGCTGGCACCCAGAGCCGAGCGTGACGAACTTCCTGCTCGTGCCCTTCGACAGTGCCGAGGCGGCGGCCCGGGTGGCCGAGGCGCTCCTGCGGGAGGGCCTCGTGCCGCGGACGTTCCCGGCCGATCATCCCCTCGCGAACAGCCTTCGGCTGACCGTCCGCGACCAGGCCCAGGACGACCGCCTCCTCGCGGCGGCCGGCAGCATGGAGACGAGTCGATGACTACCCCGGCCGAGGATGCCGGCCAGCTGATCGAAGTGACCGGCCGGCGAGCCAGCGTCACCCGAACGACCCGTGAGACGAAGGTCACGGCAATCGTCGACCTCGACGGCAGCGGCCGCGTCCAGATCGAGACCGGAGTCGGCTTCTGGGACCACCTGCTCGGTTCGCTCGGGCACCACGGCCTGTTCGACCTCGAGATCCGCGCTGAAGGCGATCTGGGCGTCGATGAGCACCACACGGTCGAGGACGTCGCGCTCGTCCTCGGCAGTGCCTTCGCGGCCGCCCTGGGCGACCGGGCCGGGATCAGCCGCTTTGGCGATGCCCGGGTCCCGATGGACGATTCGCTGGCGAGCGCGGTCCTCGACCTCGGCGGCCGGCCCTACGCCGTCATCGACCTGCCGTTCCGGGGCGAGCGCGTCGGCCAGCTCCCGCTCCAGCTCGTCGAGCACGCGGTCGAGGCATTCGCCCGGACCACTGGCGCGACGATCCACCTGAGCGGAACCGGCCGGAACGACCACCACCTGGCCGAGGCGGCGTTCAAGGCGCTCGGCCGCGCGCTCCGCGAGGCGTGTGAAGTCGACTCGCGTCGGCAGGGCGTTGCCTCGCTCAAGGGCAGCCTCAGGTGATCACGATCGCCGTCGCCGACTACGGTGCCGGCAACCTGGTCAGCATCGCCCGGGCGCTCGAGGTGGTGGGCGCGCAGCCGGTCGTGGTCCGCGATGCCGAGGCGCTCCGCGGCGCCGATGCCCTGATCGTGCCCGGCGTCGGAGCGGCCGGGCCGGCGATGGACCGCCTCCGCCGACGCGGGCTGGTCGAGCCGATTCGGGCCTGGATCGCTGCCGGGCGGCCGTTCCTGGGGATCTGCCTGGGGTTGCAGCTCCTCTTCGACGGATCCGACGAGGACGGGGCGCTCACCCTCGGCGCGCTGGCCGGCCGGACGGTCCGCCTCGATGGCGCGCCGACGCTGCCGCACATCGGCTGGAACAGCGTCGACCAGCTCGTCGCGGGCCACCCGTTGCTTGCCGGGATCGAGCCGGGAACCGCCTTCTACTTCGTGCACTCGTACGTCGTCGCCCCACGGGATCCAGCGATCGTGCTCGCCGAATCCGAGCACGGCAGCCGCTTTCCGGCCGCGATCGCTGCGGGCAACCTGCTGGGTGTCCAGTTCCATCCCGAGCGGAGCGGCCCGGACGGCCTGCGCCTGCTCGCCAACTTCGTGGCGATCGCCGCCGGTTCCGTGGCCGGGGTCAGCCAGGGCGCCGGCGCCAGGGCGGAGGTCCCGGCCTGATGCTCAGCCGGCGGGTGATCCCGTGCCTCGACGTCGCCGGCGGCCGGGTGGTCAAGGGCACCCGCTTCGTCGACCTCGTCGACGCAGGCGACCCGGTCGAGCTGGCCGCCCGCTACGCTGCCGAGGGTGCCGATGAGATCGTCTACCTCGACATCTCTGCCACGCCGGAGGGCCGGGGCACGCTGCTCGAGCTCGTCGAGCGGACGGCCCGGACGGTGTTCATCCCACTGACCGTCGGCGGCGGTGTGCGGGCCGTCCACGAGATGCGCGACGTCCTGCGGGCCGGCGCCGACAAGATCTCGCTCAACAGCGCCGCGGTCGCCGATCCCACGTTGATCACTCGCTGCGCGGCCCGCTTCGGGCGCCAGGCGCTGGTCGTCGCAATCGATGCGGCCCGCGAGAGCCCCGCGGGCGAGCCCGGCCGATGGATCGCCTACGTTCGCGGCGGCCGCGAGCGGACCGGCCTCGATGCCGTGGCCTGGGCAGAGCGGGCGGTCGAGCTCGGCGCCGGTGAGCTCCTGGTCACCTCGATCGACCGGGA
Organism: Chloroflexota bacterium; assembly: GCA_003169655.1. Lineage (GTDB taxonomy): Bacteria > Chloroflexota > Limnocylindria > Limnocylindrales > CSP1-4 > Palsa-1033. The sequence goes on from PNAZ01000052.1 coordinate 23,878, forward strand.
CGGGACGGGCACCGGCTTCGATACCGAGCTCCTGCGGGCGATCAGCGAGCGCGTTGCCGTGCCGGTCATCGCCTCGGGCGGCGCGGCCGGTCCGGCCGACTTCGTCCGGGCGATCCGCGACGGCGGCGCCGATGCCGTCCTGGCCGCCTCGATCTTCCACCGCCGAATCCATTCGATCGGCGCGATCAAGGCGGCCATGGCCGAAGCCGGGCTGGCCGTCCGGATCGTGCCGGGCGTGGCGGCGTGAGCACGGCGACGGCGTTCGATCCTGCAGCGATCGCCTGGCCCGACGGGTCAGGCCTGCTCCCGGCGATCGTCCAGGACCGCGCCGACGGCCGGGTCCTGATGCTCGCCTGGGTCGACGCGCAAGCCCTCGCGGCGACCCTTGCCACCGGCGAGGTTCACTTCCACTCCCGATCCCGCGATCGCCTGTGGCGCAAGGGCGAGACGAGCGGCAACGTCCTGCGCCTCCAATCGATCGAGCTCGACTGCGACGGCGACGCGCTGCTACTGATCGTTGACCCGGTCGGGCCGACCTGCCACCGCGGGACGCGGAGCTGCTTCGATCAGCCCGACTCGATCGGGCCCGACGTGCAGGGCTTTGCGTGGCTCGAGACGCTGTGGGCGACGATCGCCGACCGGGCGGCCGGCCGACCGCCGGGTTCGTACACGGCCGGCCTCCTGGACCAGGGTGTCGACGCGGTCGGGCGGAAGGTGACCGAGGAGGCGACCGAGGTCCTGATCGCCGCCAAGGACGATGCGGCCGCCGCGGGCAAGGAACACGACGAGACGCACAAGGCGCTCGCCGGCGAGGCGGCTGACCTGCTCTTCCACACGCTCGTCCTGCTCGCCGAACGCGATCTCGATCCGGCGGCGGTCATCGAGGTCCTCCGCGGCCGCCACGCGCCGGCGTCCTAGTCGGGCTTGACCCAGACGATCCGGTAGTCCTTCTTGCCGCCGCGCAGGACGAGGTAGCCGCCGGCCAGCGATGCCGGGACGGCGTCGTCCGCTGCACGGATCCGAACTTCGTTGATCGACAGGCCGCCCTGGCTGATCGTTCGGCGGGCCTCACCGTTCGAGCCGTATAGGCCGGCCGCCACGCACAGCGCGACGATGCCGTTCGCCACGATCTCGGGCGGGACCACGGCATGGGGCAGCTGCTCATAGGCGAATCCGAGCATCTCCAGGCCGAGGGCGGGCAGCGTCCGGCTGAAGACGGCTTCGCTCACCTTCTGGACCCGCTCGAGGACCTCGGCGCCGTGGACCCGGGCTGTCAGGTCGGCCGCCAGGGCCCGCTGGCCGGCCCGTGCCTCGGGATGAGCGGCCGCGTCGGCCTCGATCGCCTCGATCCCGGCCAGGCTGTTCAGGGTGAACATCCGGAGCAGGCGGCCGACCTCGGCGTCCTCGCGATCGAGCCAGAACTGGTAGAAGGCGTACGGCGAGGTCCGGCCGGGGTCGAGCCAGACCGAGGTCCCGGCGGCCGTCTTGCCGAACTTCTGGCCGCTGCCGTCGAGCAGGAGCGGATAGCTCAGGCCGTGGGCCCGCTCGCCCGCGTCCGACTCGCCCTCGACCCGCCGGATCAGCTCCAGGCCGGCGGTGATGTTGCCCCACTGGTCGGCGCCGCCCATCTGGAGCTCCACCCCGAGCGTCCGGTGCAGCTCGAGGAAGTCGGTCGCCTGCAGGAGCATGTAGCTGAACTCGGTGTAGCTCAGGCCGGCATCGAGCCGGTTGGTCACCGAGTCCTTGGCCAGCATGTACGGGATCGTGAAGTGCTTGCCCACGTCGCGCAGGAAGTCGAGCAGCTTGAGCGAGCCGAGCCAGGCGTGGTTGTCGGCGATCAGGGCACCGGTCGGACCGTCGAAGTCGAGGAAGCGCTCGAGCTGGGCCCGGATCCCGGCCGTGTTGGCCACGACCATCTCGCGGGTCAGCAGGTTGCGCTCGGCCGAGGTGCCCGACGGGTCGCCGATCATGCCCGTCCCGCCGCCCATCAGGGCGATCGGCCGGCCGCCGTGGCGCTGGAGATGGAGCAGCCCGAAGATCGGGACGAGGTGGCCGACGTGGAGCGACGGGCCGGTCGGATCGAAGCCGATGTAGCCCGAGACCGGGCGCGGATCCTGGAGGCGGACCGCCAGGCCGGGCGTCGCGGCGTGGAGCAGGCCGCGCCAGCCGAGCTCATCCAGCAGCTCGCCGGAGGGGGCTCCGTCGTGATCGGGCGGCGTCACAGGCAGCGGCGCCCGGCCGTCACGAGCGGTGGGTAGGGAGAATCCTGTCCATATCCGCCCCTATGCTATCGTGACCGACCGTATGCAGACCAGCCTCGCTCGGCGTCAGCGACACCGCCGCAATGGCGGTGCTCGCGGCTCCGGCGGCGGACGCGCAGCCTCGGGCGCCGCGATCGCGCTGCCCCTCTTCCTGTTCGGGACCCTCGCCCTGCTGGCGATCGTGGGGTTCGGATCGGTGGTCGCGGCCTACTCGTACTACAGCCAGGGCCTGCCCGATCCCCTGCCCCAGCTGAACAACCTGACCTTCAGCCAGGAGACGGTCGTCTACGACCGGACCGGCAAGATCGAGCTGGCCCGCTTCGGCGCGATCAAGCGGACGGTCATCCCCTACTCCGCGATGCCCCCGGCGTTGGTCGACGCGACGACGAGCGTCGAGGACAAGACCTTCTGGCAGAACGCCGGCTTTGACCCGATCGGGATCCTGTCGGCGGCGCTCGACACGGTCACCGGCAACGCCCGCGGCGCGTCGACGATCACCCAGCAGCTCGTCCGCGGCCGGCTGCTGCCCGACAGCGCCTTCGCCGGATCGACCTACGAGCGCAAGATCCGCGAGATCATCCAGTCGATCCGGCTGACCCAGGAGTTGCCGCCGGGCGTGGCCGGCAAGCAGCAGATCATGGCCGCCTACCTGAACCAGAACTTCTACGGCAACCAGAGCTACGGGATCGCCGCGGCCGCCCAGAGCTACTTCGGGATCACCGACCTGTCCAAGCTCGACCTGGCCCAGTCGGCGATCCTGGCCGGCATTCCCCAGTCGCCGTCGGCCTACGACCTGGTCCAGAACGCCGTCGAGCAGTGCAGCGTGACGGTCGCCAGCGGGGCGGCCTGTCCGGCCGGCAAGACCCAGCTCGTCGTCCCGGACAGCACGCCGATCGTCCAGCGCCGGAATCACATCCTCGACCTGATGAAGACGTCGAGCGTGCTGACCGTCGGCAAGTACACCGACGCCGACTACGAGGCCGCCAAGCTGGAGCCCGTGATCCTGACCCCGCCGACCTCCCAGAAGTGGCTGGCGCCGCAGTTCGTGTGGCAGGTCCGCCATGAGCTCGGCACGATCCTGTGCCCATCAACGCCGGACGCCTGCGAGCAGGTCGACACCGGCGGCTACAAGGTGATCACGACCCTCGACTACCGCCTCCAGGCGATCGCCGAGAAGTGGGTCAAGGCAGCTGGCATCGCCCCCAACCAGAAGGACACCGCGGCCTACCTCAAGTCGATCAACGTGCCCTATGAGCAGTGGATCAAGAACCTCAAGGGGCGCGGGATCTACAACGCCGCCCTCGGTGCGATCGACTACCGGACCGGCCAGGTCGTCGCCTACGTCGGCTCGGCCGACTACTACGGCGCCGCCCGCGGCGCGAAGTTCCAACCCCAGTTCGATGTGCTCGCCAACGGCTGGCGCCAGCCCGGATCGTCGTTCAAGG
>PNAZ01000068.1:0-1817 GCA_003169655.1 Chloroflexota bacterium
CAGTTCTACCTGCGCACGACCGATGTCACCGGCGCGATCGGGCTGCCCGATGGGGCCGAGATGATCATGCCCGGCGATAACGTCGAGATGAAGGTCGAGCTGATCACCCCGATCGCCCTCGAGGTCGGCCTGCGCTTCGCGATCCGCGAGGGTGGCCGGACCGTCGGCGCCGGCGCGATCACCTCGATCGCCGAGTAGGACGATGGCCAGAACCGAGAACCGGCCGGTCATCCTGCTGGCCTGCACCGAGTGCAAGGAACGGACCTACACCACGCGCAAGAACAAGAAGAACGATCCAAGCCGGCTCGAGCTTCGGAAGTATTGTCCGCGTGACCGCCGTCATACCCTCCACCGGGAGGCGAAGTAGCGATCCAGCGGAGGCGCGTAGCTCAATTTGGCAGAGCTCTGGTCTCCAAAACCAGTGGTTGTCGGTTCGAGTCCGGCCGCGCCTGCCATCCCCGCCCACACCCGTAGCCATGAAGAAGGCATCACTCACGTGATCCAGCGTTTCCGTCGATATCTCGACGAATCGTGGTCCGAACTGAAGAAGGTCTCCTGGCCCACCCGCCAGCAGACGATCAACCTGACGGTGCTGGTGTTCATCGTCAGCCTCGCCGTGGGCGTCTTCATCTCGATCTTCGACTTCATCTTTACCCAGGGCCTGACCCTGCTGAGCGGGCTGGGCTGAGATGACCGACGTGACCACCGAGACCCGGGTCCCGGCGCCCGAGAAGCACTGGTACGTGATCCACACCTATTCGGGCTACGAGAACAAGGTCAAGGCCAATCTCGAGCATCGGATCGAGTCGATGGGCATGGAGGACCGGATCTTCCAGGTGCTCGTCCCGATGGAGGACGAGATCGAGATCCGGCAGGGCCAGCGCCACACCGTCCAGAAGAAGGTCTACCCGGGCTATGTCCTGGTCGAGATGGTCCTCGACCCCGACTCGTGGTTCGTCGTGCGCAATACGCCGGGCGTGACCAGCTTCGTCGGCGGCGGCAACATCCCCGGCCAGCGCAACGAGCCGATCCCGCTCGCCGAGCACGAAGTCAAGCAGATCCTCCGGACGATGGGCGTCGAGACGCCGAAGTACCGGGTGGCATTCACCAAGGGCCAGAGCGTTCGGGTCACCGACGGTCCGTTCGCCGAGTTCATCGGCACGGTCGACGAGGTCAACCCCGAGCGGAACAAGGTGAAGGTCCTCGTCAGCATCTTCGGCCGGGAGACCCCCGTTGAGCTCGACTTCCTGCAGGTCGAGAAGCTCTGACCAACCTCGCCGCACGGCGGCCCTGACCGAGAGGCGCAACAAACGTGGCCAAGAAAGTCCGAATCATCCTGACCCTGCAGCTGCCGGCCGGCAAGGCAACCCCGGCCCCGCCGGTTGGCACCGCCCTGGGACCTCACGGCATCAACATCGTGGAGTTCACCAAGTCGTACAACGAGAAGACCGCCGATAAGGCCGGTCAGATCATCCCGGCCCAGATCACGGTCTTCGAGGATCGCTCGTTCTCGTTCATTCTCAAGACGCCGCCCGCGGCGGACCTCCTGCGCAAGGCCGCCGGTCTCGAGAAGGGAGGCGCCACGCCCAAGCGCGAGACTGTCGGCAAGGTGACCCGCGAGCAGCTTCGCGAGATCGCCGCGATCAAGATGTCGGACCTCAACGCCAACGACGTGGACGCGGCCGCGCGCCAGATCGAAGGCACTGCCCGAAGCATGGGCATCGAGGTCGTCGGCTAGGCGCCGGCCCGCCTCAACCACAACGGACGCCTGCCGGCGGCGCACCTGCCGGCCGTCCACCCCGCGCCAGGGGAAGGCG
>PNAZ01000068.1:1836-5231 GCA_003169655.1 Chloroflexota bacterium
GCCGTCGACCTGGTCAAGCAGACGAGCGTGGTCAACTTCGACCCAACTGTCGAGGCCCACATCAAGCTGGGCGTCGATCCGCGCCACGCCGACCAGATGGTCCGGGGCACGGTCGTCCTGCCCCACGGCACCGGCAAGACCGTCCGGGTGGCCGTCTTCGCCCAGGGCGAGAAGGCCCAGGAGGCGCTCCGCGGTGGAGCCGACGAGGTGGGTGCCGAGGACCTGGTCAAGAAGATCGAGGCGGGCTGGCTCGAGTTCGACGTCGCCCTGGCCACCCCGGACACGATGGGCATGGTCGGCCGGCTGGGCAAGATCCTCGGCCGGCGGGGTCTGATGCCGAACCCCAAGTCGGGCACGATCACCTTCGACATCGAGCGCGCCCTGCGCGAGGTCAAGGCCGGTCGGGTCGAGTTCAAGGTCGACAAGGGCGGGATCATCCACGTCCCCTTCGGCAAGGCCGCCTTCAGCAGCGAGCAGCTGGGCGAGAACCTGGCGACCCTGATCGACGCGATCAACCGGGCCAAGCCGGCCGGCGCCAAGGGCCACTATCTCCAGGGCCTGACGATTGCCAGTACGATGGGCCCCGGAATCCGGGTCGACGTACCGGCCCTCCTGGCGGCTGCCGCCGCGGCCTGACCGCCGGCCCGCCTGACCACACGCGGTGGCGGTCCCGATCGCGAGATCGGGGCGCGTCGCCTGACAACTGAACAACGACGGACGCCCAAGACAGCCTGCGCTCGCGGACCGTGCCACCATCGCCGAGCGGCGCTGGGCAACGGTCGGGGCTTGAACCGCCGAACGGATCGGTGCCGGAACGACCGGCCCGGGGACGCCGGCGAGCACGCCAAGGCAGGACGAGCCTCCCTTCGCGGGGAGTGCGTCGGCCCCTGCAGACGCGATTGGACCGTCGCAGGGGCAGACCCGCCCACGGGCTGGGTCCGCACCACCCGCCGCGCGCCGGCTGCGCGCCAGAACATCGGAGGTATCCATGCCGACCGAGGCCAAACGGGAGACCGTGGCCGAGCTGCGGGAGGAGCTTTCGCGCAACCCGACGCTCATCGTCTCCGAATATCGCGGCCTCAGCGTGAGCGAGCTGGCCGAGGTCCGGCGCGCCCTGCGCAAGTCCAACGTGAGCTATCGGGTGGTCAAGAACCGGCTGATGCGGATCGCCGCCAACGATGCCGGGCTCGAAGCCCTGTCGCCCATGCTCACCGGCCCGAGCGCGATCGCGTTCGGATCCGGCGACGAGAGCGCGGTGGCCAAGGCGGTCATCGACGCGACCAAGCCGTACAAGGTGATCAAGCTCAAGGGCGCCGTCCTGGGCAACCGCTCGATCGATGCCAACGGGCTGACCCGCCTGGCGGCGCTGCCCCCGCGCGACGTCCTCCTGGCCCAGCTGGCCGGGGCATTCGCCGCGCCGATGGCCAACATGGCCGGCCTGCTGGCCGCACCACTTCGTGATCTCGCCGGCGGCCTGGCCGCCCTGATCGAGCAACGCGGCGGGGCCGCCTAGCTCACCTCGTCCATCACCCGCGCGGCCGAGCGAGCCGTGCCGACCCACCACAGGGAGAATGATCCAATGGCCACGATTAGCGCAGACCAGATCCTCGACGCGATCGGGAGCATGACCGTCCTCGAGCTGTCCGATCTCAAGAAGGCCTTCGAGGACAAGTTCGGCGTGACCGCCGCGGCCCCCGCCGCGGCAGCCGCCGCCAGCGCCCCGGTCGCCGCGGCCGAGGTGGTCGTCGAGGAGCAGACCGAGTTCACCGCCACCCTGACCGAGATCGGCCCCAACAAGATCCCGGTCATCAAGGTTGTCCGTGAGCTGACCGCCCTCGGCCTCAAGGAGGCCAAGGACCTCGTCGACGCCTCGCCCAAGGCGGTCAAGGAGGGTGTCACCCGCGAGGAGGCCGACAAGATCAAGGCCGCCCTCGAGGAGGTCGGGGCCAAGGTCGAGATCAAGTAGGCCGCGCCGGGCGATCATCCGGTCGGGCTGGGGACGAGGGACCCCGACCGACTGGATCGACCCGCCCGGGACGATCGGGTGGTGGCGAACGTCGTCGCCGCCCTGTTTGACATGGCGCCGAATCGCGGTATGCTACTCTTTCTGTGATCCTCGCCTTCCCCCTTTTCCCCATCCTCCTCCGATAGGAGCGATTCATGCTGTCTGCTGATTCGTCGCCCCGGGCGACGAAGGCCTCGGCGCGCACCTCGTACGCGCGGATCCCCGAGGTCCTGCCCATCCCGAACCTGATCGAGCTGCAGCTGGATTCGTTCCGCTGGTTCATCGCCAATGGGCTCCGGGAGCTGTTCGACGAGATCAGCCCGATCAAGGACTTCACCGGCAAGGTGATGGAGCTCCAGTTCCTGGACTACGAGTTCGGGATTCCGAAGTACACCGAGCTCGAGTGCCGGGCCAAGGACCTGACCTACAGCCAGCCGCTGTACGTCAACGTCGAGCTCCTGATCAAGGAGACAGGCGAGATCCAGCGCCAGCGCGTGTACATGGGCGACTTCCCGGTCATGACCGACCAGGGCACGTTCATCATCAACGGCGCGGAGCGGGTCGTGGTCAGCCAGCTCGTCCGCTCGCCGGGCGTCTACTACAGCGCGACCGAGGATCCGACCAGCGGCCGGACCCTGTTCAGCGCCAAGGTCATCCCGAACCGCGGGGCGTGGCTCGAGTTCGAGACGAGCAACAAGGACCTCCTCTCGGTCAAGGTCGATCGCAAGCGCAAGATCGCGGCGACCACCCTGCTCCGGGCGGTGGGCTTCGAGACGAACGAGGAGATCGCCGGGCTGTTCACCAACGTGGACACTGACCCGGACCATCCGTACGTCAGCTCGACCCTCGACAAGGACCTGACCAAGAACCAGCACGAAGCGCTGATCGAGGTCTACAAGAAGCTCCGGCCGGGCGATCCGCCGACCGGCGACAACGCCCGCCAGCTGGTCGAGAGCCTGTTCTTCAACTTCCGCCGCTACGACCTCGGCCGGGTCGGCCGCTACAAGTTCAACAAGAAGCTCGACGCGGTCACCCACCGGATGGGGATCGAGCTCCAGCGCGAGGAGCGGACGATCACCCGCGAGGACATCGCCGCGATCGTGGGCCATCTGATCGAGCTCAACATCGAGGCCGCCAAGGCGCCCTCCGAGCAGCGCTGGGGCGCCGATGACATCGACCACCTCGGCAATCGCCGGATCCGGGCCAACGGCGAGCTGATCCAGAACGCGTTCCGGATCGGCCTCCTCCGGATGGAGCGCGTCGTCCGCGAGCGGATGACGATCCAGGAGATCGACAAGGCCACGCCCAACGCCCTGATCAACATCCGGCCGGTCGTGGCCGCGATGAAGGAGTTCTTCGGCGGCAGCCAGCTCTCCCAGTTCATGGACCA
>PNAZ01000152.1:0-2413 GCA_003169655.1 Chloroflexota bacterium
CTGATCGATGAGATCGACCGGCTCGAGGTCGAGGCGGAAGCCCTGATGCTCGAGGTCCTGGCCGATTTCCAGGTCACGATTCCAGAGCTCGGGACGATCGTCGCCAAGCGTCGGCCGCTGGTCTTCCTGACCTCCAACAACACCCGCGACCTGTCTGAGGCGCTCAAGCGGCGCTGCCTGTTCCTGCCGCTCGACTACCCGAGCGTGGAGAGAGAACGCGAGATCCTGCTTACCCGGGTCGCCGGACTCTCGGTCAGCCTGGCGGACCAGGTCAGCCAGCTCGTCCGGTCGATCCGCGCCCTGGACCTCAAGAAACCACCGTCCATCTCCGAGACGATCGACTGGGCCCGGACGCTCCTCCTGCTGGGCACCGAGTCAATCGGTCCGGCGGACGCGCCGGGCACGATCCACGTCCTCCTGAAATACGAGGCCGACATCGAGAAAGCCCGTCGCGAGCTGCTCGGCGAGGTGGACAAGCCCGGCCCGACAACGCTGGACGGCTTTCGCGCAAGTACGCCTCGGGCCGGCTAGGACAGCCGTTCAGAGCCGGTCGGTCGGGTCGCCGGCCCGCCGCTCGGCCTATACTCGGGTTCGTTCGCTGGGCGCCCCTCGTACGCACTGCGAACACGCTGAAGACCTGAGAGGACGGATAGATGCGGGCTGTGCGATTCGACGAATACGGCGACTACGGCGTCCTCAAGGTTGTTGATGTTCCCAGGCCCGAACCGGCCGATGGCGAGGTCCTGGTCAAGCTCGCCGCTTCTGCTGTGAACGCATTCGACAACACCTGCCGTCGGGGCTGGGTGGCCCAGGTTCCCCCAGGCATGATCCAGGGCAACGAAGGCGCTGGGGTCGTTGAGGGCCAGGGGACCGAATCGCTGCCCGCGGGCAGCCGGGTGATGGTCGTCGGCACGTACGGGTTCGCCCGGCCGGGCACCTGGCAGGAGTACGTCACGGCCGGGCCGACGGAGGCCGTCCGCGTGCCCGACAATCTGACTGATGTCGAGGCCGCAGCGGTGCCGGTTGCCTACCTCGCTGCCCAGCTCGCCCTGGTCGAGGGGATCGGCCTCACGCCCGGGATGACCCTCCTGATCCCGGGTGTCGGCGGTTCAGTCGGCAATGCGGCGATCCAGCTGGCGCGAGCACAGGGCGCCGGGCGGATCATCACGTCGGCGGGTCGCACCGAGAAGGCCGAGCATGCCCGGACGTTGGGCTACACCGACGTGCTCGACCTGTCCCAGGAATCGCTGAGCGCGGGGGTCATGCGGCTGACCGACGGCAAGGGCGTGGATGTCGCCCTCGATTCGATCGGCGGCGAGATCACCGGCGAGGCGCTCAAGTCGGTCGTGCCCGGCGGCCGAGTTCTGCAGATGGGCTACCCCGGTGGGACCAGCCTGGCGGTCGACTCACTTACGCTCATCTGGAGTGCCAAGGGTGCCGGCGGGTCGACAAGCATCCAGGGCTTCAACATCTACTTCCAATCCCCCGAAGCCTTCGGCGCGGCGTGGTCGACGATCCTGCCGATGCTCGCTGACGGCCGGGTAAAGCCTGCCATCGATCGGACCTATCCACTCGCCGAAGCCGCCGAGGCGACGCGGCGGCTGATCGAGGACCGGCCATTCGGCAAGGTCGTCCTCACCATCTGAGCTCGGCGATGGCCGGCCCCCACCCGGGAAGCCGGCCATGGCTAGACTCGATGGTTCAGGCCGAGACCTCGACTGCCGCCGGGGTCTCGTTCGGCTGGTACAGGGCGCCCAGGTTCAGCCCATAAACGAAGTGCCACAGGTACACCGCCACCAGCCACTTCCAGGCGTCGGGACCCATGTTGCTCATGAAGATCCCGGCATCCTTACCCGGCCCCGCGAGGTTCGGGAACAGATTGATCCACCAAACCGCACTCAACGTACCCAGGATCAGGCTCCAGATGATCGCCTTGACGAAGTTGCCCCGGAAGGTGTTCGCGATTGGCAGTAACGGGCTGATCCCGAAGGCAAAGATGATCGCGAAACTGACGCCCTGGGCGTAGTGCACCAGCCCGCCGAAGGCGGTCAGGATGACCGGATCCGACATCCCCGTCGTCGCCTGGGCGGAGTTGCCGAACACGAGCAGCCCGTTCAGGTAGTTGAAGTTCAGGTCCGGTAGGCCGATGCCGTGATACCACATGCCCAGGTTGGTGGTCACGTGCGTGGCCACTAGACCCGCCACGACGGCCACGAGCAGCCGGTGCTTGGTGACGTAGTTGCGCCAGTCCTGGATGAACGACGAGCCCATTCGGCCGTACCCTCCTGCTCCAACTAAACATCGCAGCCCGCCGACTTCGCGTGCGCTCTGAGTATGCGTGTTCACGCTGCGAACTTTGGGGCGCTCTGCGAACAGACACGCGCATCGTAGACCCGGCGTCAATGGTTATCCA
>PNAZ01000152.1:2427-3377 GCA_003169655.1 Chloroflexota bacterium
AATCAGACAGGTCGTGGGTCGCGCACGTCCGCTGCTGGGCTCGAAGCCTGGGCAATAACCGTCCGATTTCGCCCCGAGCCCTTCGCCAAATACATCGCGGCGTCGGCCCGTTGAAGCAAGTCCGCAGCACACTCTCCGGGCAGGCGAGCCGCGATACCGGCTGAGAACGTCTGGTCGGCTGGAACCTTGCGTTGCAGACGCTCGATCGTCCGCAAGCCAGCTGAAACCTCACAGTCAGGTAGAACTAGCCCGAGAAACTCATCGAGCGCTCGGCGATTGGAGAGTCCGGTGAGCGCGTCCGTCCGGGCGAGTTCGACGAGCCGGGCGATCAGATCGGCACGCTCGAGCACAGCGGCCACCAGTGAAGCGACCCGCGGCGAGAGAACCTCGATCCGNNCCGAGTCCGCCAGCCGACAACGAGGACCCCGATCGGACGACCTTCACGGATGATTGGCTGGAAACAGCCCGCACGGATCCCGACCCGGCCAGCCGCCTCCTTGTCGACCCGGTCATCGGCGAGCACGTCACCCGAGAACAACGGTTGACCAGATAAGAAGGAATCCGACACGAGCGAACGTCGATCGGTGAGCGATAGCTCGAGGGTATCGATGCCACTCCCGTCGGCGGCCGTCAGGATTAGTGTCTTGCCACCTGGGCCGAGCTCGAATACATGGGCGAATTCGCCATCAGATAACTGTCGGGCGGCCCGACAGATCGCCCTCCGACTCTCCTGGGCCGCTTCCGAGCTCGACAACTCCCGGGCGACTCGGAGCAAGGCGGCGAGATCTTCGATGTGCTCGCCGATAGCACCCGCCCCTGCGAGGGGGGCCGTGGTTGCTGACCTCACCTTCGGTCGGCGAAGCCCGCGGAAGCCAGCGGCCGCGGCGAGCTCCTCGGCGGCGCACCAGTTGCCGAACGCCTTCAGGCCGCGGACGTAGCCGGCGATCGAC
>PNAZ01000012.1 GCA_003169655.1 Chloroflexota bacterium
GGATTGACCGGGTCAAGCTTGCCCAGGGGACCGGGCTCAACATTGGGTTTGGGTTCACTCGGCGGGATGGGGTCGCGATCAGAATCGATGTCGGGCGAGAACTTCTCCTGCGAATTCGTCATACTGCGCCGCCGCCCGCGAGATCCTCGGCTGACCGAGGGCGCGGGAGCGTCACCTCCGATCGTTGATTCGAGCTCCGAGCGTCATCCGAGTCAGCCCCCGTCTGATGTGCCCAACCGCCCGGCCGGGTCAGCAAGGCATAGACCGCCAGCGCGCCGATCCCTCCCAGGAACCCAGCGAGGACATCCGTCGGGTAGTGCTCGGCGAGCGCAATCCGAGCGATGGCGACGAGCACGACGTCGAGGGCGACGAGGGCGACGAGGGCCGCGCGCAGCGCTAATCGCTTCGAGCTACGCCAAGCTCGGAGGGCGATGCTGCCCAGGATCGTCAGGACCTCGAGGACGTGTCCCGATGGGTAGCTGAAGACGACTCCGGGGATCCCATCGCCGTTGCCCGAGGGCCGTGGTCGCCCAACGAGTTGCTTGACCCCCTCGCTGCCGGCGGTTACCGCCACCAGCATGAGGACCACCACAAGCGCTTCGCGCCGGCGGTTCGTGAAGAAGAGCCACAGCACGAACCCCAACCCGACGACAATCAGCGGAATATTCGCACCCTGCGAGATCGTGTTCCAGACGACTGGCGTGCCATCCCACCCGTGGATCAGGCTGAGCAGCGGTTGATCGAATGGGAAGACGACGCTCCTCGCCACAGCAACCGTCAGGAGGATCAAGCCGACGATGCTCAGGAGCGCGATGACGAGTAGGGCAACGGTCGAGGACTGGCCTGCGAGTGAGTGCTCGGCGCGGGGATTGTCAGCGATCGGAGGGCCGCCGGTTAGCTGGGTCTCGTCTTGGTCAGGTGTCATCGTGCCAGCAGACTAGCGTACGGTGACGTCACGGGGCCCCACTCGGGGGCGCCAGCGGCCTTGCAATCGTGCAACAACGTCGTTCGGCTGTCTTGAGCGCGACATCACGAGCCGTCAGCCGGCGTGGTGGAATCAGGAAGACGTCGCTCTTGTTCGACCTGAAGCCTGAGTCGATACAGGGTCTCCCATTCGTCGTAGGGCGCGACGAGCATCGTGAGAAGCTCGTCGATCGCCCGGAAGTCCGCCGCGACGACCCTCGGTTTACGCGCGATCTCCGCGAGTTGGTCTTCGATCTGCTGCGACTCCTTGGCCGAAGTGAGGTAGGCGTCAGCGGACGTCAAGCACCTCGCAACCGCAGCACGCGCCTGGGAGACGAGCTCCTTGCGTCCGAGCAGCGCGACATCCGACGGGTAGACGAGGATCTGGAGACCATCGGTCTCGAACCCGACGAGCTCGGTCGGGATCAAATCCTTGACGGGGTCACCACCGACGGCGGCAAGCAGCCGGGGCGGCACCTCGAACCAGCCCGAGGCGGACTTCCGAGCAACAGCGAGATCCGCTTCGTGAAGAGCCGACTCGAGGTCGGTCACGACGGCGTCGTAACGGCCAGCCTTGACGATCATCGGAATGTGCACGCTATCCCAGCCGTGCTGCAGGCTGCGGATCTTGCGCTCGAGCCCCCAGGCCGCGAGAGAGATGATCGTGAGGGCATAGACCGCGGCATATGGATAGCCAAGGAGGAGCCGTGTAACCCGGGCCCGGCCCACCGGCGGATTCTCCGTGAACGCAATGGTCGCGAATCCGATCGCGAGGGGCAGGAAGACGGCTAACCCGAGCATGATCAAGCGGAGCCACACGTCCTCGATGAAAGACGCCCGCGGGACGGCGGCGAGCAGGAAACTGCCGACAGTCGGAACGAGGACGCCAGCGAGAGTCGCGATCCAGGCCAGCGAGCCGAGCGTGATAAACGACAGTAGCGTCTGCTTCGACTGAGGGATTCGCCCAAAGAGCAGGATCGTCGCCCACGCAACGGTCATCGTGGCGACGGCGCCGATCAGCCGCCCGAAGGCGGTGAACAGCCCACTGAAGATGATCATGGCTTGTCTCGCCTCTTGCTGGGCCCGGTCAACGGAGCTGGCTCAAAGTAGCCGAGCTCCCGAGCCGAGATCCCAGCCGACNNGTGCCAGTCCACCAGTTGCAGAACTCCCAGGGTTTGGGCCGCTACCGTTGCGACTTCATATCGCGCCGAGGATGGATGGCGGACACCTGAGTCCAACTCGAACCAGCACGTGGGAGTGACCGTCAGTGCTGACCGCGCCCCGTTCAGCGCGTCTGATTCCTTGCCAGGGCCGTCAGATCGCGCGACGCTTCCGGCACTGGTGCCGCGCGGGTTGTCGGACCATCAAAGGCTGACTTCTTCAAGGCGAACTCGGCCGTTCGCCCGTCGAGTGTCAGCAGCCCAAGGTGATTGCCGAAGAATGGGCCGGCGGTCGTGTCCCACCTGAAGGCCAGTTCGGGCACTCGACCAAGACGGGCGAGCCAGCGGGTCAGCCGGTGTGCGTAGCGGCTCCAGCCGAGGATGAAGACGAGCCGCATCGGGAGTGGGATCGAGTTGTGAAATGGGGAACACGTGAGCTGGAAGATCCGCGCCGCCACGACCTCGGGAAACGTCGCTTCTGATACGTACGTGTGATGGACGTCACCAGACAGAACGCAGATCGTGGCCGGAGGCGGCCCGCCATGAGCGCCTGTCCCGACCCGAACAATGAGACGAGCAAGTCGATCGAAGGACGAACGAAATGCGGCCCAGTGTTCGAGATCGACCGCCCGCCGCAGTTTCTCGCCAACGCGCGCCGCGCTGCGCCCCCGCGATCCCGCCGTGATCGCTTCGTCAAACGATTCGATGTCGTGGAGCGCTCGGGGCAGGAGCCAGGGCACGGAGGTCCCGATGATCAAGTGCTCGAAGCCGCCGCCCTCCACTTGACTCTCGATCCAGGCGAACTCTGCCTCCCCAACCATCGAACGATGCCCCTCAATGAGCACGCGCCCGGCTCGCGAATCGATCACGAGGACGCGGACCGGGCCATAGTCGCGCCGGTACGACCACATCGTCCCTTTGCCACCGTCGGCCTCGCTGTCGGCCCGCTGCGCGAATGCCCTGAGCGCGGCCTCCCCGTCCGGAGCTTCTTGGACCAGGCGGTACATCTCGTCGGCCTCGAGGCCCTCCGGCGAGAGATTGCCAAGATGCTGGTAGATCCAGTACGACATGAACGCGCCGGTGATCCGGTCCTCCCACCAGGTGGTTGCCTGCATCTCGCTGCGCCAAGCCGCCGACGTGTTCCAGTCATCGAGAACGTCGTGGTCATCGAAGATCATCGACGTTGGCATTGTCGAGAGGAGCCAGCGCACGTCGGGGTCCCCCCAGGCTTCGGCGTACAGGTGGGTGTACTCCTCAAAGTTCGCCACCTGCGAGTAGGGCGGCCGGTTGACGTCCCGTCGAGCACTGATGAAGCGCTGCGTGGCAGGCGAGGTCTCGTCGGCGTAGACCTGGTCCCCGAGCATCAGTAGAGCTTCGGGCCAATCTTGAGCCGGTAGCCCAGCAATGCGCCGGGCGTAGGCGCCGAGCACATCGTGCCCAGACCCAGTCGGGTCCTTCACCCTGACTGCAGCCGGCGAGCGACAGGAGCCGAACATCAGCCGAACAGGCCGACCTGGGTCGATCGTGCGGATCAGACTGGGAGGATAGGGTGAGCCGGGCAGTGGCCAGGCTTGCACGCCCCCCAGGCGGACCTCGTACGCCGCACTCCTGCCAGGCTCAAGACCGGACAGGACGACAATGGCATAGTGGTGCCCGGCGACTGCGAATGTAGCCGCCGCCGCGTTGCCCGCGTCCGACCATACCTCGACCCGACAGGCCGCGCTCGCCTCGACCCAGATCGTCGCATCCCGGGCGCCCACGTGGCGCAGGAGCGGACCAAGCACGAGCGAGGGACCTGGCACGAACCCTCCTTCAGGGTCACGATACGAACGCTTGAAACCGACGTCGTGACGCTCGGTTCGGGTTAGCGGATGCCCTAGAGCCAGCGACGGACGCGGAAGACGCCGAGTGTAGCGACTGCGATCGTGGCGATCAAAACGACCACGATCCAGAAGGCCGTCGGGTCGTCGTTCGAGAATGGCGGCTTCGTGTTCATCCCCATGAATCCGGCGATCACCCCGGTCGGCAGGAGGAGGACCGACGCGATCGTAAGGATCTTCATGACATCGTTGGTCCGCTGGGCGGTACGCGACATATGGATGTCGAACGTACCGAGCAGCGCCTCGCGTGCGGCGTCGATCGCGTCGATCGCGCCATCGAATCGATCGGTCGCGGCAGCGAACCGAGGAGCGGCACCTGGTTCGTTCAGAGCCCCGAAGTCGGCACCAGCCATCGATACCATGACCGAGCGATGAGCCACGAGGACGCGGCGGATTAAGGCGATCCGGTGGCGCAGGGCGACCATGTCCTCGAGCAGGTCGTTCCGGCCGGCCGATTGGAGCGCATCGGCGTCGAGCTCATCAACGCGAGCCAGGATCTCGTCGGTCAGTTCGAGGTAGCTTGTGATGAGCCCATCCATCAAGACCGTGGCGAAGTCCGCCGAGTCGATGTCCCCGAGGCTGGTGTCCGCCGTGATTCGCCTGTCGATCTCAACCAGGAAATCGACCGGCTCGCGGTGGGCAGTCAGGACGACGTTCTTACCCACAGCCAGATCCAGGACGACCGACTCATCGCGGCCACCTGCGGGACGCAGGACCAGGAGTCGGGCGAGAAAATAGTCGCCGTGGACCGACAGGCGCGGCGTTGGCGGCGACGCCCATATTCGCTCGACCGCAGACTTGTCGAAGGGTAGCCAGGTCAGAAGTTGGCTTCGCTCGGCCGCCTCCTGGCCACCCTCCAGGTCGACCCACAGCAGCTGCCGATCGGTGAGGGTCTCCACGGACTTCGGTCCAAGCTCAATCTCGCGATCAGTCCGATCTGCGTCGAAGAGACGGGCGCTGACTACCAGGGGAGCAGGCTTGACCGACGCAACACTTGATCGCGTTCTGGAGGATGCTCCCGGGGACCGGTACTTCGCGGCTCGCTCGACGCCGCCCGCAGGAGGTCCGCTGCCCTTGGTCCTCATTGCGAGTCCGTCAATGGTTGCCCGGTCCTGACCCCGGGGAGCCCAGCGCAAAGCCAGGCGCCAATTCCGCTCCGCGGTGACGGATCATGGGAGAAACGTTCTTCGCCCGATGCCATAGCCGTCGGCTTGCCCAGCTCGCCGCCCATCCGAGCGGGATGTACCGTCCCGGGAGAAAAAGAAGGCCGGCGTTGACAAGCTCCTGGACAGCCGGGTGCCGGACAGCACGCACGACCCCGCCTCGAACGGCCCTTGGGTTGATCAGGTCACGAACGAGGCCAGCTCGATCGTGGCGAGCTCTCTGAAGTCCAGCGCGGATGGTTGCCGACCGGACTGCTGCGAGGATCAAGCCTCGGGTCTCGGGCAGCGTCGCCAGCCGGGCTACACGGGCTAGCCGTGTGATCCTCACGATGACAACGAGTCGTTTGTTGCGGACGGGTCGTGGGGGGCCGCGAACGGCCAGCGCGGGCGCCGTCGGCGCCCCAATTGGGTCGCGATGGATTCGCGGTTGCTCGAACGTGAGGACATCGAGAACTCCTGGTCTGTGGGCAACTCCCAACGCCGGGGATGATGACGATGGACTCCCGGCATTGCCAATGGCCGGCTTGGGAAGGCTGGACCGTTACAGATGCACGCCAGATCCGCGACCTGGTGCCCTGATCACGCTCTCGCCTCATTCTTGCGGGCCACAGACCTCCGAGCCTGGCGGCGCATGACGACCGCGTCATGACAGGGCATGTCCAGGGCCCCAAGGTCGAACCAGGTTAGGAACCTCATCCCAAGTGGCGACTCCAACCGTCATCGTCCCCATGGTGTGTTTCGTCCTGGGGCGAGGCAGAATCGAATGCACGGCCTAAAGCCAGGGATCAGATGGCCAAAGGGCTCGACAAAGCGCTGCCTATCCACGCGGAACTCATCGCGTCGCTGAACGCTGCCCTCGCCGAGGTCGGCATCGACCCTGATGCGTCCTACGTTCCCGACCGAGAGAAGCTGGCCCTGGGGGCGCCCGGATCGTGGCCGTTCTTCGTCGTGTCGGCCACTGGCATTGCCCGCGTCACCGTCGACATCGTCAAAGATGAGGACGTGTTCACGACGACCATCGTGGTGTTGCCCTGGGCAGACGTCCGAGCAGTCCGCGTTACGTCGTCATTCACAGGAGATCATGACGGTGAACGCCAAGCCCGGTCCATTGCGGTGAACGTCGATGAGCCCGAGGTCGCGCTCGAGGTCGCCAACGCTGAGGGTTCCGGATACAAGGAGCTGCGAGCCTTCGCAGTAGCACTACTCGAGGCGCGGGCCCGCGCGGTCCGTACACCCGATAAGCCTTAGCGAAGGCCCGACGGCTGCAGTCAGGCAGCTCTGGTCGTCGCATCCGAGCGCAGTCCCGCCAGCATAGCGAGATCGTGACGACGCCCGCGGCATTGAGCTGACGCTCAGCGGCCCGTGCGAACAGGACGCCGCCTTTGATCGTCGGCGTTCAGGACCATCGTCCTCTAGCGCTCGGGTCTCTCGAGTGCGTAAATGCAGCACTCCACGGCTCAATACTCGGATGAACTCATCGATGAATCTTGGCCGGGCTGCAGCCCGCAATACGCCGGCTACAGCCAACCGCTGGATGCGCGCCCCGAAAGAAAACAAGCAGGCGCTCAAGGTTGGATCGTTCGTCGGTTGCGTGTGCCTCGCAGGGATCGTGTCGCTTGTGATTCCCGCCAGGTGGACGACCTCAACCGAACATTGGCTTCCCGCGTTCATGATCCTCACAGCGGTCGCGATCCTCCTCGAGTTCGTGAGCGTCCCTCTCCCGAACAGCGGCAGTATCACCGTCGCGACAATCGCCCACATCGCGACGATCCTCCTCGTCCCGGCGCCCTTCGCAGCCATCTCCGTCGGAGCTTCAGTCTTCGTTGAGGAGGCCGTTCGCCGAGCTCCCGTGCCGAAGCTCGCTTTCAACGTGGGCGGCATGCTCGTCACCTCGTCCCTCTGCTCGCTAGCCCTCGGATTCACCGGTGACATCTGGGCCATCCGGAGTTCTGGAGGACCACAGGTCGTTCTGCTACCCGCTTTCCTGGTCGTAGGTCTCACCTATCACGCCGTCAATCTGGTCCTCACGAGCATCGTCTTTGCGATCACGTCCGGGCGGAGCATCACCCACGTCCTACGCGCCAACACGCGGGGCACCGTCCTCAACGACGCGGGTGCCGCGAGCGTCGGCGCGTTTGCCGCGCTCATCTGGACTGTCGAGCCGCTGCTGGCAACCCTGCTCGTGCTGCCCGCTGCGGTTGTGAGTCGTTCCTTCAAGCACAGTCACCGGCTCGAGGTCGAGACGCGCTCGGCTGTGCGATCCCTCGCTGATATCGTCGACGACAGGGACGCAACCACGTACCACCACTCCGAACGAGTGGCCGCCTATTCGCTCGCCCTGGGCAAGGAGCTCGGGCTGGCTGAGGACCAGCTCGAGGTGATCGAGCAAGCGGCCGCAGTGCACGACCTGGGCAAGATCGGCGTTCCCGACCGGGTCCTCCTGAAACCGGGCCCCCTCACGCCCGCCGAATTCGCGATCATGCGCCTCCACACCGAGATCGGGCCTCGAATCCTCAACCAGTTCGATCTCTTCCACGAAGGCGCAGCGATCGTCCGTCACCATCACGAGAGCTTCGATGGCTCGGGCTATCCCGAAGGGTTGGCCGGCGACGCGATCCCGTACGGCGCCCGCGTCGTGGCTGTGGCAGATGCCTTCGATGCGATGACCTCCGATCGACCCTACAGATCGGCCCTGTCGGCGTCAGATGCGGTCGAGCGCCTGAGAGCCGGACGGGGTAGGCAATGGGACCCGGTGGTCGTCGATGCCTTTCTGCTGCTATTCACGGCGGGGGCGATCGAGCGCTCGATGAGGATTCACGATCCAGCCCTCGCAGCTGTCGACCGCGGCGCTCCAACTCATCGGTTGCGACCGTCCAGGGCGCCTGGCGATGGAGGGCCGCCCGGGTGACGACAGCGCCACTTCAGCGGTTCATCTACCGAGGAAATGGACCCTTCACGTGGTTGTTGTGGAGCCAGACGATCTCGCTGTTCGGGAGCCAGGTCAGCCTGGTCGCCGTTCCGCTGCTGGCCGCCCTCAGCCTGGGCGCCAACGCGTTCGAAATGGGCCTGTTGGCCGCGGTCGAAACCGGTGCCTATCTGCTGATCTCTGTCCCGGCCGGCGTCTTGGCCGATCGGGTCGATCGCCGTCGGCTTCTGATCGCCAGCAACCTGGGCCGAGCGGGGTTGCTCCTGGCCATTCCGGCCGGTGCCGCACTGGGCTCCCTTTCGCTACCGCTGCTCTATGCGGTGGCAGCCGGGGTCGGGCTGCTCAGCGCCCTGTTCGACGTCACCTATCAGAGCTATGTACCTGAGTTGTTGGCGCCGGGCGATCTGCTCAAAGGGAATCAGAGGATCGAGCTATCGGAGTCGGCGGCTCGGACCGCTGGACCGAGCCTTGCCGGCGGCCTGATCGGGGCGCTAGGGGGATCGGTGGCCGTGATCGTCGACGCCCTTTCGTATCTGGCAGCTTCTGTTGCGCTTCTTGGGGCATCGCGTGCAGCCCAGGCGCGGACCGCGCCAGGGCTACTGAGTCGGCGGCAGGAGACCGCAGGACAGCCGCAGGCCGACGATGACGAGCCAACGCCAATGGGGCGCACCCACGGAGGTGGCGCGTGGGTCGGATTCGGGATCGTTCTCCGTGACCGCGTTCTACGCGACACGGCCATTTCTACCGGAATCTTCAACCTGGCGAGCTCGGCGATCATGGCTGTTTTCATCCTTTTCGCGGCGCGCGATTTGGCGATGAACGCGGCCTCGATCGGCATTCTCATTGGCGTGAGCAACATCGGCTTCGTCGTGGGAGCGCTGGCCGTCGGCGCTGTCACCAGGCGTTTTGGAATCGGCTCGACGCTGACGATGTCCGCTGTCCTGGGGGCCATCGCGACGGTCCTGCTGCCATTCGCGAGTGGGCCTGCTGCACTGGGCTTCCTGTTCGCAGGCCGCTTCCTCGGGGCCCTGGCCATCCCCTTGTTCAACGTCAACGCCCGGGCCTTCCGCCAGAGCCGGTCGCCGCTTGCCACGCTCGGCCGGGTTAATGCGGTCTTCCGGCTCATTGACTGGGGGACGCTACCGATCGGCGCGCTCCTCGGTGGTTGGATCGGCACCGTCTACGGCCTATACGCCACTCTGGCCGTCGGCGGGCTGCTCGGCATTGCGAGCGCGGCCTGGCTGCTCGCCAGCCCGCTAAGACACATTCGAGGACTCGAGTTCGGAGCCGAACATCGTCGCGACGAAGTCGCACCGGTGCCATTCGAGGGCCGCCTCGGGCTTCGCGTGAGGGGCTTCGGCGAGGCGATCGCCGATCGAATGGCTGCGCTCGGCCGACTCCATCTTCGCTGGACCTGGCTAGCCATTGCCGGATTCGCTCTTCAGCTCGCCCTGTTCCTTCCAGCGGTGAACGTGTTCGGCCCGGCCACACCGATTCTGTATGTCTTGTCTTGTGCCGCGGTCCTGGTCTGTGTTCTTCGCAATGTGCGCATCCCCGGCCTCGCCGTCATCGCCCTGGGCGGAGGGAGCAATCTACTGGTGATCGTGCTCAACGGCGGCTTCATGCCCGTCGCGGCCGAGGCAGCCCGCGCGGCTGGTCAGTTGCCACCCTCCGGGTATGTGACCACGATCGACATGACCAGTCCCGTTCTCCAGCCGCTCACCGACATCTTCGTGGTGCCCCAGCCCCTGCCACTCGCGAACGTCTATAGCGTGGGCGACTTGCTGATCGTCATCGGCCTCTCCGGCACGCTGGTTTGGACCCTTCGCAAACCGGTCCCATCCTCTCGCAAGGATGGCTCGACCGGGCCCGGCCAGCGAGCGCTCGACTCGTCAGCGCGGGCGCGGTCGACGCCGCTAACCTGATCGTCGTCCGGTCGCGACCGGACGCTCATGCGGTGCACATCCGCACATAGGCCATCCGTTCACCAGGTCCGCCCCGCAAGAGTCATTGTGGGGGCCCCTCTTCGTGGCTAGCTTCTACTCCTGAGCCCGATGATGGCTCGGGATCGAAGCTACAAGGAGCCGCATGATGATCCTCAAGGGGAAACAGACCTGGTATCGAGTCCTGATCGTTTGCGCGACCCTGCTGTCGGTCGCGGTCGCACTCGGCGCGGAGCGGCGCTGGCACTAAGCCCTGTAGAGTTCGTCCGCGAGTCCGCTGATCAGTAGAACTCGGGGATGACCGTCTGATCTCCAATCGGCGGCCGGACATATCCGTCGTCGCGTTGGCGCGGCGGGAGCACGATCGGCTCGGGCGTCAGGTCCTGATACGGAATCAGGCCCAGGAGATGCCTGATGAGGTTGAGGCGAGCTCGCTTCTTGTCGTCGCCGTTGACCACATACCAGGGCGCCTGCTTGATATCGGTGTGGGCGAACATCTCGTCCTTGGCCTTGGAGTACTCGACCCAGCGCGAGCGGGATTGGAGATCCATCGGGCTGAGCTTCCAGCGCTTACGGGGATCGTCGATCCGGTCGCGGAACCGGCGCTCCTGCTCAGCGTCGCTGACCGAGAACCAGTACTTGATGATCGTGATNNGCCCGGTTGTACCAGCTCCGATCAAGGAAGACCATCTCGCCGGCCGCCGGCAGGTAGGCGACATAGCGCTGGAAATACCACTGGGTCCGCTCGCGCTCGGTCGGGGCGGGCAGAGCGACGACGCGAGCGTGGCGCGGGTTTAGCGACAGCATCAGCGTCTTGATCGCACCGCCCTTGCCGGCGGCGTCCCGGCCCTCGAAGAGGATGACGACCTTGAGGCCGGTCGCCTTGACCCACTCCTGGAGCTTGACCAGCTCGACCTGCTGGCCGGCGAGCACCCTGCGGTACGCCTTCGCATTGATCGTCGGCCCCGCCGCGCCCTCGGTCTCGATCGGTGGATCCGGCCAGACCTCGGCGAGCTCGACGTCCTGCTTCTTCTCGCGGTCGGATTTTCGCTTGGCCACGCCAGCCCTCCCTTGATCGATCTCGCCGACGATGACGCTTCGACGGGGCGTTAACTCGCGTTAGTAACGCGCATTATCCGCACGCCAGGCGCCACGTCAAGGACAAACGTTCTGGTCGAGACTGGTCATCGGCGACGACGATATGTTCCGCCATCAATCGTGGCTTCGCCGAATCGACGGACAGCGACGTTTGAGTTGCGCCGGCCGGAAGACCCCCGCTCGGCGCGATCTGGCCAAACCCCAAAAGGGATCGCCGTCGACGTGCAAAGCGAGGGCCGCTACCTATCCTAGCGGGGCTCGCAAGCCCTCCGAGTCATCGGTGGTCTAGGTTCGTAGCAGTAGGCTTGGGCCTAATCTGGACAGAGGCAGCTGATGTCGAGGAACTTCACGGAGCAGCGCGGAGATCACGGGGTGACGAGCGATCCGGACTCGCCGAGTCCGCCAACACCAGGGTCGCCTTCCGAGCGCGCTCGGCGAGCGGGCCACGTGCAGGCGCGCCTTCGGTCACGCCTGCGAATGTACTTCGTCATCTTCCTCGTGATGCTCGTCGTGGTCGCGATCGACACGTGGAGCACGGCGACCTCGCCATAACGCCCGTTACGTTTCGCCGATGCCATTGGCGAGCCCGCGGTTCACGGCGCCATGCCCACGGTGCTTACGTCCTCGTAGACATTGCGCGAGCCGGTTGCCGCATCACCGACCCAGATGCAGATGTCGTGCGTTTCTGGGGCGAGTGAACGTGGGGGCCAGGTCGTGCCCGGCGGTGGCGCTGCCCCACCGTCGGACCCCGGCCACATCCCCGCGAAGACCACGACGAACGCCGGTGCTGCGACATCGAGCTCTGGCGAGATGCCCATGTGGGGCAAGTGAACGTGGAAATCGCGCGCTGCTGCCATCGGGAAGGCCGCGATGACCGGAGCAGTCGCACCGCCGCAGGCAGCGAAGCGGGGATCGGCCTGATCGAGCGCCGGACTTGACTGGCCTGCTGGCGCCACGCAACCAATGAGGGCAACGACGAGACCGATGAGGCTGCCGAATCGGGTCAACCAACGACGCCCTTGGTTCGTCACGGCAGCACATGGACCGTGATCGGGGCGCTCAGCTGGTGATTGGGCAGATGGCATCCCGTGTCCTGCGAGAAGTCGATGAACGAGGCCAGGGCGGTGATTGTCCAGTTGCCTGCCGGAAGGTGGACGAGTGGATCGGCGAAGAACGAGGCGTAGAAGTCCGCATCTGACGCGGCAGGGTCATAGCCTCCGGCCTTCTTGAGGCTCGCGCTCACCGGCTGACCAGGTTCGAGCTGGTACGGCCCGCAGTCGAGCGTCTCGGCCAACTCGATGTGCCGACCAAGGCCGCCGATCTCGTCGTAGTTGAAGCCGAGGAGGCCGTCGCCGGATCCGCCGACCTCGACCGGAGCGGCAACCGACAGGCTCGCCGTGCCCTCGACTGGTTCGCTCGCCGACCAGGAGGTCTTNNGCCCAGGCTGAGCCGCGCAGGCGAGCGCGACCACGCTGAACGTGACCGCCAGAACGTGCAGACCGCGACGGGCCCATCCACCCCCGCGGCTCGCCGTGTCTCGCCTCATCGGATGAGGATCAACCCGAATCCAGCCCGGCACAAGCCTCCAGTTGGGCTCGCTTTCACCGACGATCAGCCGGTGGGTCCGCAAGGCTCCCAACCACGAGCCAGCCATCCCCCGCCCGACGTACACGAGCTGCTCGGTTGAGAGCCCGAAACGTGCCCGCAGGTCGGCCAGATGGCGCTTGGCGGTGCTCCGCGAGATTCCCAGCTGGTTCGCTGCAGCGGCGATCGAACCCCGCCGGCCACGTAGGCGGCCAGCGCCTCTCCCTGGCGGGCGGTCGCCTCGGGGTCCGATGCGCGGCTATGAGCACTGAAGGCGTCGTGGCAGCATCGGACGATGAGTGGCCCGAGGATTCGTCATCCGCTCGAGATTGCTCTCGCTGCGGCGGCCCTGAGCCTGTTCGTCGGGGCCCTGCTGATCCTCGGGCCGAATCGCACGTTCGCAACGCGCTCCTTTTGCTCAGTTCGGCGGTCGCTGCCGCTCGTTCTGACCGAAACGCGGCTCCGTACCGATCGCGTCCTATTGGTCCTCCTCCCGATCGTCACGGCGTTCTACCCGAGTTCGCTCGTGGGAACCGACCAGGGGGGCGGATTCTGCAGATCGCGCTCCTCGGAGTCTTCGTGGTCGTGATGCAGAGGACAGATCGGCTCAGCCAGCTGGCGTCAGAAACCGAGGGTCTCGGGGACGAGGATCACGCGGGTTCGGCCAGAAAACTCCTGGTGAAAAATGAGTGTTTTGCCGAGCGCGCTGCCCATATGTCCCAGGCCCTGCATGCGCGCGTATTCTCGGGGAAGGCTGTATTCGCGTAGGCGGCGGAGGCCCTCGTCAACGTCGGGGCGAGTACGAAGTCCACTACATCGGCGTCAACTGGCCGCACCACGTCTTCGTCAACCAGGCCTTCAACGTGGTCGGCGCCAACTAGCCGCGCCTTCCAGGCGGGTGCCGATCGACCGTAGAATTCACGGGTGAAGAAGATCGGGTTCCTCTCGTTCGGGCACTGGTCGGCCTCGCCTTACTCGCAGGTGCGGTCGGGGTCGGATGCGCTGATCCAATCGATCGAGCTCGCCGAGGCCGTCGAGGATCTGGGTGCCGACGGCGCCTACTTCCGGGTCCACCACTTCGCCCAGCAGCTGGCGTCGCCGTTCCCGCTCCTGGCGGCGATCGGCGCCCGAACCAAGCGCATCGAGATCGGCACGGCCGTCATCGACATGCGCTACGAGAACCCGCTCTACATGGTCGAGGACGCCGGCGCCGCCGACCTCATCGCGGGCGGTCGCCTCCAGCTCGGGATCAGCCGCGGCTCGCCGGAGCAGGTCATCGATGGTTTCCGCCACTTCGGCTACGTGCCACGCGAGGGTCAGACCGATGCCGACATGGCCCGCCAGCATGCCGAGGTCTTCCTNNGAACCCACCCGGGCTGCTTCGCCCCGAGCCGCATTCGCCCGGTCTCCGCGACCGGATCTGGTGGGGCGCCGGATCGCGCGCGACCGCCGAATGGACTGGGCAGCAGGGCATGAACCTGATGTCGTCGACGCTGCTGACCGAGGACGCCGGCGTGCCGTTCCACGAGCTCCAGGCGGAGCAGATCCGCCTGTTCCGGGAGGCGTGGGCCGCGGCTGGGCACCAGCGCGAGCCGCGCGTGTCGGTCAGTCGGAGCATCTTTGCCCTGGTCGAAGATCGAGACCGCGCCTACTTCGGACGTGGCAACCAGGCGAACGATCAGGTCGGCTACCTCGACGCGCAGACCAAGGCGATCTTCGGGCGTTCGTACGCCGCGGAGCCCGATGTCCTCGTCAAGGAGCTCGCCGGGGACACGGCGATCCAGGCCGCCGACACACTGCTCCTGACCGTCCCGAACCAGCTCGGCGTCGACTACAACGCTCACGCCATCGAGAGCATCCTCAAGTACGTCGCACCGGAGCTCGGCTGGCGCTAGCCGGGCGGTCAGATTGGATATGCGGGACGCTGGGCCGCTCCTCGCAGGGTAGCTGGCTGGCGCGCACGAACCCAGGTCCTCATGGCGTCGGAGCCCGCCCCCAGACGGGCGCGTTCTCGTTGAGAGGCGTCTCGGCGATCACGTGGAGATCACTGCCGTCGCGGTTCATGACGAAGAGATCGGCGACGCCGTTCATCCCGGGGTTGTGCGAGAAGACGATCTTCGATCCGTCGGGCGACCACCACGCGTGGTTGGTCCCCTGTTTCCCGTCCGGGGACGAACTGAGATGAGCGGTCAGCTCCTTGAGACCGGTCCCGTCAGGATGGATCGTATAGATGTTTTGCTCGCCCCCCTGGTTCGCCTCCGGAGGGGACTGGAACGCGATGAGACTCCCGTCTGGCGACCAGGCAGGATCGTCGACGTTCATTCCCTCGGGAGTGACACGTCGCAGGTCGCTGCCGTCGGCAGCGATGGTGAAGATGCCGAACTTCTCAGGCGACGTGTACGTATCGCGGGTGAAGACCAGGCGATTGCCGTCGGGTGACCATGCGGCCCGGTTGTCCTGGGCGCCGCCCGGGCAGACCTTGTTGCAGATGCGACCCTTGAGCGTGATCTGGTGGACACCGCTGCCGTCGGCGTGGATCAGCCAGAGCCCGACGTTGTACGGCGTCGAGGTCGGTGTGAGGGGAAAGGCATCGAACAGCCCGCGCGTCACCGCGAACTGGGTCCCGTCCGGCGACCAGGCGACGTCTTCGTCGCCGCCGCACGGTTTGACGCAACTGGCCTTGTCGACCTCCCGCAAGCCAGTGCCATCGACACTGACGACGAAGATGTTGCTCGAGTCAGGGGCATAGCGAGTGAACGCGACGGTCCCGCCGTCGGGCGACAGCCGCGGTTTGGAGTCATCGAAGTCGGACATGACCAGTTGTCGCACATCGGAGCCATCGGCTCGCTCGATGTAGATCTGCTGATGACTCCCGGCAGCGCCGTCGTCGTGAAAGACGATCTGCCCCGCGAGCACCTCCGCCGACGGCGCGACCGTGGTCGTCGGGGTGACCGACTGGGCGCCCACGCCCGGCGGTGTCGACGTGGAGGCTGCGGGCGAGGCCGCTGTTCTCGCCGACTGCGAGGGAGTCGATGCCGGCGTCGCCACGCCTTCGGCACATGCCGCGACGAGGATGAGCACGAGCGCCGAGTACGCAACACGTAAGACGTTCCGTCGCATCAAGGTCTCCTCCATCAGGGCGCGAACACGATGCTTTCGACGACCGGCATCGCCGCAGCGGTGAGCTCTGCGCGATCGGCGCCGTCGACGTCATCGATCACAACCAGGACCGTGTCGCCCGAGGGTGCGTCGAGCAGGTAGACGATGGCGCTCTCGGGCCCGACGATCCCGAAACCGAACGATGCCGCCGGGTCGTCGCTGATGAAGAGGCTCTCGCACCTCGGCTCGCCGTGGTCGGCGGTGCAATGATCCGGACTCGTTCGGGGCCCCGTGGGGGCAGAAACATTGATGCGATACCCGGAGGCTCCGCCAACGCTCACTGGCGTCAGGCCGGACACGTCGAGGTCAACGTGGCCGTCGAGCCACTGAGCGAGGTCGCGCGCCGTCTTGCCGACTCCGTTGACTGGGGACCTGGAGACGGAAGATTCGGCCACCGGTCGTCGGAAGATCGAGATTCCGTCGTGAAAGCTGGTCCCGTCCGGGTACCGGTAAACGCCGCCCGCCAAGTACGAGAGGTCCACCTGTCCACGAGTGTCTTGCGTGTTGCTCCATCCGACCGGAACCAGGTATCCGACCGTCGGCAGGAAGGAATGGGTCTCGAATGCGCCTGCCGGGAGTGGTCCGAGGCAAGACCCGCCAGCCGAGGGACACGCGTATGGCGTCAGCGACGTCAGCGATGGGCGGGTTGTTGGCGACGCGGACCCCGAGGGGCTGGACCCTGACCCCTGGTTGAGGAATGATCCCAAGGCAGCGGCCGTAATCACGACGGCCAGGACGCATGCGGCTGCGATGTCAGTCCTTGTGATGACCGTCGGGGGCCGAAGTCGAAGCCGGAGGGTCCGGACCCGGCCGATTTGGCGGGTCGTCGCGACCTGCTCGCGCGCGGCGTGGATGAGTCGCTCGGGGGCGCGAGCTTCTGCCTCGTCGGTGAGCCAGCCCGCCACGCGGACTTCCGGATCGATTCGTTCGTTCATGCGGATGCCTTGCCGGTCGGGTTGTCGCGCGCGTCGGCTTCGAGCGTTGCGCGTAGGGCGGCGTTGGCGTAGTGGAGGCGAGACTTCGCTGTTCCTGGCGGGATTCCGACGTTACGGGCCACCTCGGCCACCGACATCCCGAGGTAGTGGTGGAGGACAACGACCGTTCGATGTTCGACGGACAGCACCCGGAAGGCGCGCTGGATCTCGTCGCGGTCAGCGAGGGCACCCGATGCGTCGGCGGTGCTGGGCTCCAGGCGCACGATCCGCATGGTCGCCTCGAATCGCCGCCGCCTGCGGAATTCCTCGGTCACAGAGTTCAGCACCAGGCGATGCAGCCACGGGTCGAAGCGCTCGACGTTGCGCAGGCTCGGCAGGTCGCGCCAGCAGCGAACGAGGGACTCCTGCACGGCGTCCTCTGCGATGTCGGCGTCCTGCGCGATCAGGCGGGCCATCGAGTACAAGCGATCGATCGCCTCAAGCATGAGGACGTCGAAGGCCTCTCGGTCCCCTCGTCGTGCCCGCTCGATCAGGTCCGCTCGCACGTCATCCTCGTCGGTTGGGCACCATGCCCCTCATACCCTACGGCGGGCTGAACGTGCGATTGGTTCAATCTTCCGATCGAAGGACCACCGCGCGGGGACGTCTTCTCTGGGAGATCTGCGATGACCCGGGCTGGACCAAGGCTACCGCCTGTTCTGAGCGAGGGGCCGGCGCCTATGGGCGTCGGCTCGCAACCGGCTGCAGGCGGGGACCGCCTACACTAAGAGGCAACGGTTCTTGCCCAACGGCTCGCTCCGACTGCGATGTCAGGGCGTCAGCCGCGGCCTTCTCGAAAGAGGGCAGGACGACACAACATGCCCACCGTAGGTCAGCGCCCGTCCAATGCCGAGGAAGGGAGGCCCGATCTCCCGCGTGGGATCGTCGCGTTCCTGTTCACGGATGTCGAAGGCTCGACGCGTCTCCTCCACGAGTTGGGCGAGGCCTACACGCGGGTCCTGCTTGACCAACGCGCGATCATGCGCAGCAGCTTTGAGCGCTGGCGGGGTATCGAGGTCGATACCCAAGGCGACTCCTTCTTCGTTGCCTTCGCAAGGACGTCCGACGCCATCGCTTGCGCCGTTGAGGCTCAACGCGGGTTGGAAGCCCACGACTGGCCCGGCGGGAATCGCGTCCGCGTGCGGATGGCGGTCCACACGGGAGCCGCCGAGGTCGCGGGGAGTGGCTACGTCGGGATCGAGGTCCATCGGGCTGCTCGGATCATGGCCGCCGGGCACGGCGGCCAGATCCTCGTCTCGGCATCGGCGTCCGCCGCAGGCACGGATGACCTTCCCGAAGGCGCGTCACTCGTTGAGCTCGGCGAATACCGCCTGCGTGACCTCACCATCCCCGAGCGATTGTTCCAGGTCGCAGGTACGGACCTCCCGGCGGATTTTCCTCCTCTTCGGACGCTCGATTACCGCCCTAGCAACCTTCCAGTGCCAGCCTCCGCGTTCATCGGGCGAGAACATGAGCTCCAGGAGATTGGCGAACTGCTCCGGGCGGATCCGATCCGTCTCGTCACGCTGACCGGACCAGGTGGTTCAGGCAAGACGCGCCTCGCGCTGCGAGCGGCCGCCGACCATCTCGAACGCGTGGCCGAGGGTGTCTTCTTCGTCGACCTCGCGCCGATCCGTGAGGTGGAATCAGCGCTTGCCGCCATCGGCCAGGTCATCGGGGTAACCCAGACCCGCGAGCAGCCCTTGCTGCAGACTCTGAAGACCCGACTGCGTCACGAGCCCGTGCTGTTACTCCTCGACAACTTCGAGCAGGTGACGACCGCCGCCGGGGCAATGGCCGGGCTCATGGAGGCGTGCCCAAGACTGAAGTTGCTGGTCACCAGTCGCGAAGCCCTTCATCTTCGCGGCGAGCAACTTGTTCCCGTACCGCCGCTGTCGCTGCCTACAGCCGTCGGAGCCCGCCAGTCTGCGGACGAGCTCAGCCACTTCGAGGCGATCCAGTTGTTCGTTGAGCGGGCTCGAGCTGTGCGGCCTGGTTTCGCCCTCACCGACGACAACGCCGCCGCTGTCGTCGAGATCTGTCGGCGAGTCGATGGGCTCCCGCTGGCGATCGAGCTCGCGACCGCTCGGATGAACCTCTTCTCGCCTGCGGCCCTCCGGGATCGGCTGGCCAGCCGGCTGGGGACACTCGATGCCGGGGCCCGGGACCTGCCCGCCCGCCAGCACACTCTTCGCGCCACGATCGATTGGAGCTACCGGCTCCTGGAGCCGTCCGAGCAGCGAATGTTTGAGTTCCTCTCGATCTTCTCGGGTATCAGCGTCGAGGCGGTCGAACGGATCGCGGACGACGTCGACGATCCAGAGGCGCCGGCCATGGCGCCACTCGCGGCACTCGCGTCGCTGGTCGACAAGAGCCTCCTTCGACCGTCTGACAGCGGCGACACCGAATTTGCAATGCTCGAGACGATCCGCGAGTACGCCAGCGAACGCCTGGCTGAACGGCCCAGGCTCCGGGAGGCCGCCGAACGTGCACACGCGTGGCACTTCAGCCGCTTTGCCGAGCGCAAGTTGTCCGACGCCACTGGCCAGCAAGGCGAGGCCGCCGTGGTTGCCATGGCCGGCGAGATCGAGAACCTCCGTATCGCCTGGCGTCATTGGGTCGCCGCGCGGGACCTTGACGAGCTCAATCACCTGGTCGAGGGACTGCTGCTCGTGTACTACGCAGAGGGTCGCTATCAGTCGGCGGATGAGGTAACGACCGAACTACTCGATGTCCTCGAGGCTTCTCCGAACAGCCCCGACCGAGCGCTCCAGGAGATCACGCTACGTACGAGTCACGCCCGAACGCTGATGGCGATCAAGGGCTATACGGGGGAGGTGGAGGAGGCCTACAGCCGTGCGCTTCAGCTGTTCGAAGGCCAGGGCGACCATCCCCAGATCTTTCCGATCCTGCGAGACCTCGCCCGCTTCTACATGTACGGCGCCGATTTCGAGGCAGCGGCACGTATCGGCGAGCAAATCCTCCGGCTTGCCGAAAGCCAGGACGATGCGGGAATGAGTCTCGACGGGCACCTGATGGTCGCCAACTCCCTGATGAACGTCGGTGCACTCGGGCGAGCGCTGGAACAACTGGATCAGGGCATCAAGGCATTTGAGTCCCCGCGCTATAGGGCGCGTCGATTCCGCGCAGGCACCGACCCGCGCGTGTCCTGCCTCGCCGCGTCCGGGTTCGTCTCGTGGTTCGTCGGCTTTCCGGATCGCGGCGTCGAGCGGGCCAACCGCGCCGTCGCACTCGGGGCCCAGGTCGATCCTTACTCACATGCCTACGGCTTGTTTCACTCGGGGTTGCTGCACCTGTGGCGCTCTGAACCTCAGAGTGCCGCAACGCGCGCCGACGAACTGCTCAAGCTCGTCGCCGATCATGATTTCCCGATCTGGCGAGCGTTGGGCACGAGCCTCGCTGGGGCTGCAACCTCGTTCCTCGGACGTCCGACCGAAGGTCTGACGCAGCTCGAAGAAGGGATGGGTCAATACCAAGGGATGCGATCGCCCCCAGTGTTCTGGCCATTTCTGCGCTTCATGCAGGCCGCGTGCCTCGCGGCCGCGGGACGCGTCGCTGAGGCGCTGGCCGTCTTCGACGAGATTCTCGCGCTCATCCAAGAGCTGTCGCCGGCGGCCCTCTTCAGTCTGGCGAAGGGCGACCTGCTGATGGCCGTGGGCGACCCTGGTGGTGCGGAAGAGTCGTATCGCCGCAGCCTGGAGCTGGCGCGGCGCATGGGCGGGTTGATGGTCCAACTTCAGGCCGAAATACGGTTGTACCGCTTGCGGCGGAGTCGTGGCGAGCTGGACGATGGCGCCGCCCTGAGCGCGGTCTACGACCAGTTCACTGAGGGCTTCGGGACCCGGGACCTGCGCGAGGCGGCCGAATTGCTCGGGGGAGTCTCTCTGAGCTCGCCCCAGAGTTGACCGGGACACACAA
>PNAZ01000153.1:0-6108 GCA_003169655.1 Chloroflexota bacterium
TTGTCGCGCGTCGCGATCTCGAACGCGGATTCGGCGTAGCGGCGGGCTGCCGTGGACGGACGGGCCATCAGTCGCGGCCCGTCACTTGGCCGGCTCGCTCGTGCCGGCCTTGGCCAGGAACTCGTCGACCAGCCGGCGCTGACGGGCGTCGCTCATCGTCTCGCCGACCACCTGGCCGGCGGCCGACAGGGCCAGGTTGGCGACCTCGCCACGCAGGTCGAGCATCGCCTTCTGCTTCTCGGCCTCGATCTCGGCCGCCGCCCGGACGCGCAGCCGCTCGAGCTCCTCGCGAGTGGCGGCGATATCCGCGTCACGGATCTCCTGGGCAACCTTCTGGGCCCGGTCGATGATCTCCTTCGCCTCGCGGCGTGCATCGACCAGGGTCGCCTGGCGCTCAGCCACGCTCGCTTCGCGGTCCTTGCGGGCCTGGTCCGCATCGGCCAGACCCTGGGCGATCCGCTCGCGCCGGTCGTTGAGCATCCTGGTCAAGGGCCCCGAGCCGAACGCCCGGAACAGGGCGAAGAAGACGACGAAGTTGAGCGCGCTGACGATGATCCAGAACAGGTTGATCGTCAGGCCGCCGGTAGGGGTGGCATCGGCTGTCAAACGGACGACCGCGTGCGCGGCGGCACCGACCACAGAGAGGAGAGGCACGGGTGGATCTCCGCCTGATGACTAGATGATGATCGCGAGGATGCCTACGACGATCGCCAGGACGCCGAGCCCTTCGGCGAACGCCGCGAGGATGATCGCCAGGCCGCGGATCTGGCCGGCCGCCTCTGGATTGCGTCCAATGGCCGTCGACGCGAGGCCACCGAGAATGCCGATACCGATGCCGGGGCCGAAGACCCCCAGGGCCGCGAGCCCTGCGCCGATGTGATCCATCCGGTTGTTCCTCCTAGGTCCGGCCAGGTGGCCGGTCTACTGGGCTGTGATTGCTGACGATCGAGTGGACGTCCTCAGGCCGCGACCGGCTCCGGTCGGGAAGGGTGCTCCAGCGCCTCTGCCGCCTCATGGCCAAGCTCGCCCTCTTCATCCCCATGGCTCTCGATTGCCAGGACGATGAACATCAGGGACAGGATGCTGAAGATGAGGGCCTGGATGAAGTTGAGCATCACCTCCAGGCCGACGAGCAGGACGGGCGCAATGAACAGGGTCAGGGCGGTGATTGCGGCCAGGGCAACCTCGCCGCCGTAGATATTGCCAAAGAGTCGCATCGACAGGGTGACCGGCTTGACGAATTCGAGCATCAGCTCGATCAGGCCGACGAACATGGCGATGATCCCCGCCCCTATCCCGTTGCGGAACTCGTAGATCGGGAAGAAGCGGCCCAGATAGCCCCGCACGCCGTGCTTTCGGAAGCCCTGGAATTCGAAGTAGCCAAAGCTGACCAGGGCCAGGCCAAGGGTGATGTTGACGTCCGAGGTTGGGGCTCGAAGCTCTTCGATCTTGCCGACCGGTGGGATCAGGCCGCTCCAGTTACAGAACAGGATCAGCAGGAAGAACGCGGCGAACAGCGGGATGTACGGCTTGGCCGGCGGCCCACCCATCCCGACTCCAAAGTTCTCGAGCCCTTCATAGGCGAACTCGATCACGTTCTGGAGGCGATTGGGGACGAGCTTCATGCCCCGTGTCGAAAGGAACGTGAGCAGGAGCAGGAGCACCATCACGATCCACATCGTCAGGATCGTGTTGCTGATGCTCGGGTGGAAGGCGATCACGACCGAACCCGAAGCGAGCGGATGGGCTGAATCCAGGTCGAGGACGGTGTGCGGCGGGGGCAGCTCAAGGGTGCCGGTGATGTAGCAGGTCGGGTAGGCGCAGGCCTCGCCTTGTGAACCACCGAGCGGGAATGGTGGCAAGAAGATGACCGCCAGGATGTCGAGCACGATCACGGCCACGACGAGCATGCCCAGCCGCCGCAGCACGCGACGACGTGCGATCACTGTGGCGTCCAATTCGGCCGCGGGCGCGGGGGCCTCCACCAGGTCGCTCGACACGCTTGCTCCACGAGTTGTCTGTTCGTTTGGGTTGCCGGAGCCTGTCAGTCGAACCTGGCCAGGAACCGGGAGATCAATCGATAGATCCCGTACGTACCGATCCCGGCCCCGCCGATGAACCCGACGAGCAAGAGAACGGGCGAGGAACCGATTTGCCCATCGAGCCAGTGCCCGGCCAGCGCTCCACACAGGGTGGTCACCAGCAGGAGGATCCCTATCTCGGAAAAGAGGGCGAAATAGGCTCCGGTTTGGCCCGTCAAAGCGCCCGGAGTGTAGCAGCTGCCATCTGGCAGCGGCAAACTCCGGGCGCCCTGGCCCGAGGCGATCCGAAGGTCAGTGCAGGATCACGAATCCTGCCACGTCGATCCGGCCGTTGTAGTCCGAAATGATGATGGTGTGGACCCCGACCGTGGCCCAGGTATGGGCAAAGATCTCTCGAGCCGAGGCCGTGACCGTGCTCTTCTCACTGAAGACCCCGGCCGAGACGCCATCGACGGAGATCCGGGCCGTGCCTCGGGCCGGGCTGATCGGCCCGACCCAGGAGACGGACGAGCAGGTACAGCTGAACGTGGCCGAGGCGTAGCGGGTCGTGGCCATCATGACGTGCCCCGTTGGAGTCCCGGCGATCGGATGGCTCGACCACGCGCCGGCATAGGTCGCGGACGTCTGCGCGACGACGGTCGAGGTGAAGGCCGGCGTGTACGCCCAGGCGCCGACATTGCCGACCAGGTCGACTCCTCGCGTCCGGTACGTGTACGAGCTCCCGACGAGGATCCCCCGATAGACGGATCGCGCGCCGAGGGGTAGCGCAGGAAGCCAGACAAACGGGGCGCCGTTGCGGCTCTCCATGACCTGGTAGTACTTGACGCCGTAGCCCTGGTCGCTGCCACTCCACGTCAGCTGGATCGTCATCGACGAGGTGAGCGCGTAGCCAGGGGCAATGTTCGGGATCGCTGCCGTGGCCACTGGACCGAAGGTGTCCTGGACGACGGACAGGCTGACCGTCGCGTAGGCGACGCCGCCTCGCCCATCCCCGATCGAGTAGAGGAACGAGTCGGGGCCGATGTACGAGCCGGTCGGATCGTAGGTCACGTGCTTCTTGTCAGCGGTGAGTTGAACGGCCCCGTGGGCGCCCTGGTGGAACCCGAGGATCGTCAGCGGATCGCCATCGACGTCAAAGTCGTTAACCAGGGGATCGATCGTGACCGGACCGCTGCCCTGGGCGATGAGCGGGATGTCGTTATCGGGATGCGGGGGAATGCTGACCGGGAAGTCATTGACGGCCGCGGGTGCGTTTTCCGCGCCTATGGACGTGATCGTGAACGTCTGGGTGACGCTCGTATCGACGCCGCCGTTCGCCGTGCCACCGTTGTCCTGGACGTCGACCGTAATCGTGGCGACCCCGTTCCGGTTAGCACCGAGCTCATAGGTCAACGTACCCGACGGGTCGATTGCCGGCGCCTGGTTGAATAGATTTGGGTGGTCGTTCGTGACGATGTGATAGGCGAGGATCGACTGGCCGCTCTCGTCCGAAGGGCCGGCGACGAAGCCCGTGGCCCACCCGACGACCGTGTGGATCACCGGACTGGTCTCAGCCGTGAGCGAGATGTTGGCGCCCTTGACGAACGTCGGCGCGTCATTGACCGGGGTGACCGTGATCGTGAACGTCTGGATCGGGCTTGTGTCGCTGCCGCCATTGGCCACTCCGCCGTTGTCGTGGAGGCTGACCGAGACGGTCGCGCTGCCGTTGGCATCGGGCGCCACGGTGTAGGCCAGGGTGCCGGACGGAGAGATCGTTGGCTGGACGCTGAACAGCGAGTTCGTGTCGTTGTTCACGATGTAGTTGAGGATCTGCGTCGGATCGTTGGGGCCGGAGCTGACCGCCGAGGGCCAGGCAGGAACGCTCTGGGCCGGGCCGTCCTCGAGAACCGTCTGGTTAGCGCCGACGGTGAAGGTCGGGGTCTGGTTCACGAAGTTGATCGTGATCGTGAAGGTCTGGATCGCGCTCGTGTCCGCGCCACCGTTGGCGGTTCCCCCGTCGTCGTGGATCTGGACCGAGACCGTCGCACTGCCGAATTCATTGGCGGCGGGGGTGAAGGTCAGGGTCCCGTCGGGCGCGACCAGCGGCTGGCCGCTGAACAGCGGATTGTTGTTGTTCGAGACGATGAAGTTGAGGTTCTGGCCCGACTCACTCGGGTCGTCGCCGGTGCTGAGCGTCGTCGCCCAACCGGCGACCGACTGCAGGCCGCCATTCTCGAATGCCGATGCATTGGCACCCTTGGTGAACGAAGGGACCTGGTTCACATGCGTCACGTGGATCACGAACGTCTGGATGTTGCTCGTGTCGTTACCGCCGTTGGCGGTGCCACCGTTGTCATGCAGGTCGACCGAGATCGTCGCGTTGCCGTTGGCATTGGCTGCCGGGGTGAACGTCAGGGTGCCGGTCGACGAGACGGCCGGCGCCACTCCGAACAAGCTGGGATTGCTGTTGCCGGTGATGACGAAGGTCAGCGTCTGGCCGGTCTCGTTGGGGCCATCGGTAATCCCGGTGGCCCACGAGGCGACGGTCTTGATCCCCGAGTTCTCGAGGACGGTCTGGTCCGAGCCGACTGAGAAGGTGGGAGCGTCGTTAACGGCGGTGACGGCGACGTTCATCGTGTCGGTGCCACTCGTGTCGTGGCCACCGTTGGCGGTTCCGCCGCTGTCGTGCAGGGTCACCGACAGGATCGCCGACCCGTTCGCATTGGCGGCCGGGGTGTAGGTCAGGTTCCCGGTCGACGAATTAACCGCCGGCATGACGCTGAATAGGGCGTTGTTGTTGGTGGTGACGGTGAAGGTCAGGGTCTGGCCGGTGTCGCCGGGACCTTCACTGATCACAGTTGCCCAGCCGATGTCCGTCCGGGCACCGGAGTCCTCGAGCATCGAGTCATCGGCTCCCCCGGTGAAGCTCGGCGCCTGGTTAACGGTGGCCACGTTGATGACAAATGTCTTGGTCGTGCTGGTGTCGATTCCGCCGTTCGCGGTGCCCCCGTTGTCCTGGAGGGTGATCGAGATGGTGGCCGAACCGGCCGTGTTGGCTGCTGGCGTGTACGTCAGCGTCCCGGTCGCAGAGATCGCCGGCAGGGCGCTGAACAGGCTTGGGTTCGTGTCGCCGGTGACGTTGAAGTGGACCGTCTGGCCGACGTCGCCACTACCCGGGCCAGGGCTGATCGAGGTGGCCCAGCCGCTGACCGACTTCGCGCCGACGTTCTCGAGGACGTTCTGGTCGGCACCCTTGGCGAAGGTGGGTGCCTGGTTGACCCAGGTCACCGATACGTTGACCGTGGCGGAGGCCGTATCGGTGCCGTCAGTGATCGTGTAGGTGAACGAGTCGGCGCCGCTGTAGTTCGCGTCGGGCTGGTAATGGACGCCGAGGCTGTCGCCGTCGACGCTCGCTGTGCCATGGGGCGGGTTCGAGACCGAGACGACGGTCAGCGGATCTGAATCGGCGTCGGTGTCATTTGCCCGGACGTCGACCCCGGTGGAGCCGGCGTTCTCGAGGACCGTCGTTGTGTCATCGACGGCCACCGGCGGGTTGTTGCCGACCGTCAGAGTGGCCGTATCGGACTTCCCGAGATACGTGGTCGTGACCGTGTGGGCGCCGGCGACCGACGCCAAGCAGTTCGGCGCGCTGCAGCTCCCGTTCGGTGTGATTCCGAGG
The DNA here is from genome assembly GCA_003169655.1 of Chloroflexota bacterium. GTDB lineage: Bacteria > Chloroflexota > Limnocylindria > Limnocylindrales > CSP1-4 > Palsa-1033. The sequence continues at coordinate 5,701 of PNAZ01000153.1, forward strand.
GTGGCCGTCCCGGAGACATCTCCGAGCGGGTTATCGGCCGCGTCGTAGGCCTCGGTCGCATACGCCTGCGACCCGCCAGGGCTGATCGTCGATGTACTGGGGCTGAGCACGACGTGGTCAAGTGGCCCCGCGACTACGCTGAAATCGACGGTGCCGCTGTGGCCATTGGCGGTCCCACGAACCGTGACCGTGCCGACCTGATCACCCGCCACCGTATCGGTCGCGACCCCTGAGCTGTCTGTTGCGTGGCTGCCCGTTCCGCTCACAGAACCTGTTCCAGCCGTCTGTGCGAAGACCACGGGCTGGCCGACGACATCGTTGCCGAAGGCATCAGTGACGGTGGCCGTGATTCCCCGCGTTACGCCCGAGGTGAGGGCGGCTGTGCTGTTCGCGCTCAGGTCGACGGAA
>PNAZ01000153.1:6125-7967 GCA_003169655.1 Chloroflexota bacterium
GGGGCAGGACCGCGGCCGAATCGGTGCTCGTGAAATGCACGGTGCCGGTGTAGCCCGTGTCGACCGTCGTGTCGTCGGACAGGAGCGCCGTGATGGTGACGTTGATATCAGCGACCCCGGCGGTCTCCGGGTTGCTCAGACCGGTGATCGACAGGATATCCCCGGTCGTAGCCTGGGCGACGCCGGCCGGCAGGTAGAGGGAGATCAACAGGAGGCTGGCCAGGATCCGGGCGCCGAGTCGCATGGGTTTCACTCCGCGTTCGCGTTGACGACGATCGTCTGTTTGGTTGTATTCAATGAGTTGAGGGTCAGGGTGGCCAGATACTGGCCAACGATCGTGTAATCGTGCGACGGCAGCGTGAACGAGGTTCCGCATGCGGTCGAGCAGGCTGCACCGGGCTTCCCGTCTCCAAAGTCGAACTGCCATGACTGCGCGTTCTTGAAGGTGAAGCTGAAGATCACCGTGAACGGAGTCGCCCCGCCCGGCACGGTGCAGTTGGGGCTGCAGGTGAAACTAGTCACGACCGGCGGCGGGGTCGGGGTCGGGGTCGGATGCGGAGTCGGCGTGGCCGTCGGGATAGGCGTCGGGACCGGCGTCGGGACAGGCGTCGGGACCGGTGTCGGACGCGGTGTCGGACGCGGCGTCGGGCTCGGGCTGGGCGACGGCGACGGGCTGGGGGTCGGAGTTGGCGTCGCAGTCGGCGTCGGGCTCGGTGTGGGCACCGGGCTGGGGGTCAGCACAGGCGTGGCCGAGACACCGGCGATCGCGGGCGCGGTTGCCGTTGCGGGTGAGACGCCACCCTGGAAGATCGACAGCTGGGGCCGGACCACGACCACGGCAACGGCCAGCATGGCGCCGGCAACGAGCAAGGCTGCCGCGCTGTCTCGCAGCAGCCGTGGCCGGCTGAAGGCGCCCCGCCGACGCCGCCGGCCCGAATCCTCGGCCTCCGGCGGTTCGGAGGGCGGCTCGGACGGAGGTTCGAGCAGTGCTCCGCCGATCGCCGGACCGCCGGCGACCGCGGTTGTCATGGGCAGCAGCGGGACTGCCGCGGCGGCCGCCTGGCCATCATCGGGCGCGAACAGGCGGTAGAGATCCTCCTGTGGGCTGACCGAGAGATCGGCCGCAGCCTTGGCTGGCAGGGCGGCCGCGGGATTGGCTGCGAGTTTGGCCGCGAGATTGGTCGTGGGAGTGGCCGGCCGAGCGGCCATCGAGGCCATCACCGCGGCGACCGCCGCGACGGCCGCCTGGGCTGGCGTACTGATTCCTGCTTGCATCGTCGTCGACGAGGCCGATCCCGACGGGACCGGACCAGGCCTGGAGAGTCGCGCGGGGGCGACCGCCGCGCTCCCACCGGCCGAGCCGAGCACAGTGCCGGGCCCCAGGGCCATCGGCGGCCGTTCAGAGGCCGCGATCGAGACCGCGGGCGCTCGGCTGACCGGCAGCGGGGCAGGATCTTCGTCGGCCAGGATCCCGAAGACCCGCCGAAGGGCCTCGCGCCCGATCTCGGCGTCGATCGGATCCGCCTGGAACATCCGTCGAACCGCACCTTCGCGACGCCGTCGTACGACGAAATAGACGACGACCCTGGCGAGGATCGCCACCACCAGCACGATCGCGAGGATGATGGGCAGGCTCATGGACGTGTGCGCGCAAACTCCAGCAACGGGAGGTCGGACGCCGATGCTAGCACCCGATCGCCGAAAAGAGGATTAGGAATAGTGCCGATTACGCCGAACGACAGGGTGGTCCGGAGCAGGTGGTTGTGCGGGAGTCCGCTGCGGTTTGGGCCCGCCCGGGGACCGTTCGGCTGATGCGTCCAAGCGCGATCGTCCGCACAATGA
>PNAZ01000156.1 GCA_003169655.1 Chloroflexota bacterium
CGCCGGTCCGGCTCGAGGATCGCTCGACTGAGCTCGGCTTGCTGGCCGATGCGCGCGATGATCTCGTCGGTGCCCAGACCCAGGCCCGCAACCGCCTCCACGCCCACCTGGTGGTCCTCGTGCCCGGCTATGGCCGGACAGTCGCTCAGCTCGTCAGTGGCCGCCAGCTCGAGGCGATCGAGGGTGCCCTCGCTGGTTCGACGGGCGTCCGGGCTGAGCTCGCCCGGGCGCTTCTGGCCCAGATCCGCGACCTCGGTCGGCGGGCCGCCGAGCTCGAGCGCTCGATCGCGACCCTCGTCGCCGGTCATCCCCTCCTTGGGCTACCCGGGGTCGGGGCCCTGACGGCCGCCCGCCTGGTGGCCGAGACCGGCGACGTGGCCCGCTTCCGTTCGCCGGCCGCCTTCGCCATGCTCGCCGGGGTCGCCCCCATCCCGGCCAGCTCGGGTGCTGTCCACCGGATGCGCCTCAACCGGGGTGGCAACCGGCGGCTCAACCGGGCGCTCTACACGATCGCCCTGAGCCAGGCTTGGCATCACGAACCGGCCAAGGCCTACATCGCCCGCAAGCGTGCCAGCGGCAAGAGCTGGGCCGAGGCATTGCGTTGTCTCAAGCACCGCATCGCTCGACCGGTCTTTCGACTGCTCCAAGCGGGCCAATCAGGGTGGGCTCGCGCCGCTTGACAACCATAGGAGCTTGTCAGGCGACCCACCGTCCGCCTGCGTCCAGGCGATCAGGGGCGTCGTTGGGAACGAACCGGAATTGGTTGGGCGGGCAACCGGCGCCGGTCGATCGGGGCCAGCGCGGAGTGCTCAGAGGCGCTCAACGTCCTGGAAGGATATGAACTCTCGATATCCTTATCCAGAGTCAGGTGACCGATTTTCACGATTCCTCGCTCACCATGAGCACGAAACCGACCGATTTCTGCCGCCAATTTTACCGAGTCTGGTGACCCGTCGCAAACGTAGTCAGGTGGCCACGGGCGGGTCACCTGACTCGCAAGCTCCGCTTCAATGGCCGGACCGACCGACTGCCGAGTAGGTTCGATTTCAGTCTTGCCGAGCTGGATGGCGGATGCCCGAGCCTTGGTACGTTGACCATGCGAAGGTCAGCCTAGATCCCAGTTGATCGGCGGCGCGCCGCGCTTCCTCAGTTCGTCGTTCGCCCGGCTGAACGGCTGACTGCCGAGAAAGCCGTTTGGATCAGACCTAGCCAATCGTGCCGATGGGTGGGCTGACGTAATGACGATGTGACGCGACGGATCGATTAGTCCGGCCTTGCTCTTGGCCGCCTCTCCCCAGAGCAGGAAGACAATGGGACCGGGCTTCGCCGCGACGGCGCCCACGACGGCGCTCGTCAACCGCTCCCAACCTTGACCGGCGTGGCTGCCAGCGTCCCCATGCTGAACCGTTAGCACGGTATTCAGCAGGAGGACACCGTTCCTGGCCCATGGCTCGAGCGTCGCGTCCTCCGGTATCTCGCCATTTTGCTCCGGCCCTGATTCTGCGAGGATGCGCCGAAACGCTAGCGGCCGTTTCTGGTGGCGCGGGAGCTCTGCCGGGACCGAGAAGGCCAACCCACATGCCAGCCCAGGCTGGTAATAGGGATCCTGGCCCAGGACGATTGCCCGAACTGACTCGAACGAGGTCAGATCGAATGCGGCGAACACCCACTCATCCAACGGGTAGACGTCATGGTTCTGCCGAGCTTTGGAGACGAACCGGTCGATGACCGCAAGATCGGATGACTTGATCCGGGATCCCAACGCACGGCGCCAGCCGTCCGGAAACCTCTCGATCACGCCCATGCCTCCCATGTCCGCCGCTCTCAGCTTAGTGGCCGTGATTCGACGGTGGCAACGAAGCAAACCACCGCTCGCATGATCGCAGCGCGACGTAAGGCGTGAGGATGAAGGTGCGGAGTGGACGATTCGGGGGACCGGAAATGGTTCACGATCGGCGACTTAGGTGCCCGAGCGAGCCGCCGCTCGAACCATCGCGCTAACCCGTTCCCGAGGGATGAGGATCCCGGTGTGGGCCTCGCCATTACTGTCATCCATCTCGCCGACGGCACGCATATACAATGTCGCCTGATGGTTCAGTTCGTCGAGATCCAGGGCGACACGGCGCCAATCGTTGCGTGCGATTTCGCGACGCGAGGAGCTAGGCGGCGCGAGCGCGCCTAATCCGGAGGTCGATCTTGGCCAGCAGAGGCGTGATCTGGGCGTACAGCTCTTCGAGTTCTGCCCAGAGTTGAGCGACGTGCTGGTCGTCGATATCTGAGCTTCGAATGCCGTAGTCGATCGTTTCCAGGACGCCGCCTTCCCAACCGACCTTGTCGGCGAGGCGAGCGATGTCAAGCTTGGTTCGAGCCACTGTTCGGGCCTCCTTCACAGCGTCACCATCCCGCTTGACCGTGACAGCTAGGGTGTCATCGCATGACGCCTTGACCCGATGTGCGCCAAAGTCAATGCTGGGGTGACCATGCCACCGAGAGAAGGCCCGAAAACCCAGCAGCTCAACGTCCTGCTTCTCCGACGCGATGTTGCGAACTTCGAGTCAGCGCTGGAGACTCCTGGCGATTTGGACGAGCTCAATCTGGTCGACGGACTCCCATTCGCGGGTCGGCTCTTCGTACAACGTCGCGTCCCGCATCCGCCCGCATGGCTTGGGTTCGTGCAGGACGGCGTTGCGGACGACATTGGCGAGCTGGCAAATGCAGGTACGGCGGCCGTGTTGTTCATCCGGGCAACGGGCCGGATGTTCGCGATGACGTTCGGGTACGGGCGGTCCCTCCTGAAGCCTGAGTCGTTCGTGCGCGACTTTGGCCTCAAGGTCGTCTTGAATGTCGTGGATCCGGACCGTCTCCGGAGTGTTGAGCTTCGGGTCGTCGAGGAAATGGTCATCAGTCGAAGGACCGACGCAAGCCGGGCAGCATCACCGAGCGCATTTGGCCTCAACCCAGGCCAGGACATCATGCGCGGAGTGACAGGCCAGCCGCGCGACCGAGCCGTATACGGGCGACAGATTGTTGGAAGCGATGCCGTCGTAGCGAGGCTCAAGGTCTCATTCGCGCAACTCGGGGATGTGGCAAGCAGGCTTCTGGCTGCCTACGAAGACACGGTGTATCAACAGCGGTTCGCGTGGATCGACGACGTGAAGATCGTCAAGGACACCACGTTGGTCGACGAACTCGATGAGGCGTTGCTCGACGGGCTCAGGACTCCCCCCGGCGATCCGCCCTATCTCGCTCCCCCGGAAATGCTCCCCTGGAACAACGTTGAGTTCGCCTACACCGGTGGGCGGGGCGAACGCCACGACGATTTGGATCTGGCCGACTACTTGAGCAACATCGACATCGGCACCCTTGACATCGAAAGGCTCCGTCGACATCACATTCAGGCATTCCCAGTCGGCGCTGCGCAAGAACAGACGCATTGGACGGTCTACTCCTGTCTCGTGTTCGAGGCGAGGCGTGGTGATCAGTCCTTCGTCCTGTCAGAAGGGCAGTGGTTCGAGGTTGCGTCCACCTTGGTCGAACAAGTGCGAAACGGGCTCGCAACGATTCCTGCCACAACGCTTGCAATGCCAACGGCCCGTGACGGTGAGTGGGAAGCCCAATACAACCAACGCGCCGCCGGCGCCGATCCGACCAATCGCTCGTTGATGGACACCGTGCTCAGCCGTGTGGCGTCGGAGCACGGGATGATCGAGATGTGCGACCTCTTCACCGCAGCCGGCCAGTTTGTTCACGTCAAACGCAAGACACAATCGGCCACTCTGAGTCACCTCTTCGCCCAGGGTCGAATCGCAGGCGAAGTGTTCAAGCGGGATCCTGGGGTGCGCGACGAAATGCGTGCCAGGTTGGAACCCACGCACCACGCGTTGGCGGCTCTAATCCCTGACGGGACGGTGGGGCGGTTCGACGTTGGCGGCTTCGAGATCGTCTACGGCGTCATCACAACCCGTCCGGCGGGCTTTCCTGGGAACCTGCCGTTCTTCTCGCGCCTCAACTTGTGGCGTGCGTATGAATACGTAACAGCCACCCTGGGGTACCGGGCGAGTATCGCCGCCATAGGGATCGATCCGTGAGGTGGTCCCCAACGGCCGTCAGGGGTCGTAAGCACTCCACCCTTGGCCGCCATGGCGCACGGGATGCTCGAGAACGCCGCGAAGCACAGTGGACGCTCGGCCAATTATGTGAAGCGTCACCCTCGGATTGCGTCGACCTTGGTTGGGTAGATCTGGATCGCGGTCGAAGATTGCTCTAGATCTGCCAACAGAACATCAGCAGTAGAACTGTTGGGACGATCCTGCTAGGGTCGCTGTCATGGTCACCGACCGTAGCCGACGGCTCTCGCTCGACCTGTTCGTCGCTGATCTCGAGGACGCTAACGCTCTGACAGCCCTCGTCGCGGCCCACGCCGTCGCGCCCGCCCGACAGCTCTGCCGGATGCCGCGACCCCAGATGGACGAATCGCAAGATGATGTTCTCGTCGGACCAATGCGGTTCAACGCCCTGACGATGCAGCCGACGTGGCCGACCGAGACACCAAGGCCGGTCGAATTCGAGCCGTTCTTGCGGGGCTATGTGCTGGCAACGCGACTCTTTCCTGGTGCCTTCGAAACGCCCGACTCCGCCGAGGAATTCCTGGCTATGCCGGGGGCCGAGCTGTATCACCGTGCATTCCGACTCGCCAACCTCAGCTGGTCCAACCTGGCGACGATGGTCGGAGGTCTCTTCGGCCTGCAGTCCGCCAAATTGGATGCGCCAGGCCTGCGGCGAGATTGGAAGCCTCAAGCGAACCCGGAGGCGATCGCCGAGCTGCATGCTGTGCAGGCACTCCTGCGGCGCAGCCAGGGCAACGCGGCTAATGACCCCGATCCTTACATCAGGATCGACGTCGGCCTCACGGCGATGGATCGAGAGGCAGCATTCCGGATCGACGACACTCTTCGTCGTGACTGCCATACGCGGCTGGTCTGGCTGATTGATTTCGAGCCTGCATTTGACGCTGACGGACCTGACCCGGAAACCATCGTCGAACTCTCGCTCGATCGCGGTGTTCTCGCAGCGTTGATCCCCGAAACCATCACCGGCCTCGTGGTGCTCGACTACGTCGAAACGCTTGGCCTCGATCGCCGGGCCGGATCGTGTGCGCTGTGCGAGCGCCCAGTCCTCTTGACCGGCCAGCAGGAGGCTCGCCAGCGACGAGCCGAACCGATTTACCACGAGGACTGCGGCGATGAGCACCGACGTCGCTATCAGCGCAGCTACCAGCGGCAGCGCCATAGAGGCACGCCGCGTGCGGCAGTGGGGGAGGGATGATCGTGTCGTCCCTACGTGCAGTGGGGCTCACGGGCGTTGGTTACACACTTCGACACGGCCCCTCATGACGGCGACCGTTGATGCCGCCGGTCCGGCTTTCATCAGCCATCGGTCCGATGATGGAACGGCTGTGGCGCTCGACGTCGCACGACGGTTTCGCTCAAGCGGCTTGCCCGTATGGCTCGATGTTGATGACCTACCACCAGGTGACATCGCCGGGCGACTCGATGAGGCGCTCGGGGCCGGTCTCGCTGGCGGCGTCCTGGTCGTCACCCCGAACGTCGCCAAGTCGATGGTCGTCCGTGAGCAGGAGGTGCCGCAGCTGCTGGCCCTTGCCCGCGATCCCACGTTCACGCTCGCGATCGTGAATGAGATCGCCAGGTCGACCGACCCCACAGCGGTCGACCGGGCCAAGGCCAAGGAGCTGCTCGACCCGAATGATCACCATCCGGAGCTCGCTGGTATCAAGCAATACAGCTCGATCGACGGCAGCTTGGACAAGCTGGGGCCTTGGTTCGCGCGCCGCCGCCTCGAGGCCCTTCGTTCCTCTCGTCCATCCGACCCGCTCAGCATCGACATCCAGACGCGCGTCGCTGCCGCGGCCTACCGCTCGCAAGCCGATCTCGTCTTCCGCTCCGCTCCGCCGCCCGACGGCCAGCGAGTCCTCGCTCCCTTGGTGTGGACCGACCTGCAACGCTTCCTTGGCTGGCTGCCCAGCATCGTTGCGAACGTCGCCCCGCCTGCGATCGTGGTCACTGGCGGTAGCCACCTCTCCGCGGCCGTCGCTCTCGGCGCGGCGTTGCCCGAGACCGTCGGCATCCAGGTCGCCGTCGCGACCAAGGACGCAACCTGGCGACTCGCGGGGCGCGATCTGAACCTGCGTGATCGACTGCCGTTCGTCGGTATCGCGCCGCGAACACGGAGGCTCGGCGGGGGATCCGGCCCAGCTCTGGCGGTATTCGTCGACGTCGCCCACAGCGATGGCCCTGTCGACACCTTCGGTGCGTGGGTCCGCGACAACAAGGGGCTCCTCGCACGGGCGATCGTCATTTCGCAGCGCCGCCGTCTGGAACCCGACACCGGGCCCCTCATCACACGGGCGATCGTCCAGCGGATTCGTCGCGAGGCTCGCGCCGTCGACACCCGTGACGTCCTGCTGTTCGTCCGGGCGCCGTGGCAGCTCGCCGTGCTGCTCGGGATGAGCCTCAACACGCTGACGCTCCGCCTGTTCGAGTGGGAGGACTCCACAGCATCGCCCTCCTACGTCCCCGCCGCGGTGGTTCGTTCGGGCGCCGGCGGCAGCCCGGTAATCGAAGTCGCCGGTACACCGGCTGTGCCCTGAAGGAGAACACGACGTGGAAACCCTCGCGGACGAGTTCAACACTGCGCTCTCGCTCATCGGCCTGGGCGACAAACGACGGCGGGCAATGGACGCCCACGCAGAAGTTCGGGCAGTGCTCGAGGCCGACGACGGCCTTGTTGCCAACGGCGTCGACACCGTCCTGATCGGTTCGTACGGCCGCGAGACGGCCATCTACCCCGGGCGCGACGTCGACGTCTTCGTCAAGCTCCCCGACTGCGAGGAGGGACCGGACGAGACGTACGAGATGGTGCGACAGGCGCTCGAGACCGAGTACGGCGATCGTCTGGATGACAGCGGCAGCCGCTCCATGAAGGTCGAGTTTCCCGACGACTTCTGGGTCGACGCGGTTCCGGCGGTGCCATCGGAGGGCGGGCGCTGGCAGATCCCACAGGCGGATGAGAACGGGGATCGGACGGGCTGGGAGGAGACCGACCCCGAGGAGCTCGGGCGCCTCACGGTCGAGCGGAACAAGGAGCCGAAGGTCGACGGCCAGGGAGCGTACGTGCCGACGGTCAAGCTCGTCCGCCAGACGCGCCGACATCACCTGGGGGACCGTAAGCCACGCGGCCTCTACCTCGAGCTTGAGACGTACTGGGCGTTCGAGTCGGGTGTGACCGGATCCACGTTCGCCGAGCTCTTCGCCAGCACCCTCGAAGGCATCGCCACTCAACTCGAGACGAACGTGGTCATCAAGGACCCGGCGCTCGCGCGCGAATACAGCCCGGCGCCAGAGCCGGCCGACCTCGAACACGCTGCGACTGTCTTCCGCGACCTCGCCACGAAGGCCGCTCTCGCCCTTGCCGCCAACCGCTGCGAGGCGGCGCGGCTGTGGCGCGAGATCCTGGGCAAGAACGAGCGGAACTGGGTCTTCCCGATCCCCGCCGGATGCGATGAGTTCGGCAAGAAGGCGGCCACGATCACGCCGATCGCCGACCGCGGGTCCCGCGAGGCCCGGCCCTTTGCCTGAGATCCAGACCGTCGACCGCGCATCGCTCGACCTGTTCATCGCCGACCTGGTCACGGCCGGCTTCACGCCCGCTGGTGGGAACGGTCGGACGTTCGAGGGCTCGCTGCACCCCGCCCTGGTCGGCGAAACGCGGTCAAGGACGATGCAGGTCGAGGTTCGCGACGGCTGGCCGTTCGTCCATCCGGCCGTCCGCGTCGACGGGCTCAAACCGAGCGTGCACCTCACCGGCCGCTATCTCTGCCTGTGGCGCCTCGGCGACGATAGCTACGGCTGGCTACGCCTCGAGACGCTCAATGAGCGAATCGGCCAGTGGGCCGAGCGATACCGAGGGCGTGCCACGGAAGAGGACCCGGTCCTCGATCCGCAGCTCTACTGGAGCCCGTTCAATGGCCAGGTCCTCGCTACCGTCGATCTCCGTGACGTTCCGTACGGCAACGGCGGCTCGGGTGACCTGCGGGCCGAGCGGGACGAGTTGCTGTTGAAAATCGGCCTCGAGGGGCCCATGCGGGTCCGCTGGTACGGCCGCGACGAGATGCGCCATCCTCCGGCCAGCCTGGAGATGATCGCGGCCGGCCTGAAGCCGGACCAAGCCGCGAACTTCCGCGCGGAACTCGATCGCGTTGGGCACGCCGACGGTGCGAGCATCATCATGGTCGTCTGGGACACGCCGGCGGGCGAACCGAACGCGCTGATCCTCGGCCTGTCCCGCGAATCGCGTCGCGCCCCCGTTCGGGCGGAGGCCTACGAGGTCGCGCGCCGTGACCACGACGTCTTGATTCGCCGGGCAGGTTCAGACGCGCCCCGGCTTCTCGACAGATCGGTCGTCATCTTCGGCCAGGGCGCCGTCGGCTCGCACCTGTCGGAGCTGCTCGGGAGCAGCGGGGTGGGACGATTGCATCTGGTCGATGGCGAGAGACTGCGGCCAGGCGACGTTGTGAGGCACGCTGGCCCTCGGACCGCGACCGGCGTCCCCAAAGCTGCGACGATGGACTTCGTCATCCGCCAGCGCGCTCCGTGGGTGACGGTCGACTGGTCGCCGGGGACGTGGTCACCTGCCGAGATCCGGCCACTGCTGGAGGGGCGTTCGCTTATCGTCGATGCGGTCGGCGAGGAGCCCTTCACCGCCCAGTTGAGTCGCCTCGCCCAAACCGCCGGCGTTCCGCTGCTGTCGATCGCCCTCTACCGTCGCGGCTTCGTCGCCCGAGCACGGCTGTTCGTGCCAGGCGCTCTGGCGATTCACGAGCGGACCGACACGGAACGCTTCCCGCTCCTTCCTACCGGGCCGCTGGAACCCGCCACCACGTGGGAGACGGGCTGTGCGGCGCCGATCAACAACGCCCCGCCGATCTCGGTCGTCTCCGCTGCCGCCCTGGCCGCGCGCCTTGCGGTCGAGTTCCTCTCTGGCCGCGAGACGGGCAGCGCCGACATCGTCGAGGTCTATCGCGCCCTCGAAGAGCCTCCGTTCAACGGCGTGGGAGCGCAGCGCTTCGAGTGATGCGGAGGGCCTGGATCACAGAGGCGGCCCGTCGCGCCCTGATCGAGGCGGCAGAACGTTCTTCGCCCTACGAGAGTGGCGGGATCCTGATCGGCGTTCTGCGCGACGGCGACGCGTGGATCGTGATGGCGGTCGAGGTCGAGGATCCGTCACGTGGGCGGAGCCGCTTCGTGATCCCGGAAGGCGTGACGCCCGCGGTCGTCGAGATCGCTCGACAGATCGACATCCGGTTCGGGTACGTCGGCGATTGGCACAGCCATCCGGCAGACCTGCCGGCGAGCCCGACGGACAAGGGCACTCTGGCTAAGTCCGCACGTCGACGCCGAGCCGACACCCAACCCGTCGTTCTCATCGTCGTACGAGCCGCGCGGGACGGTTGGAGCGTCGAGGCCTTATGCGACGCAGGGGCCGGTCCGGAGGCAATCGAACTGCGCCTCACGGGGGCATTGCCACCGTTGGAACCAGGCGACGACGGCGTGGCGGCTGGCCGGATCGGCGAGGAGAATGGCGGCGCGTGATTGGGACTGCAGGGTCAAGTCGGGGGAGCTGCCAGCGCGGACCAACTTGCGGATTTAGGGGGCGCCACTTGGAGGCGGGGCGCAGGTCTCTGCGCCCCAGCCTTCAGCCCCTTACGGCCAGGTAGCCGAGGAAGTTGTTCATCGCGACAAACTTGGACGCGGACTCCCGGAGCTCCCTCGAGGCGTGGTCCCAGAACATCACGTTGAACGTGAATCCTCGTCCGCGGAGCTGCGTCACTGTTGGCACGTAGTCAGCGTCGCCGGCCACGAGGGTCACCTCGTCCTCGCCGACCTTCATGCGCTCGTATGAGTCGGCCATGATCTCGGTCGTGATGCTGTTGTCGACCTTCTTCTCGCGGTTGGCGGCATTGCGGTCGTAGACGATCGGCTCGAAGCCGCCGCTGCGAGCAATTGCCCACAGTGAGTCATTCGCGGGTGGCCTCGAACCGAAGAGCACCGCTCTGCCAACCTCTGACGCGTGCCCGCCAGCGAATTCGAAGAGTCTGCCGAAGTCGATCTTCCCGCCGTAGTCGCAGATCTTCTCCGTTTGGGCGGTCCAGATAGCCGGTGCGAGGCCGGTCTAGACGGCGCTTACGTGCATGCCCTCGATCCACACGTTTGAGGTGTCGACGTAGAGGTAGTTCATGGTTGCTCCGTGAGTCGGCGGCCGCCCGCGCATCGTATCGGGCCGGGTCTGTTGTCATGGTCAGGACGCCGAGATCGGCGGGCACAACGGCGGCATCGCTACCAACTCGACAACGTACGCTCCCACCAAGGCAATCAAGCCACGTCGGCCCGGAGCGATGCGCATGCCAATCTCGCGATGGTCGACTCGCAGGTCAACGCGCTCGAATGAGCGCTCGCCGCCGATCCGGGCTTCTCGCCGGCGACCCCCTCGGCGTCGGCAACCTCCACGCATGACCGGCCGTTCGCGCAAATGGCCGCCCTCGACAAACGCCGGCTTTTAGCCTCGCCGCGGCCAAGACCTACGAGGCCAATGGGAATACGCTTCCCCGCGAAGCCCAGGAAAGCCTCGACGGCTGTCGGTGTGTGCTAGGGCGAGTTTTCGCCGGTGGCGGGGCGCTCCCTTGGCAGTCGCTAGAGCGCGCCGAGATCGGGATCGGGATCGGGATCCGTGTCGCCTGGCGCTTCGAGGGCATCGGCGCCGAGACCCGGAACTAGGTCCGCGAGGTCCACGATCTTTACCAGATGGCGAACCGTCGCGTAGTACTCACGCACCGTCCGAAACTGATCCCCGTACATCGCACGGAAGCGCGCCTCGGTCGCCGCATCCTTGCTGAGGACGCTGGTGAGTGCGCGACCGTGTTCGAAGAAGTGGATCGGTCTGGCCTTGCCGACGACGTACAGATACCGGCGCTTGGTGGTCGGTCTGCTCTCCAGATAGAAGAGGTCCTTGAAGAGTTGGTTCTGGCGGATCGACTCGGGCCCGCCCCGCCAGGCCGTGAACTTGAACTCGGCGACCCGCTTGTCGGTCTCGAGATCGTACGGTCGTCCGGTATTGCCAGCTCCCAGCGACAGGCTCTCCACGCGCTCGCCGGGCTCCAGGATGTACGGGAGGGCATTCAGGATCCCGATGGCGTGGACCAGGACGTTGATCTGCCCGGAGACGCGCTTGATCAGGAGGGCAGCGTCCAGCGTCTCCCGGCCGATGCCGTCACGTTCGATGGCCGCCCCAACCTTGGCGCCGTCGGCTCCCTGGAGACCGACCTCCAGCCCGGCGATCCATGGCGTCAGCCCCGACGCCTTCGTGAGCGCCTCCAGCAGCTCGACAGCCTCGACCAGTCCCTTCGACGGGCCGGCCCGCGACTTCATTGCTCCACCTCCCCCGCGGCAACGCCAACGGCAGGGACCTTGACCGCTGGCCGGAGACGCGAAGATGCGAGCCCGGCCAGCCGTTCGACGTCGGCCACCGACAGAACCGGGTCCGCCTTGCGCAGCCGCTTGACGAGATCGTTGCCCGACACAATCCGGACGCCCTGGACCTCGGACCGGAACCAAGGCAGGTCGGCCCGATGGACGCAAATGATCGGGGTGACCGTCCAGCCGTGTGCCAAGAGTTCGTCAGCCAATGCGGTCCCGACGGCCGCCGCCTCCCGGTTCACCTCGTCGATCCAGCCGTTCTTGCGCCGGCCGGCCACGAAGACCTCGTTGCCACGGATCTGGAGCGAGCCCTTGTAGGACTTGGTCTCGACTACGTAGATGCCGGGTGGGCCGATCACGATGTGGTCGATGTTCGCGCTGCGCGAGCCCGGGATCTTCCGATCGTGCAGGATGCGGAATCCATCGACTGCCAGCGTCTCGAGCAGGCGACCAGTGCGGACCTCGCCGTCGGCGCCGATCTGCCAGGCGGTGATCGAGTTCGGCGTGGTGAAGAGCGCCGACATCACGAGGATCAAGTCGAGCATCAGGACCACGGCGCCGTAGAGCGGCTGCGTGACGGCGGCCACCACAAGGGCACCGATTGCCATGGCAGCGCCGAAGGCCAGGATGCGCGGTCGGCGTTGTCGGAGGTCCTCGGCGTGGCGAGCGGCGCGGCGCTCGTACTCGGCCTGGGCCGATCCGCCGGCCGTCTCGTCGTTCACCGGAGAAGCCTAGGCGGTCGGCCGCGCTCGTGAATAGCCAGGCAGCAATAGGCACTGCCACAGGCGATCGTCCGAGAACCTAGGCGTGACCGGCTTAGGGACGCTTCCGGCCTGATGACTCCTTCGACCAGCGCGCATAGAGCGCGGCGGCTCGCTCGATCCCATCGGCCCAGTCCGGCAGCAGTTCCAAGGCCCGGACGGTCGTCGGGCCAATGCCGTTCCGGTCCGAGACGGTGTACGACGACCACCGCTCGGGCCGCTCTAACTTCAACCCGGGCAGGGCCGTGAACTGACCGATCGGTGCGGCGCTGTGGAAGGCCCGCTCCCAGTCGCGGGTGCCCCACATGGCATCCTCGGTGAGCGGCTCCATGGCCTGCCGCGCGTCGAGCGAACCAGGATGGCCGACGACGACCGCCGCGAGCCGCGGATCGATGGGCCCGGCGTCGAGCAGGATACGCAGTGGCGTTAGCGGCCGGGGCACGATGTAGTTCTGGCCCATGTCCCGCCGCTCCCAACGCTCTCGGTGCTCGCACACGAAGCACTGCTTCGTGTGCGGCTCTCGCTCGGTCAACGCCCACGGTCCGTCTTCCTTACCGCACAGCGTCTTTCGGCCGTCGCCCGCGTGGTATCCCGCCCGGATCACCGTCGCGGTCTCCCCGCGTTGACTCAGCCGCATCATGAACACCCGCCCAATGTCGAACCGTGGAAGGTCGGCCTCGGGTAGAGCAGCGATGGCCGTCAGACACGACTTGCACAGGAAGCCTCTCGGCGACCGTTTCAGCGCCGACGTCCAGCGCCCAGTCTTTTCACAGAGCGGCGCCCGCACACCGATGTGCCAGGTTGATGCCCCGCGTCCTCCAGCTCGGTCGGACAGCAATCGCAACTCCCGGTCCCCGACCTGCTGGATATAGGTCGGCTGCGTGGGCCTTGGTTCGGCTCGTCGATGGATCGGTCGGGCCGTCGTCCGCGGCGCTGGGCGTTCCGGCGCGGGCGGCTTGGGGGCGGGCGCCGGCACCGGGATCTCGCCACCTCCGGCGTCGATCCACTCGTCTAGCCACCCTCGCCGGAAGCGGATCCGGTCACCGACTCGCGTCGACCGGACCTTGCCGCTGACTGCCAGGTTACGAACGGTGGTGGTCGAGACGTTCAGGTACCGCGCGGCATCGGCGATCGACAGCAGTGGTTCGACGTCGGCGGCGGCGATCCGCTCACCGCTGGCCGCCGACCGCACAAAGTACGTGAAGGCTTGGATCAGCGCCGTCTCGGCGGAGTCGTCCGCTTCCTCATCCACGACGCGAATCTAGCCACTACGCATGTGCCCGAGTTCGCCGTTCTAGGCCTCCTCGTCGGCAGGCGCCTCTTCTTCGTCGCCGGGCGGCTCGTCGGCGCTCCTCCGGCCGGGTCTCAGGCGATGCGAGCTGCCCTGCTTGAGCTTCGGCCGATCCAGGATTCACGCGATTGTCGAGATCGGACCTTCGAGGCGGCCCCAATCCCCCTCTGTGCTGAGCTTCGTCGGGGGCTTGTCCGCGTTAATCCAGAAGAGCGTCTCATGGACTTGCTCGAGGCCACCCTCTGGCCGTCCGGTGACGAGCAGTCGGACTGAGTCTCCCTGGACCCCGCCGATCTGTGCGCGGACATAGACGCTGTTTCGACCGGCCCCCAGGTAGCAATTGCCGTATGGGTTCGTGAAGACCACCTTCTCATCGCCTGGAAAGCCGACAAGGACCTCCGTCTTGAGGATCCAGATGCCCCGGTCACCGTTGCGCTTGATCTGGACATTGAGCATGCCGTTGGTGGGATCCGCGTCGACCACGAGGAGCTCAAGCGGAATCGCACGACGGCGCGCCTCGAGCATTTCGTCGGCGACCGCTTGGTTGGCCTTTGCCGTTGCTGCGAGTGCCGCGGCCTGCTCCTCGAGGACCTTGGTCGCCTTTTCCTGTGCGCTCGTTGAACTTCGGCTCTGGACGTATTGCAGAGCGGACGCGACGACCAGCAATCCGGTCACGATGACGAGCACCCAGGCTGGTACCGACGGATCCATGAGCGGATCGTAGCCATTGCGTCCTCGCCCGGAAACCGGCCGCGACATGCGCCACACGATCACCACGTCGTGGTGGGGCGGGCGAGCTCAGGCGGATAGACTCGGCGTCGTTGCTGCTCGGGATGAACGAGCGTGCGGGTTTCGATCCAGATCGGAGCGAGCGATGTCCGGAATCGGGTCGGTCGCTCGTAGTACTAGGTGATGGAACCGCACGAACAAGTCGCCGCGTTGGCTCCGCTCGACCGCATTCCTGCCGCCGAGACAGGCCTTGAGCGCGACGATGAGCTTGCGATCGCTGCTCGCGTCGACAGTCGGGCATTTGAGGCCTTGTACCTCCGTCATCGCACCGCCGTCTACCGCTACCTCGCGACGCGAACGATCGACAGCGACGACGCTGCGGATCTGACCGCCCTCACCTTTGAGCGGGCGTTCGTGGCGATTGCTACCTACCGCGCCGGCGGCGTGGGCGTCCGAGGCTGGCTCCTGCGGATCGCTCGCAACGCCGCGATCGACCACGGTCGTCGGCGTCGAGCCGCGCCGATCCTCGAGCCGCCAAGAGCGCCCGTCGAGGGGCCCGAAGCGCAGCTCGAAGCCGACGAGGCCTCGCTCGAGCTCCTCCGCCGCGTGGCAGCGCTCCCGGCAGATCAACGCGACGCGATCGTTCTGCGGTTCGCGGGCGGACTATCTGCCCGGGAGATCGGCGTCGTCCTGGCTAAGAGCGAGGCCGCAAGTCAGAAGCTCGTGAGTCGCGGGCTCCTAGCGCTCAAGGAGGTCTACGGTGTCCGTCCGACCGGGCGCTGACGCGCTCATCCCGTCGCCCGGGTTCGATCTCGAGACGCGTCTTGTGCGGGCATTCGCCGCGAATCCCACCGCGGAACAAATCGCTGTGATGGATCGACGGGTCGCTGCCGCCGTGGCGGTTCCGCAGTCGATTTCCCACCGGGTCAGCCGCCCGCGTCATCTGCGCCGCGGCGTCCTCCTGGTGGCTGCGCTCGTCCTCCTCGGCGGTGCGATCCCATCGCTGCTCTCGCTCTACGGAGGCATTGGCAGCGGCGGTTACCAGGTGGCTTGGAACCGAGCGACCCAGCTCGGTCTCGTGCAAGTCCATGACGGCTTCGAGGTCACGCTCCAGGCGGCCTATGCCGACGCCGCTCAGACGATGCTCGCGATCTCGATCGTCGACACGGGTGCCGGTCGGAGCAGCAAGGTCGAGCTCTACGGGGCCGACCTGACCGATGAGGCCGGGCGCGTCTACCACATGACCTCGGGCGGGTCGACGCCGGCCGGCAGCTCGGGCTCGATCAACACCGTCTGGTACGACACGCCCGGGGAGGGCGCGCTGAGCGGCACCCACCATTTCATCCTGACCCTGCCCGAGATCGGGGTCCGGGCTGTAGATCCGTCGTTCTCGCTGCTCCCGAACGGGACCGAAGTTGGCGATCCGTGGCACACGGTCGCCGGGCCCTGGACCTTCGCGTTCGACCTGGCGGTTGGGCCTGGAACGCACCTGACGCCCGGCCTAACGGCGACCGCGGCTGGCGTGAGCGCGACTCTGACATCGGTGCTCGTGACGCCAACGACCGTCCGCCTGGGATTGACCTACCAAGGGCTCCCGATTGGCGGCTCGGACTGGGCACCGATCGTCACCGTCACCCACAACGGCGAGCAGCTGGCGGTTGGCTCGACAAGTTGGAATGGAGATCCAACGACCGTCGTCGGCAGCGATAGTGCGTCGGGAACCTGGGTCGTATCGATCTCGGAGTTTGTCGGCAACCAGGGGCCGACACCAAGCGGCCCTGGTGGGCAACGTCGCATCAACGGTCCCTGGACGCTCCGGTTCGTGGTGCCCTGATCCGGGCTACCACGACGGAACCTTCGTGAGGCTCGCATTCCCATCACACCCATCCCTGTCGGGTCGTGACCTGGGTGCGACCGACGAGGCGCACCGTCCTGGCGTTCGGCCACTTCTCGATTACGCCCTGAGCTCATAGCGGACGTGGGATCGCTCGGACCCATTCCCGGTCGCCGTCGATGAACTCGGCGATCGTCAGGTCTGCCCGATCGAGCTGCGCAGCGAGTTGTTGGTCGTCGAGCCGCTTGCTCACGAAGAAATGGGTCCACTGCCGATCGCCGATCGTGTACTCGGTGGTCGCCGCCAGGAGTCAGGCCCCGGATGACTGAGATTCCCGAGTCGGAACGTCCGGCCATCGTCGAGGTGGCGTTCGATTGGCGCGATCGTGTCGTACCACTCGGGCGGGTGGCGCTGGAGGATGACCGAGCCACCGTCCTCAACGTGGCGGCGACAGGTTGCCAGGAAGGCGGCTCGCTGCTCATCGTCGGCCGTCTCGATCACAAACGACATCAGGAGCACGAGATCGAACCGTCGGCTGAGGTCGAGCTCCTCAATCGACGAGCAGACCGTCTCGACGCCGGCGATGTGGGCGAGCATTTCGAGCGATTGGTCGATGGCGACAACTTCGTGACCGAGTTCCACGAGCCGGCGGGTGATCCGTCCGGTCCCAGCGCCGAGTTCGACGATCGAGGCACCTGCCGGGATCGCGCCATGGATCCGCTCGGGCTCGCCGCTGGGAGTCAGCGTCGTGTAGTACTCGACGGCGCAGCCGTCGGCGGTGATGGGCCCCGGGCCGGTGCCATGATTCGGTGGTATCGCCGTCATCTCGCGTCCCCTGTTGTTACTGGGTGTCGTCTTGAAGGATCGCTCGTTTCAGGGGAGGAGATCCGCACTGGGCCAGGAAGCAGGATCTGGAACATCGTGACCGAGGACGACCGCGCGCACCACCTAATGAAGGCCGCCCGGATCGGCGGACCGCTCGCCTCGGGTGGGACGATCCTGGCCGCGGGCAAGTTCCGGCTCCCGGACGATCGAGTCGTCCCGAGGAGGATGACGGCGGACGAGCTGGAGGCCTTTTGGGCTTACCTGACCTCGTTTGCTCGCTGACCCGGTCGAGCCCCCCGGTGCCTCCCATCTGACCATGGTTCCATTAACCGAACGTTCGTTCAGTATCCGCCGAGCACCTGCTAAACTGAGACAGTCCTCGACCGTGACGCCGGTAGCGTCGAAAACGGACAGGTGCATTGAAGTTCACGAAGTACGAGCTGGGTAGCCTCAGCGCAGGGCAGGTGGTCGAAGTCACCCTAGGCAGTGCGGCAAACGTCGAGCTGCTCGACGGGTCGAACTTCTCGTCCTTCCAGGCAGGCCGGAGGCACACTTATTACGGCGGCCACTTCAATCGGTCACCGGCGCGGATCATCGTGCCGCGCTCAGGGACCTGGTACGTGGTGGTCCACATTGGCGGCTACGCCGGACTTTGGTCCTCGAGTGTCCGGGTCCTCCCCGGCGCTTTGCCTGCGGCAAGGCAGGTGTCCTCGCCCCTCTCGTTCATCCGCCAGGCTGCGGACGAGTACTCGGATGCTGTCGGGGCTCCTAGCGAGGCTAAGGCCTACGACGTGTTCATCTCCCATGCCAGCGAGGACAAGGACGAGATCGTCCGGCCTCTCGCCCGGGCGCTTACCGAATTGGGCGTCAGCGCCTGGTACGACGAGTCCGAACTCCACATTGGGGATAGCCTCCGGCGGAAGATCGACGCCGGGCTCAGCCGTAGTCGCTTCGGCGTCGTCGTCCTGTCGCCTTCCTTCTTCGACAAAGGGTGGCCGAACTACGAGCTGGACGGACTGGTCACCCGCGAGGTGGCAAGCGGCGACCAGATCATCCTGCCGATCTGGCACAAGGTCGGCCAGGCCGAGGTCATGAATTACAGCCCGACCTTGGCGGGCAAACTTGCCCGACGAACCGACTCGACGACCGTGGACGTGATCGCCGAGGAGATCGCTGAGGTCATTCGCGGCGCCGTCTTGACCGCCTAGGCCTGGAGACCGGCTCGGGCTATCCGNNATCCGCCTGTGGCGGATAGCCCGACTGACGATCACGATCCAGCCGTAATCACCAGCTTCCCGCGCGGCCAGCCCGTCGCGATTCTGAGCGCCTGGCGGTCGTCGTCGAGGTCCTCGAGCGCGGCGACCCTGGCCCACCTGCTTTTCGAGGCCGCGACCGAACCCATACGGGCGGGCCCACTCCTACGAACAGGTTCCAAGTCATCGCCTGTCCCGCGTAGCTGCGGACCAGAGGACGTACGGCGGACCGATGCAGGACCTGTTCGGCGGTGCCCAAGAACCGTTTCGGACGCGGCATGAGATGTGACGGTTGGAGAGACCTCGTTTCCTCTTGCTTATCCGCTTGCTCCAGCACGACACCACGCATAGTGTTGGGCGGTGGGCGCGATGAGGACGGGCGAATCCCCCAAGACCGGTCGCATGCGACGGGCCGTTTGGCTCGCCTTCGCTGTTGGGGCCGCACTCGCCTCCGCGGGCTGCAGCGGGCCCAACTTCGACGCGGCGTTTCCCGTCGGCACCTGCGCGATCATCACAGGCACGGGCCCGGCTGACGGGAGGGGCATCCAGGCCGCGTACTGCTCGAAGGCGCACAACTACATCGTCATCGCGCAGGTGGGGCCGGGGCAGACCTGCCCGCCGGGCACCGACCTCGTATATCCGATGACCCCCGGAGCTCGCTGCTTCCGCGCCGACGCCTCTCCCCGCCCGACGCCGTAGTTCTCCGGACCACCAGTTTTGTGGTCAGTCCTAAGAAGATCGTCATGCGAAGATCGATTTGTGATCACACTCTTCCCGGAGCACGTGACCGGGTTGCCGGTCGACCAACTCGGCCTAGCGATCCTCAACGACCTGCTCGCTACGAACGAATGGAACGAATACAACTACCTTCTGGCTGCCGAACGGGCTTATGACGGCGAGGCTCTCCAGGCGATCGCAGAGGCGATGGGCTGGCTACGTGCACGAGCATTGATCGCACGGACGCCAGGCCAGACCTCCGATGCTGCGATCTTCGTGACGCGTACCGGCAGGCGGATAGCCGCCGAAGGGCCCCAGGCCTTTTACGCATCCGAACGCCTGCAGGGCGGGATCCATCCCTCGATCGAGCGGGAGGCGCGGCCGCAGTTCCTGATATGACCATGTCTCCGAAGCGGCTGACGCTGTTCAGACAGCGTCGCTTCTGATGCGGATCCTCGACCGGATCGGGCGACGGTCGACGCCGTAGGGCAGGGAGGTGGCGGTCAGTACAGCGACATCGCGCGGGCTACACACCGATCGACCGAATCGAGTGAACGGCTGCCACTTGCGAACCTTCTTAGCGAGGGATCCGGGACGACAAGTCTTGTGTGTCGGATACGTAGAAGCGCGACCGTCAAAGGTTGCCAGTGAAGCCCGTCGCCCTGTTGTCCGGCTGTTCGAAGATCGAGCGGATGGCCGACGCGATCATATGTGCTGGATTTCCGAAATCCGCCAACCTGTGCTGGACCCCGGGAGGCCCATCAATATGGCCAGTCGCGTCCCCGAACTGGCTCCGGAAGCGTCGGCCCAAGTTCCCGAAGAAAAGGGCTGGCGTAAGTCTGATACCTATCATTCGACCAAGCGCCGTGGGGAAGGCGGTTCTGGCGAACCATCGCAGCTGGGAGCTGATACTCCCACGACAGTACGAGACTCCGGCGTGCCCGGGTCAGGCCGACGTAGAAGAGTCGTCGCTGCTCGCGAACCAGAGCGAGAACGTCTTCCTCACGATCTGTGGGCTTCGGCGCTTGGGGCATCAAGCCGTCGACCAGTCCGGCGAGAACGACGACCTCAGCGGTGAGGCCCTTGGACTTGTGGAAGCTCATGATCCTCGCATGCGGAGACTCGATCGGCACTTCTGGCTGTGAAATCGATGCACGAACCAGGGCGAGGAACTCACGAGGATCGCCGTCCGCATCTCTCAGCGAGGCAACGGCAATCGCACGCAAGAGGAGTAGGTCCGGCTGATCTGCCGGAAACAGGGCGTCGACCAAGGCTTCGAGGTCCCCGAGGAGTGGGGTGAGCCGCCTTCTTTCGTCTACGAGATTCCTGAATCTGCTCGCGAGGTCCGCCGAGTATGCCAGTTCGCGCTCGCCTGCGACCACCTGCTCGAGAGTCGTGGCGATATCTTGATTTGCGTCTCGAGCGGCTTCAAGAGCCCGTGCGTACGGTGCTCGTCTCATCTCGTTTCCGTCGAAACCAAGCCAGGCACGCATCGAGACGCGATCGTGCGGGTGGACCAAAAGGGTCAAAAGAGAAAGCTGCATCTGCGCGGTGGGCGTCTCCACGGGCTCCTCGCGGAAGTAGGTGTCTACCTCGACACCGAGCGTGGTAAGGGCATCGCGTATTGCGTACCCGATGACCCGTCGTGGCGCCAGTACGAGGCACTGTCCTGCGGGCGTCCCGTCGTCAATACGGGACTTCAAGAACGTCGCGATCCCAACACCTTCAACCTCAATCGATGGCCATTGAACGGCGTGAACGTCGCCTTCCGGGTTGTCGGGATACGGGCGGAGTTGGTGGTCGCCAGGCCTATCACCATCGCGATCGAGCAGCGACCGGGCAAGCTCCACCACACGGGTTGGGCAGCGCCGACATTCCTCCAATCGGACATCGTGCGTGCCTTCATGGCCAGCGGGGAATGTGCGGATGCCCTCAGGATTCGCCCACTTGAAGCTATAGATCGACTGATCGTCATCGCCGATCACGACAAGGTCTCCGCTGGCACTAAGGAGGTCGACCAGGTCCTGTTCGGCTCGGTTCAAGTCCTGATACTCGTCGACCAGGACGTGACCGTAGGACCTGAGCTCGGGCGACTCTGGGTTGTGCCGCAGGTAGGCCAACGACTCTGAAACGAGCTCCCCGACGAGCATGCCTTTGTGCCATCGCAACCACGAGCGAAGTTCGTCCTGAAAGCGCTGGTCGAGTCCTACGACCGGTTCGCCCGGCTCGTCGGATTGGCGTCGGGCCCAGGCTGCTTCGAAGGCTTCGGCCATAGCTCGACGGTTTCTGATGCCGCCAAACGGTCCGCTCAGGTCCCACAGGGCCGCGTCCTTCTCGAAATCCATGAGGATCCGTGGCACGCGGCCGGTCGCGAGTAGGACCCCCTCTCGCATCAACAGGCTGAAGCAGTAGCCGTGAAGGGTTCGCGCTCGAACCGACCCATAGCCCTGCTCGCCCAGAGCGCCCAACGCCGCAACCAAGTCCCGTGCCGCTGTTCGGGCGAATGTCAGCACGAGGATGCGGTCAGGCTCGCTACCCTCCTCGAGGAGTCGAGCAACACGCCGAATGAGCGCGAAGGTCTTGCCCGTGCCCGGCCCAGCGAGAGCGCGTACGACACGATCCCGAGATCCCGCAAAGTCCAGAGCGGGTCCCTCAAGGCCCTCATTCCACGCCATTCAGGTACCCCTTGATCCACAAAGTGCTCTCGACAAGTTCCGACCTTTCATCCTGAGTCGCAACCCGCACGCAGGTTGCGCCCACGGAGAACCGGGCGAGGGTTCAACACGTTTGAGAATGCCTCCCGACGGACAAGGTACCGAATCGCGCAAAGGCTCCACCAATGAGGGAACGGGCTGTTGGCCAGCTTGATCGTCATCCCTCGATACCCCAGGGAACCCTGGGGGTTGCTTCACGCCCTTCGCTCGGATGTGCGAGCCGGAGCAGTGTCCCCAGAAGGAACCCCCTGAGTTACTGGGGACGCGGCGTCGTGACATCCGACGTGTCGCGATCATCCGTCAACGTGCTCGGCATGACGCGGTCCGCCGCGTGGCTCCGTAGAATGGCAAGAGGTCGGCGGGGACCATGTGAGGAACTCCGCAGAGGGAGGGTCTGCATCGCGAAGCTTGAAGCCCTGACGGCAGGTGCCGTGGTCAGCGGTCTCGTCCCAACAGGGCTCGCCACCGTCGTCGGCGCCAAGTGGTACGGCTCGGACGCGCTCGAGCTGACGTACAAGCTCGCCGACGGATCGGTGCGCGCTGAGATCCTGTACCGGGATCGCGAGCCGACCCTCGAGATCGCCGAGGCTGGCCGGCCATGGAGCTTCGACGGCGACGGCGCGATGTTCCGCCTCGTCGCCGAAGCGAAGCGGATCCACCTCGCGTACCTCTTCGACCCATTCCTCGCGGTCACGACCGCCTCGGTCGAGGCGCTCCCGCACCAGATCACCGCGGTATACGAGCAGATGCTCCCGCGCCACCCGTTGCGTTTCCTCTTGGCGGACGACCCCGGCGCTGGCAAGACGATCATGACCGGGCTGTTCATCCGCGAACTCCTCGTCCGCGGCGCGCTCAAGCGTTGCCTGATCATCGTCCCTGGGTCCCTGGTGGACCAGTGGCAGGTCGAACTCGACGAGAAGTTCCACCTTCCGTTCGACATCCTCACCGCCGACCGGATCAATTCATCGCGCGGAAACCCCTTCGACGAGAGTGACCTGCTCATCGCCCGCCTGGACAAGTTCGCGCGTGACGAGGACCTCCAGCGCAAGCTCGAGCAGGCGCAGGAGTGGGACCTCGTGATCTTCGATGAAGCGCACAAGCTCTCGGCCACCCTCGCCGGCGACGAGGTCAAGAAGACGAAGCGCCGCTTGCTCGCCGAGCATGTACGGCGGTTCACGCGGAACCTGCTCCTTCTCACGGCGACCCCGCACAACGGCAAGCCCGACGACTTCCAGCTGTTCATGGGTCTCCTCGACCCGGACCGCTTCGAGGGGCACCGTCGCACGGGTAAGGCTGCGACGACGCACCAGCCCAAGGCGCCCGATCCATCGGACCTGATGCGCCGGATGATCAAGGAAGATCTCGTCCGCTTCGACGGCACACCGCTCTTTCCTGAGCGCCGCCCGTACGTCGTCGCCTACGACCTCAGCCCGGCTGAATCCGCCCTCTACGAGCAGGTCACCGAATACGTCCGAAACGAGATGGACCGGGCGAAGCGACTCGAGCAAGAGGGCGAGAAGAAGAAGGGCCTGGTCGTCGGCTTCGCCCTCACCGTCCTCCAGCGCCGCCTGGCCTCCTCGCCGGCGGCTATCCACGAATCGCTCAAGCGCCGAAAGGCGAAGCTTGAGGCGAAGCTCCGCGAGGCCGAGCTCCTGAAGTCCGGTAAGGACGCCCGAATCGCGAATCCGGAGCTCGATGCCATCAGTCTCGCCGACATCGAGGACGAGCTCGAAGACGACGAGGAGGCGACCGCCGAGGAGACCGAGCAGCTCGAAGATCAGGTCGTTGATGTCGCCACGGCGGCCCACACGATCGAAGAGCTCCGCCTCGAGATCGAGAGCGTGACCCGCCTCGAGGCCCTGGCAGCCAAGGTCCGCGCTTCGGGCACCGACACCAAGTGGATTGAGCTGTCGGGGATCCTCCACGACCGACCAGAGATGTTCGAAGCGTCGGGCAGCCGGCGCAAGATCGTGATCTTCACCGAGCATCGGGACACGCTGAACTACCTGACCGAGCGCCTGCGTACGTTCATCGGCAAGCCCGAGGCCGTCGTGACGATCCAGGGCGGGATGAACCGCGAGACCCGTAAGGCGACTGAGCACGCCTTCAAGAACGACCCAGCGGTCTCGATCCTCGTTGCCACTGACGCGGCTGGGGAAGGCATCAACCTCCAGCGTGCCCACCTGATGGTCAACTACGACCTACCGTGGAACCCGAACCGCCTCGAGCAGAGGTTCGGTCGGATCCACCGCATCGGCCAGAACGACGTGTGTCACCTCTGGAACCTCGTCGCGGCCCAGACGCGCGAGGGCGAGGTCTACGAGCGTCTCCTGACGAAGCTCGAGGCCGAAGCCAAGGACCTCGGCGGCCGCGTCTTCGATGTCCTGGGCCGCCTCACCTTCGGTGGTGAGAAGAGTCTTCGTGACCTACTGATCGAGGCGATCCGCGCGACAGACACGCCCGAGGTTCGCGCCCGCATGAGCGAGGTCGTCGATAGAGCTCTCGACCGCACAGCCCTCGAGGCGCTGCTCGCCGAGCGTGCTCTCGGAGCGGATGCCCTCGATACCTCGAAAGTGCAGTCGATTCGCGAGGAGATGGAGAAGGCCAGTGCGCGCCGACTCCAGCCCCATTTCATTGGCAGCTTCTTCTTAGAGGGGTTTGCGCGTCTTGGCGGGAAGGCGAGGGAACGAGAGCCCGGCCGCTACCAGCTCACCCATGTCCCGGGCGCCATCCGCCAGCGGGCGCGCGATCTGGGCCTGCATCCGAGCCTGGTACCCGAATATGAGCGAGTGACCTTCGACAAGGCAATGATCAACCCCTTCGGTCAGACGCTTGCGGAGTTCGTTTGCCCGGGACACCCGTTGCTCGACGCGACCATCGACCTGCTCATGGAGCGCCATCGCGACCTGCTGCGCCAAGGTGCTGTGCTCGTCGATGCCACAGATCTCGGGACCGACCCGCGGGTGCTGGTGATGCTCGATCATACGATCACCGACGCACGGACCCTGTCCGACGGTCGGCCGCAGGTCGCCTCGCGCCGGATGGCGTTCGTCGAGCTTCGGCCCGACGGCAGCTCGGTCCCGGCAGGTCCCGCGCCATATCTGGACTATGAGCCGGCGACCGACGAAGAGATTGCGGCCGTCCGCTCCGCGATCACGGCCTCATGGCTCACCGATGGACTCGAGGATCGCGCGGTCGCCTACGCCATCGGTGACCTCGCGCGCGAGCACCTCGGCGAGGTGCGCACTCGAACGGAGGAGCGGGTCGCGAAGACGGTGAGCGCCGTGAAGGCTCGACTAACGCACGAGATCGCCTACTGGGACCGCCGAGCCGATGAGGCCGCAGCCAAGGAGCAGGCGGGCAAGAGCCCTGGCGAACTCAACAGCACACGCTGGCGCCAGCGGGCAAACGAACTCTCTGAGCGTCTCGAACGCCGCCTCGCGGAACTGGAACTCGAGCGAAGGGTGACTTCGCTCGCGCCTGTCATCGTCGGGGGTGCTCTGGTGATCCCGGCAGGCATGCTTGCGGCCGTGGGCGTCCGTCCGCCGGCTGAGCGCTCAGCTGACCCGGCCGCCCGACGGAGAGTCGAGCAGCTCGCGATGGACGCCGTAATGGCCGCGGAACGGGCGATGCGCCACGAGCCAACGGACGTCTCGCGCGACAACCTCGGTTACGACATCCTGTCGCGGACGCCGAACGGCCTCCGCTTCGTCGAGGTCAAGGGCCGTGCCGAAGGGGCAACGACCATCACCGTCACTCGGAACGAGATTCAGACCTGCCTCAACGAGCCAGACAAGTACTGGCTCGCCGTCGCGAGCGTCCACGACGACGCGGCGGGACGGCCCTCCTACCTTGTTGCCCCGTTTCGTGATCGGATCCCGTTCGCGGCAACGTCGGTCAACTTCTCCCTCACGGACCTGTTCCGTGGCCCTCGCGGAGATGCCCCGTGAAGAAGAAGCTCATCGAAGTGGCGCTGCCGCTCGAGGCCATAAACGTCGCGTCTTCGCGCGAGAAGACAATTCGGCAGGGCCATCCGAACACCCTGCATCTGTGGTGGGCTCGTCGGCCATTGGCCGCCTGCAGGGCAGTCCTATTCGCCAGCCTCGTGGACGACCCAAGCTCCGACCCAGATCGCTTTCCAACGATGAAGGCGCAGGAGGATGAGCGTCGGCGGTTGTTCGACATCATCGAGCGCCTCGTCCTGTGGCAGAACACGACGAACGAGGCGGTGCTGGAGGAGGCGCGAGCCGAGATCAGGCGGGCCACGGGAGGCCATCCGCCGGTCGTCCTTGACCCGTTCGCCGGAGGTGGCTCGATCCCGCTCGAGGCGCAGCGCCTTGGGCTGGAGGCACATGCTTCGGACTTGAATCCCGTCGCCGTCCTGATCAACAAGGCTCTGATCGGGATTCCGCCGGCCTTCGCCGATCTTCCTCCGGTACACCCAACGGCACGCTCTGGAGTTGGGGGATCTGGCTCTTGGCGCGGTCCCGCTGGACTCGTCGCGGACGTTCGCCTGTACGGGACTTGGATGCTGGATGAGGCGCGGCGCCGAATCGGCTCAATGTACCCAACCGTCGAGCTCCGCCAGGGCGGGCAGAGCCGCGACCTCACCGTCATTGCGTGGATCTGGGCTCGGACAATTCCCTGCCCAAACCCTGCATGCGGTGCCATGACGCCACTCGCGAACAACTGGGAGTTGTCTTCGAAGAAGGGCCGTCCTTGGTCGGTCGAGCCCATTCCGAATCCGATCTCACGAACTGTTTCGTATCGGGTTGTGCCACACAAGGCAACCGCGGAGGCGACGATCGGGAGGACGGGGGCTCGCTGTCTCGTCTGCGGTGCCGTTGCCGACCTTGACTACGTCCGAGCGTCCGGCCGCGCAGGGCGCAATGGCCGCTCTCTACTCGCAGTGGTCGTGGATAACGGCCGCAACCGCCAGTATCTCGATGCGGACTCCGCGGGCGCATCTGTTGTCGAGCCGTCCTCGGTCGAGCTGGGCCCACAAGAACTACTCTCCACGCATCCGCAGTACATGGGGATGCCGCGATACGGGCTCACGAAGTTCGCTGATCTATTCACAAGTCGCCAGCTCGCATTGTTGTCGACCCTCTCCGACCTTGTTGGGGAGGGGGCAGGAAGAGCTCGCGCCGATGCGGCGGCTCGCGGCGACCGCGACCCAGAAGCATATGGACGAGCGATCGCCACATATCTGGCGTTCCTACTCGACCGCGTGGCGAACAGGAGTTCTACGCAGGCGTTCTGGGATCCGGCAGGCGAGAACGTACAGCAAGTCTTCGCCCGGCAGGCTCTGCCGATGATTTGGGTCTCCGCGGAGGCGAATCCGTTCTCCGGACTCTCGGGGAGTATCGAGGGGCAGATCGGCTACCTCGCTGACGCCCTGGCCAACGTGCCGGCATCCGTGCCAGCCGAGGTCCGTCAGGCCGACGCCATGACGTCCAAGTGGCCGGTCTCCGTCCTCGTCAGTACCGATCCTCCGTACTACGACAACGTTCCTTATGCCGACCTGTCGGACTTCTTCTACGTCTGGCTCCGGCGATCGCTCGCCCCCTTCTATCCCGAGCTCTTTCCGACGATGCTTACGCCGAAGGCCGACGAGCTGGTCGCAGATTCCGTTAGGCACGGTGGAAAGGCGCAGGCCAAGGAGTTTTTCGAGTCCGGGCTTCTCGACGTCTTTCGTCGGCTCGGTGCCGCGCAGACGGCTGACGGTCCTATGACTGCCTTCTATGCTTTCCGCCAAAGCGAGTCAGGCGGTGATGAGTCATCACCCGGGACTGCATCAAGCGGCTGGGTGACGATGCTCTCCAGCCTGATAGGGGCGGGTCTTGCCATCGTGGGCACTTGGCCGATGCGAACTGAGCAGCCCGGTGGGCTGCGAGCGCTCGGCAGGAACGCACTGGCGTCCTCGATCGTCCTCGTGTGTCGCCCCAGACCATCCGACGCCGGGATAACAGACCGGCGCGGGTTCATCAGCGCCATGAAGTCTGAGCTCCCGGATGCACTGCGAGCACTCCAGCACGGGAACATCGCGCCTGTGGATTTTGCCCAGGCATCCATCGGACCCGGTATGGCGGTCTTCTCTCGATACCGCAAGGTCGTCGAACCAGACGGGTCGGCTATGTCCATCAAGTCCGCCCTCGACCTCATTAATCAGATGCTCACCGAGTTGCTGACCGAACAGGACGACACGTTCGATGCCGAGACACGGTGGGCCATCGCGTGGTTCGACCAATCGCGCCACACGGACGGTCGATATGGCGATGCGGAACTGCTTTCGAAAGCCAAGGGCACCGCCGTCAATGCCTTGGATCAAGCAGGGATTATCCGGCATGGCTCAAACAAGGTTCGGCTGAAGCGCCGTGATGAGCTCGATCCCGCCTGGGACCCTGCGACCGACAAACACGTGACGCATTGGGAGGTCACGCAGCACTTGATCCTCGCTTTGGAGTCAGGCGGCGAGAGCGATGCAGCAGCCCTCGTACGCCGTCTCGGCGGCCTCGCCGATACCGCGCGCGACCTCGCCTACCGTCTGTTTGAAGTGTGCCGGCGGCGAAAGTGGGCGGACGACGCGCTGCCGTACAACGCGCTTGTCACCGCGTGGCCAGAGATCACGCGGCTCGCCGCCTCAACGCCTGGTAACGAAGCGCCGCAGCAGACCCAGCTCTTCTCGTAGGGGGACAGTATGGCCACCACCAACCACGAACGAATCGGTCAAGGCCTCGCCTTCCTCGCGACCGCCCTCGAGCCGTGGATGGTCAGGGCGCTCGAATCCTCCTACGGGCAGAACTGGTGGGATCGGGTCGACCAAGAAGCGGTCTCCAAGACCGGCAAGGGTGTCGGCACGAACTACTCCGATCCTTACTTCCAACTGTCAGTGATGATCCACCACTGGGGCGCAGTCTTTGGCAAGACGCTGGGTAAAGCCGAGCGCAATTACGTGGGCGAGTTGCTCGAGATCCGCAACCGGTGGGCGCACTTCAAGGCCGACCAGCCGTTCACATCCTCGGATACCGAGCGGGCACTGGACACGATGGCTCGTCTTGCCACCTCGATCAGCGCGCCTGACCAGGCAAAACAGCTCAGCGCGATGCGCGGGGCGATCCTTCGCGTCGCATGGGAAGCCGCCCAGAAGCTTGAGGCGAAGTACCAGGTCACTCTGCCACTCGAAGGTGTGGTGGCACCCGGCCTGCGGCCGTGGCGCGACGTCATCGAGCCTCATCCTGACGTGGCTGCCGGGAGGTACGCCCAAGCCGAGTTCGCCGCCGACCTCGGCCAGGTCGCCCGTGGGGATGCCGGCGATGAGTACGGGAACCCGCGCCGCTTCTTCGAGCGCACCTTCCTTACGGCTGGCCTGTCCGACCTCTTGGTCACGGGCTTGCGCCGACTGGCCGGGAAGCCTGAGGGCGACCCGGTCGTCGAGCTCCAGACCAACTTTGGCGGTGGCAAGACGCACTCGATGTTGGCCCTGTACCACTTGGTTTCGGGCGAACCCGCGTCTTCGCTGCCCGGCGTCGAGCCCATCCTCGCCAAGGCCGGCATTGGCGAGTTGCCCACGGTCCGTCGGGCCGTCCTCGTTGGGACCGCACTGTCGCCGGGGCAGCCGCGACGCGTCGATGGGCTGGAGATCCGCACGCTGTGGGGTGAGCTTGGCTGGCAACTCGGGGGCGCTGCTGGGTACGGCCTCCTCGCCGAGGCGGACGCGAACGGGGTGAGCCCCGGGTCCGACGTCCTGCGCGACCTGTTCGCCAAGCACGGGCCGGCCCTCATCCTCATCGACGAGTGGGTCACCTACATTCGACAGGTCTGGACGAACGACAGCCTTCCCGCCGGGTCGTTCGACGCGAACATCACCTTCGCCCAGGCACTCACTGAGGCTGTCAAAGCTTCGGATCGGACCCTGCTTGTCGCAAGCCTGCCGTCGTCCGACATCGAGAAAGGCGGCGAGGGCGGCCAGGTCGCCACCGAGCGGCTCAAGCACGTTGTGGGTCGGGTCCAGAGTCCATGGCGACCGGCGTCGCCCGAGGAAGGCTTCGAGATCGTTCGACGGCGGCTCTTCAGCCCGATCCCCGCCGACAAGCTTCCGGCGCGCGATGCGACGGTCCAGGCGTTCGCCGACATGTACGCAAAGCACACCGGCGACTTTCCTTCGGAGGCGAAGGAGGCGTCGTACCAGCGCCGGATGCTGGCCTGCTACCCGATCCACCCCGAGCTCTTCGACCAGCTCTTCGGTGCCTGGTCCACGCTTGAGAAGTTCCAACAGACTCGCGGCGTCCTTCGCCTCATGGCTGCCGTCATCCACGAGCTCTGGGAGAGCAACGACCAGGGCCCGTTGATCCTCCCGGCGACCATCCCGATCCACGAGGGCCGGGTCCAGTCGGAGCTCACCCGATATCTCGAAGAGCAGTGGGTCCCCGTCATCGAGCGCGACGTCGATGGCGAACACTCGCTCCCACTCGCCCTCGACCGCGACAACCCGGCTACCTTGGGTCGACTTTCGGCGGCGCGACGTGTTGCGCGCTCAATCTACATGGGCTCGGCCCCGACGGCGAATGCGGCATCGCGCGGCATCGACGACCGGCGGATCAAGCTGGGCTCGGTCTTCCCGGGCGAGCCAGTGGCAACATTCGGCGACGCGCTCCGGCGGCTGTCAGACCGATCGACCTATCTCTATGACAACGCCGGCCGGTACTGGTTCAGCACACAGCCTTCGGTCAACCGCTTGGCCACCGATCGCGCCGCCCAACAACGCGACGACGACGTATTCGAAGAGATCCGCCGCCGGCTTCGGCTGGAGCAGGCCGACCGAGGGCTCTTCGCGCGCGTCCATCCGACGCCTGCTTCGGCATCAGACGTCCCAGATGACGAGGAGGTCGCGCTCGTCATCCTCGGGCCTGAATCCACCCACAGCGGCAAGACGGACGTGTCCAAGGGCCGAGATGCCGCGCGGACGATCCTCGACCAGCGGGGCGCGGGTGCCCGACGCCACCGGAACATGCTCGTGTTCCTGGCGGCGGACACCGACAAGTTCGGTGCCCTGGTGGAGGCCGTCCGGTCGCACCTCGCCTGGAAGTCGGTCGACGACGACAAGTCGAACCTCACGCTCGACACCTTCCAGGTGAATCAGATCGCGACCAAGCGCAAAGAGGCCGACGAGACGGTCGCCGCACGTATCCCCGAGGCGTACCAGTGGCTGCTCGTCCCGACGCAGCCCGACCCGCTGGGCGCGGTGGACCTCGTGCCTACACGTCTCACGGGCAGCGGCTCGCTCGCCACTCGGGCCGGAACCAAGCTCAAGTCCGATGGCGGGATGATCGTCAAGTTCGGGAGCGTGACCCTGCGCCTTGAGCTCGATCGCCACCCTGAGATCTGGGCCCCGGGAGACGTCGACCTCAAGTATCTCTGGGACTTGTTCTCCACCTACGTCTACCTGCCGCGCTTGCGGGATGTCTCGGTCCTCACTGAGGCGGTCCGCGACGGCGCTGGCGGCTTCGCGTGGCGTGACACGTTCGCCTATGCCTCTGGCAAGAGTGACGACGGCCGCTATCTCGGCCTCGTCATGGGCGGTCGCCAGTTCGAGCCCCTGGTCGACGGCTCCGCACTGATCGTGAAGCCCGAGGTCGCCGAGGCCCAACCGATCCCCGATTCGGCTGGACCGGCCTACCCTCTGCCGCCCGTCCATGGCGGCGGCAATGCGGAGGCCGGTGACTCGGGAGGCACCACCGCGGCGCCACCGAAGCCCGTCGCGGCGGATCCGACTCGTTACTTCGGCTCGGTGAGCGTCGACGCAACTCGACCCGGCCCCAAGTTCGGCCAGCTCGCCACCGAGGTCATCGCACACCTGGCCGCGCTCGATGGCACCGTCCTAACGATCTCGGTCGAGATCAAGGCCAAACGCGCGGGCGGCTTCCCGTCCGAAGTCGTGCGCATCGTCAACGAGAACGCATCCCAGTTGAAATTCGACCCAGGGTCCGGCTTCGAGGAAGAGTAGAGCCAAGTCACTCGCCACCAGCAAGGTCAGCCGCGCAAGGGGTCCCGCCGATGTCATTCCAGATGCCGATCACGGTCTCCTCGGTCGTCGAGGGGATCGATCGCCGCCGGTACCTGCTCCCGGCCATCCAGCGGGAGTTCGTCTGGAAGCCCGACCAGATCGAACAACTCTTTGACTCGATCATGCGCGGCTATCCGATCGGCTCCTTGCTGTTCTGGGAGGTTGAGCCGGAGTCGCAGGGCAACTACCAGTTCTACGAGTTCGTCCGCGACTATCACGAGAAGTCGGCACGACACAATCCGAAGGCCAACCTCGCCGGCGTCCACGGCGTCACGGCCGTTCTCGACGGCCAGCAGCGATTGACTTCGCTGTACATCGGGCTGAAGGGGTCATACGCCTTCCGGGCGAAGTACTCGTGGGCGAATATCGACGCGAACTTCCCGATACGCAAGCTCTACCTGGACCTCCTCGAGTCGGACACCGACTGGGACGGCGGGTACAACTTCAAGTTCCTGACCGCAAAGGATCGCGACAAGCAGCAGGACCGCTGGTTCGAGGTCGGTCAGGTCCTGAACTTCGAAGGCCTGCGCGACATCAACGACTACCTGATGAATCGCCCCGACCTCGCTGCGAGCAAGTTCGCAGCCGACACGCTCATGGACCTGTTCCAGCGGGTCCGGGTCGATCATTCAATGAACTTCTACCTGGAGAAGGACCAGGATCTCGACAAAGTCCTGCACATCTTCATCCGGGTGAACAGCGGTGGAACGCAGCTGTCGTACTCCGACCTGCTCCTGTCCGTAGCGACGGCGCAGTGGAAGCGTCTCGACGCTCGCGAGGAGATCACGCGCGTCGTCGACGACCTCAACGACATCGGTCTTGGGTTCCGCTTTGACCGCGACTTCGTCCTGAAGGCCTGCCTCGCCCTCACCGACATCCAGTCGGTCGCATTCAAGGTCACCAACTTCACGGCCGAGACGATGGGGCGGATCGAGGATGCCTGGTCCACTGTCGAGGCCAACTTGCGGTCGGCGGTGGCGCTCGTCGCCGGCTTCGGCTTCTCCGCCTATACGCTGACGTCGCTCAATAGCGTGATACCCGTTGCCTACTACCTCATGAAGCGTGGGCATGACGCATCGTGGGTCGACTCGCCGTCGACAACTGGCGAGCGGGAAGCGATCAGGCGATGGCTCACGTCAGCGCTGCTCAAGGGCACATTCGGCGACCAGGCCGACACGGTCCTCTCGACGATCCGGGCGGCCATCGCAGAGACGACCGGACCATTCCCCGCGGACGAGATCAACCGCCGCCTGATCCAGATGGGCAAGTCGGTCCGCTTCGAGCCGGCGGAGGTCGACGCGCTGCTCGATGCCAAGTACGGTCAGCGACAGGCCCACCAGGTCCTCTCGATGCTCTACCCCTACGTCGACTACCGCAACGTCTTTCACCAGGACCACGTCCATCCGAAGAGCCGATTCACCCTCAAGCGCCTCGCAGACGCTGGGTTCGATGAGGCCGAGGCCAAATGGATGATTGAGCGGGTCAACCATGTCGCGAACCTGCAGATGCTCGGGGGCCCGCAGAACCTCGACAAGGGCGCCCAGCCGTTCGACACGTGGTTGGCCTCGAACTACGCGGCGCCAGAGGCCCGCAGTGCGTACCTGGACCGCCAGTACATCCCGACGGACGTCGATCTCGACCTCGGGTCGTTTCAGGACTTCTACGTCGCTCGCAGGGCGCTCATGCGCGATGCGCTCGCCCGGGCGCTCGGCATGGAGGTCTCGCAGGCGGACGCGCCCGAGCCGCCAGTCGTGGCGGAGCGGCCCGCCGAAGAAGCCGGCGCCCCCGCGGCCGAATCTGCCGAAGCGCCTTGGCGTGGCGACCAGACTGAGTCCGCCCAAGAGGCGCCGGGTGGTGCCACATCAGGCGAGGCCGCCCCCGATCCGCGAGAGGCGCTGATGGGTGCAATCCGCGGCGCCCTCGTCGAGGTTGCGAGACGGCCGGGCGAGAACCTCATCACATATTCGGAGCTGGCGAGGCAGGTCGGCCTTGAACTTGGCGACGACGCCCAGCGGCACGCCCTCAGCGTCCTCCTCGGTGAGCTGTCCCGGAGCGAGGTGGCAGCGGGCCGTCCGATGCTCTCGAGCCTCGTCGTCCAATACGAGGGGGGGACGCCCGGGGCAGGGTTCTTCGCTCTCGGCAGGGAGATCGGTGAGGCGCGGAATGGCGAGGATGTCGACCTCTTCGCATTCCGGCAGATGCGGGCGACGTGGACGTACTGGCACTCAGGAAGCTCGCATGGTGGTCCCGACGAGAGGGCGATCGATCGGCCGCCCGTCTGAGATGTCGTAACTCTTAGGCCACTCGCCTTGATCGCAAAATATCCCACGGCTTAGGAAGCGATGCGAAGGTCGTAGGCAGCGCGCGCAACTTCCACCGCGCCGAGGATGTCCTCAAGGATCGGGCCGTCCGCATCTGGGCGGTCTAGGAGACGCTGCTGACCGGCGTTCAGCAGCGCTACCTCAAAGTGTCGCAGACGGACTTTGAGAAGCTGCGCGCCGACGATCTAGCGGATATTCGGCTGGCATTCGACCTGCAACCTGGAGCCGAATCGTGATGGGCAGTGGACGGTCCAGGTAGGCGGTTACTCGCGCGAATCGGCCCCTTGCCGGAAAACCGTCCGAAGTTGCGCGCCTGCTGGAGAGAACAGCATTGCTGAAGTCGGCGAGGTTCGGAAAGTCTTTCACGAAGATCTACATCGCGTCGTTGAGCCCGACTGGTGGCTACGCAAGTGTCATCATCCAGCACTCCAAAGTGACCGTATACCTCCGATTGCCCATCGCCGTCGCCCGGCGGCCACCGGGCTCCCGGATGCGAGATGTCGCGGCCATTGGCCACTACAGATACCGCCGACCGAGTACTCACTATTCACCGAGGATCCGAATACGCCCGACCCGCCGTGTGGTCTTGCATCTGTACACAATCCTGATTGACTAACGAACACATCGAGTCCAGGATGCCGGGCATGCAGAACGTCATCGGTATCCGGTCCCTTCGCCGACGAGTGAGCGAATCCATGGTGCGCGTCGGGCGTGGCGAGACGATCGTGGTCGTCCGACACGGCCGACCGATCGCGATCATCCGGCCGCTCGGGTCCGACGAAACCGCGCACCGAATCTCGGTGACCACCTTTCGCCGGAACCTACGCCGAACGCTCGCCGTAACACGACGTCGAGCGATCGTGCTGACGTGGTACGGCGACGGCGCGGCCGTCGTCGCGCCGGTGCCCCCGGATTTCGAGCTTGACGACAACGAGGAGGAGTCGGCATGACCGCAAGTGGGATGATCCAGGCGCTGGGGATGCGCGAAGTTCGCGGGAACCTCCGGGCCGTGGTCGCGCGGGTCGAGGAAGGCGAGACGCTCATCGTCCTNNCAGAGCCTGTCTGCCCTCCATGGTCTAGAGATCTACCCCGAACTCGCCCGCGACACGGCTGAGCTGGCCCGGATCGTCCGACGGGAGAACCGACCGTCCGCCGCCGCGATCCGGCGACTCAGTGAGCAGCCGCGCGACATCCTCGCTCCGCTCCGCACTCTGGGGATCACCGATGCGCGACTCAAGCTTGCGTCCATCCTCGACGAGATCGAGAAAGGGCGGACCCTGACGATCGTTTCGTCTGGTCGCTTCGCGGCGACGCTGGTGGCGCCTCGTGAGTTCGACCGCCTGCGCGCCCTCGCGCGAACCGTGAGCTGGTTCCGCGCCGCCGGGCTCGATCTGGCCGCGGCCCACGACGCAGACGTCACGGCGTTCGTCCAGGACTTCGCGACGCGCGCGTCGGCGTCCGACGCGGCGGCGGGTTAGGGACGACGATGATGGCGCGCCTCACCAGTCACTCAACCCGCGCGTATCTGCGGCTTATTGCGCCCTTCGCCGTCACCCTCCTGTGGCTCGCCGTGAGCTCGTCGGTCCTCGCCGCCGATGCGGTCCCGACGGGTGCCAAGGAAGCCCTCGCGCCGGTCACGAAGATGATCACGACGCTCGTTGCGATCGCGATCGGCCTAGGCATCGCGATCTGCGGGGCGGTGATCGTGTGGGGCGGCATCGAGAAGACCCTGGCCGGTTCCAACCAGGATGCCGAACACCGGTCGCAGCGGCGCATCCAAAACGGGATCCATGGTCTCGTCTGGATGATCCTCGCGAGCGTCATCGTCAGCACGATCACGGCGATCGCCGTCGCGTACGGCCTGATCGACCGCCCCTTCTAGAACGAGGGTGCTTTCACTCCGCGGCGCGCCTCGCCCGACCCTTGCGGCGATCGAAGCCATCCCGAACGTGCGCTTCCGGACCTCGTGGTTCGCGGTGCTCCTCGTGGCGCTGGCGCTCGCCGGCCTTGGTCTCGCGATTGCGGGCCGACTGTCCCCGCCGGCGACATCGATCGCGCTGGTGCCTCCGCCGACCAGCGTCGTGCCGCTCCCGCGCGGTGACCTGCCGATCATCGGCGACCCGATCCGCGACCTGACGGTGTGGTACTCGGACCGGGTCAGAGACGCCACGACGGCGGGCTTGGAGAACCTGCGCGGCCATTTCCTCTCGCCCCTCGATCCGCTGGCGGACCCGGCGACAAAGGACCTGTACGGGAAGATGCTGATCATCACGATCCCACTGCTGACCTTCGGTGGGCTCGCCCTGGGCTATCTCATCATGGTCAGCCGGACGAGTGGCGAGTCGGCCTACACCGCCCGTTCGGTGACCCCGCGCTTCGTCGTCGGGGCGACCCTCGCGATCCTGGGCATCTTTCTCGTCAGTGTTCTCGCCCAATTCGTGACCGCGACCGATGTTGCGATGGTCGGGGTCTCGTTGCCGGCGCATGCGGTTGGTGGCCCAGACGCTTGGCCAGCGGGCGGCGGTGTCTTCCAGGTCCTCCAGAACGGCGGCTTCGACCCGCACGTCAGCGAAGGGCCCGACAACTGGAACGACGGAGCGTGGCTGTCGGCCGGCCTCCTCGCCGCAGTCCTCCTGACCTTCGTCCAGATGATCGCGGCGGTCCTCGGCGCCGTGGAGCGTCTGCTCGTGATCATCGGTCCGATCTGCCTCGCCGCCTATGCCCTCCCGGCAACCGAGCGGGTCACCAACGGCTGGCTCAAGGTCCTGACCGCGATCCTGGTGGTTCGCTTCGCCTGGACGATCGCATTCATCCTGTTCAGCCTCGAAGCGCTGCCGCACATTGGTCCCTCGGGCAATCCGCCAACCGTCGGCGACATGAATGCCCTGCTCGGACTTGCGATCGGCGCCGCGGCACTGATGCTTGGCCTGCCGTTCGTCCTTTTGCCGGCGGCGCTCAGCGGCCGCGCCACCTTCAAGCTCAGCCGATGAACGAGCGCGGTCTCGTCGAGGTCCCCGAAAATGCCGTGCGCGACGAGACGCTCGCGTTCGGACTCACCGCCCCACAGCTCGGAATCTGCGGCCTGGCGGTCGGGTTCGGGGCACTCCTCAACCTCGCTCCGCTGTGGCTGCCGATCAAACTCGTGGTCCTGCTCATCGTGGTTGCGCCGATCCTCCTGGCGGCAATCCTGCCGATCCGCGGTGAACCCGCTTACCGCTGGATTGTCCGAGCCATCCGCTACCGGCGCGGACGTCGAAGCTGGCAGGCGAGCCTTGAGCAACGCCCAGATAAGCCGCAGCTAAGCGACGCTCGCGACGATGTCCTGGCCGGCGGTCAGAAAACGGTGTCCCGGCGCACCGCAATGCGATGGCGGGTGTGGTCAGTGCGGAGCACTCCGGTGGAGACTGCGCCGTACGCGGCGAGCGGCCCTGGGGGTACCCAGGCTTCCCCGGTGCCCGACGCTGGCGTGTCCACTGGCCAGGAGGGAAGGCCGATGGCGGAGCAAGCGGCCCGACTGCGGATCGTCGGGTCCGACGAGGACGGATCGCCGGAGGGAGACGCTCCGGACGACGACGGGGAGGCGCGCGAACGGCCGCTCGCGATCCCCCACGTCCTGCCCGGGCTGCGCCTCGTGTCTGTTCTGGGCTTCGCCGGTGGCACCGGCAGGACGACCCTCACCGTCGAGATCGCGACATTGATCGCCGCCCGGGCACGGATCCGCCCGATCGATGGAGTTGAGCAGGGCGTTCGGGTCCTGATTCTCGATGCGGCCCGGCTGGCGAGCGCGGTCGGGCTTCGCCTCGGGCTCGAGCCAGCCGCGCTCTCAGCGGCCTGGAGCCACCGGATCTGGCGGGAGCCGTCCGCGGTCGACGAGCTTGCCAAACAGAGTCGCTGGGAGGCCGATGTCCTGACCCTGCCGCCTCATCCCCAACTCGCCGAGCGCGACGGGCAGGGCGGTGATGCAGGGTCGCCGGCCTTTGGCGTCCTCGAAGCCGACGCGCTCCTTGAGGGTGCCCAGCGCGCCGGCTACCACCTGGTCGTCGCCGACCTCGGGAGTGTCCTCGAAGATGGCCACCGTCAACTGATCGATCAGTCCGACCTCGTCCTCGGGATCATCCGCCCGACCATCGAATCGCTCCCCGACATCTTCCGCCTGGCAAGCGTCCTGCGGGCGCAGGGGATGGGTCGCAAGCTCGGCCTCATCGCCAACGCCGCTGACGACGACACTGAGATCCGCCGGCTGTCCCACGAGGTCGATGTCCCCTTGCTCGGGCGGATCCCGCCGGATCCGGCGTTCACGACTGCCGCCGACCGCGGCGAGCCCGCCTGGTCGTTCTCGAGCTCACTGGCAGGGCCCATCGCCGACGCCGCACGGGCAGCCTGGCCGCTCCTCGCCGAGTCCCGGGCCCAGGCGCGGCCGCGTCGCTCGCTTCTGCGCATCGCGCGCGATGCCGTGCCGGCCCCAGGGTCCGACCGATGAGCCTGGAGCGACGTCCCGATCTTGCCCGGGTGCCGTTGTCGTCGGCGACCCTCGGGACGGTCCGCCGGATGCTCGTCGCGCGCTTGACGCCCGACGTCCTCAATCCGTTCGGTCGGACGCCGGATCAGGAGGCTCTCCTGCGCCGGACGATCGGCGAGATCCTCGATGAGCCCGAGCTCGAGCTCGACGCCTCTCCGGGTCTGATCGCCGCGGTCGAGGCCGCTGTGTGTGGCCTCGGCCCGCTCCAGCCCCTCGTCGAGGATCCCGAGATCGGCGACATCCTGGTGAATGGACCGAACGAGGTATTCGTCGAGCGGTCGGGCCGGCTTGAACCGACGACCGTGACGCTGGGCACCGCCCGCGAGGTGATCGAACTGTCGGAGCGGATCGCGGCCCTGGCCGGACGTGAACTCTCGGTCGCCCACCCGGTCGTCGATGCCCGGATGCCCGATGGCTCGAGGGTCAACGCGGTCATCCCACCGGTCGGTGGCCCGTATCTCTCGATCCGCAAGTTCAACCGCCTTCGCCTCGATCTCGTCCCAGGGGGACGCCACGGCCGGAGCTGGGTCGGGGCGGGTGGCCTCGACGCACCGATGGCCGACTTCATCGCCCGACTCGTGGCGGCCAAGGCGAACATCCTCGTCGCCGGTGAGACCGGGGCGGGCAAGACGACGTTCCTGCGCTCGATCACCGACCTCTTCGATCCGAGCGAGCGGATCGGGGTCGTCGAGGACACCGCCGAGCTGGCCCTCGAGAACCCCGATCGATTCAACCTCGAGACGCTCCAT
This sequence comes from Chloroflexota bacterium, assembly GCA_003169655.1. GTDB lineage: Bacteria > Chloroflexota > Limnocylindria > Limnocylindrales > CSP1-4 > Palsa-1033. The sequence continues at coordinate 39,329 of PNAZ01000156.1, forward strand.
CCGCACGATCTCGCGGCTGGCGACGCCGACGCCCGCATCCTCGATGTCGGCGACCTCGTCGCGAACGCCCTGCGGATGCGTCCGGACCGCCTGATCGTCGGTGAGATCCGCCTGCCCAAGGAGGCCTTCTACACGCTCCAGGCGCTCCACACCGGACACGACGGGTCGGCCACCACGATCCATGCGAGCTCAGCGGAAGATGCCCTCTTCCGACTCGAACTCCTCGCCCGTCAGAGCATGCATGACCTGACGGTGACCGACCTCCGCACCTACATCGCCCGGGTGTTCGATCTCGTCGTCGTCCTGCGCCGCCTGCGCTCGGGGCGACGGGTCGTCCGCCAGATGACCGCGGTCGAGGGCTTGACCGGCGCTGGTCAGTATCGGCTCGTCGATGTCTTCCGGGCCGAGTCGACGACCGGGTCCGAGGAGATCCGGTTCGTCCGCGACGAGATCTGGACTCCGTCGGCTCGCCTCCTGACCCGGCTCGAGCTCGAAGGCGAACGATGGAGCTAGTCGGCGCCCTTGCCGCGGGCCTGGCCGTCTTCGCTGGCTTCATGGCCGCGCTGCCATCGCGCGCTCAGCCGACGCTCGGTCTCCGTCTTCGAGCTCGCGCTGCCTATGCCGCCCGCATCGAGGCAGCGCGGACGCTCCTTGCTCGGGCGCGCCTCGAGATCTCGCCCGGCAGCTATCTCGCCCTCGGGGTCGTAGCACCGCTCGCTCTTGGCAGCCTGGGACTCATCCTGTCAACCCCGATGGCCGTCCTCGGCCTGGTGGTCGGCGCCCTGATTCCGCGCTGGTATGTCCGCTACCTCGTCGGCTCCGAAGCCCGGGCGGCCAGTGACGATGCCCCACGCGTCCTGCGGGCGATGGTCAACCGGGCGGCGGCCGGAGGCACGTATCCCGATCTCTTCGCCGCGGCGGCCGAAGCGGCGCGGCATCGCTGGGTAAAGGCCGATTTCGAAGAGATCCTCGGGCGCTACTACGCCAATGAGCCACCGGCCGACGCGCTCGTCGAGGTCCGCCGCCGCCAGGCCGGCCGCAACCTGGGCCTCGTCTACGACGCCCTGATCGTCCTGACCCGGACCCACCAGCCAGCATCGGCGGCCGGCGAGGTCCTGGCTTCCTTGAGTGAGGCGTCGCGGGCGAACCAGTCGATCGCCCGGCAGGCCGCGGCTGAGAGTCGCGGCCTCAGGCTCCAGGCGGCGATCCTCGCGATCGTTATTCCAGGACTGTTCCTGTATCTCACCGTGGCAAATGGCGAGCTCATTGCGCCGGTGACGGCCACGCCCCTGGGTCGCTACGTCTTGCTGCCCGCGGCGGCTCTCCTCGAAGTCGCCGGGATCGTCCTGTCCTGGCGGATCACCCGGCTGGAGGCCTAGCCGTGGAGCTATTCGGTGCAGCCGCCACCGCACTCTCGGTGTTCGCATTGCTGATGGCGATCTTCGGGCGGGAGCTCATGACGCCCCGCCGGCTCGATGCGATCCGGGCCGTGGCGAT
>PNAZ01000061.1 GCA_003169655.1 Chloroflexota bacterium
GGGATGCCCCGGGTCGAGCTCACCGACGTCGCCGGGGCCGAGGACCACTGGGTCGTCACTCCCAGCATGACGATCCAGCGGATCGCCGGGAGCGGCGACGTCTGGACTGTCGAGGGCACGAACACCTATTCGAACGGCGAGATGTACTACTTCATCCATCTGCTGAGGCTCCTCGACGGAACGGTCCGGCACGCGACCTCCTACTTCGCGGCGCCGTTCGAGGCGCCGGCCTGGCGCGCTGCCTTGACCGTGCCGATCGAGGCCGGGCGGCCGTAGTTCGATGGAGTTCAGCGACATTGTTCGGCGCCGGCGAATGGTCCGCCACTTCGCGGATGAGCCCGTCGACCGGGCGATCCTGGAGCGGATTGCCGCGACCGCGCAGCACGCGCCAAGCGCGGGCTTCAGCCAGGGCCAGCGCCTCCTCGTGGTCACCGAGCCGACGCTCCGCCGGCGGATCGGGCTCCTGTGCGGCGAGGACTCATATACCGACGCTGGCTTCGACCCATGGATCAGCCAATCGGCGGCGCTGTTCATCCCGTGCGTGAGCGAGGCGATCTATCACGCCCGATATCGCGAGGCGGACAAGATCGACGAGGATGGGACCGAGATCAACTGGCCCGTACCGTACTGGTGGATGGATATCGGCTGCACGGTCATGCTGGTATTGCTGGCAGCCGTCAACGAGGGTTTGGCGGCCGGCTTTGCCGGCTCGGACGCCGCAGGCTACGTCGAGATGTGCTCGTTCCTCGGGATTCCTGCCGACTTTGCGCCCGTTGGGGTGATTCCGGTCGGGCGGGCGTTGCCCGACAAGCGCTCCGAGTCACTCAAGCGCGGCTGGGTCCCCAACCCACAGTTCGCCCGCTGGAACGGCTGGGAGGTCGAGGCATCAGATGGCACGAATTGAGATCGACGGGGACAGCCTTCGGGTTGACATGGTCGGGCTCGACAAGGTGCTCGCGCTCAAGAGCTCGATCGAGATCTCCCTCGACCATGTCCGCTCCGCCGAGCTCGCGCCCGAGGCGGCCCGCGGCTATCACGGCCTGCGCTTGCCGGGCACCTATCTGCCCGGCGTGATCACGGCCGGCAGCTTCTTCAACGGGCAGTGGCTGTTCTTCGACGTCCACGATGCCTCAAAGGCCGTGAAGATCGACCTCGACCATGAGCACTACGCGGCCCTCATCGTCGAAGTCCCTGATCCCGAAACGACCGTGACGGCCGTCAACGCCGCGATCGCCGCGCATCCAGGTCGCGGCCCCGGGCTCCCTTGATTGGTGCTCCTCCGAGGAGACGCTTGACCATCGAGACATTCGTCTCGACGTAGCCAGCTGACCGATAGAGGTCGCGGGCGATCTCGTTGTCGCCGAAGACGTGCAGCTCGATCTCGTCGTAGCCGAGCGCCTGCGCAAGCGGCTCGAGCGCCTCCAGGGCGGCCCGACCGTAGCCCCGGCTGCGGAACGCTTCCGAGATCACGATGTCCCAGATGAAGATCGCCCGCCGATGGGGAGCCTCGTTCGGTGCGAACCACAGGACGCCCACCGCCACCCGGTCCTCGTTCACGATCGAACGGAAGTCATGACCGGGCGTCGCCTGGCCGTCGGGCAGGATCCGGGCAAGGTCCGCGCTGGCCCGGGCCTCGGACCCGGCGGCCGGCCAGGCGCCGATCCGGATGTTGTCGCGCGCATAGCCAAGGATCGCGGCGTGGCGCCAGGCCTCCCAGGCCTGAGCGGCGATCGGTTCGAGGGTGACCATCGCCGGGCAGGATAAGCCCGCCGGCGCTCGACGATTGGTCCCGGAGGAGGGAGTCGAACCCTCATGCCCTTGCGGGCGGCCGATTTTGAGTCGGCTGCGTATGCCATTCCGCCACTCCGGGGCGAGCGCCAGTGTAGGCCGGAGAGGAGGCAGTCCTGCCAGGCTCGGAGGGGACCGACCACCCAACCGGCGCGACCTGGTGAGGGCGCTCTGACAGCGCGGCTAGCGCTCCTTGCGCGCCGCCAGGAGCCCGGAGACGATCTGGCGGATCACCAGGACCCGACGGACGAGGTCCCGGCCATAGTCCATAGCCGCGAACCGTGAGCGATAGAACCTCATGCTCGGGGTCACGGCGCCCCCGTACTGGGCCATGTGCTCGCCGCCCCCACCCAGTTCGAAGCGCAGGACGCCCCGCGCTCGCCAGTAGCGCATCGCCTCCCACCACAGGAGCTGGGTCGGGTGCGATCGCGACCGATTGTGGAATGAGGCGGTACCCCAGATCACCGCGGTCTCGTGGCGGGCGACAACGACGCCCGTGGACAGGCTTTCGCCGTCGACTCCGCGGACGCGGAGCAGGAGGACCTGGCCCGCAGGCTGCAACGCCTCGGCCAGCTGGCGAACCCGGTCGGAGCCGTATGTCGGTACGAGACCCTGGCGCGTGAACACGTAGCGCAGCTGTTCGTAGTACTCAGCGGCGAAGTCCAGGTCCGTCACAACCTCCGTCTGCAACCCGGCCCGGATCGCCTGCCGAATGTGCTGGCGCGTCTTTGGGTGCATTCGGGCGAGGATCTCGTCCTCGGTTGCGTTCAGGTCCACGACGTGGGTGACGTAGGGGTCCATTGAATAGCCGAGCCCAACCATCTGCTCGGCCGTCAAATGCCTGTCGGCCATCTCGACATGGAAGCAGCGCAACGCCCCAAAGGCGAACGGCAGAAGGGCCCTGGCCGCCGCCCGGCGATCGATGCCGGGCTCGAGCAGGAAGCCCATCCGTTCGGTCCCCCAGCCCCTCAGCGGGCTACCCAGGATTCGCACTCCGTAGCGGCGAACGATTGCGCCCACAAAGTGGCCGACGGGCCGCCCATCGGCGCGCAAGACCGCGACGACCGGCTCAGCCTGCTGGGACGCGGCAAGGAAGGCCAGCCAGGCCGATCCATGGAAGACCTCCGCATCCGGATAGCGCTGCAGGATGGTCTCCCAGCGGTCTGGATCGTACGGCACCCGTTCGAAGACCAGATCGCCGTGGGCACGATCAAGCTCATGGCCGTCAACCGTGGTCGGAAACCAGTCCCGGGCGACCTTCGGGCGGGAGACCCGCTCAGGCGCCGTCAGGAGTGGGCCGCTCACGGGCAACCTGGTCCGCCAACCGGACGAGGTCCGGCGGCGGCTGGGCGGCGCGGCTGGCGCCCGATTCCGCGCTGGAACCTGCGCCACGAGTGGATCGTCATTGAGACTCATCAGCTGGCAAAGTTGGGCTCAAGGTCAGCTAAACCGTCTGTTGGACTGAATGATTGCAGGCCGGAGCGCCGGTCGCAATGGGACGAATGCGCTACGAAGCCGCCTTGGTTCGTACTGGCAACCGTCTTCCGCCCCGTGCCGCCTGGGCGAACGACGATGCTAGACTCGGCCAGCCTTCCCATCGCGCTCCGGAGGAGCCCTTCGATCGTGGGGGACCTTCGAACGACTGCGACTGCCGATGACGGACCACAACGGCGCGACCTCATCCTCGTCGAGCGGGCCCAGGCAGGCGACCTGACCGCGTTCAATGACCTCGTGCTGTGCTACCAGGATCAGCTCTACGGCCTCGTGGCCAGGATGGTCCCTGACCCTGATCAGGCGGCCGACGTCGTCCAGGAGGCATTCTTCAGCGCCTACCGCAACCTCGGCGCCTTCCGCGGCGGCAGCGTCAAGAGCTGGCTCAGCCGGATCGCAATCAACGCCGCGATGGACATCCAGCGCGCCCGCAAGCGGCGCCCGGTCCAGCCCTACCCCGAGCTCGAGGACGACTCCTGGCAGCCACCGGCCGGCGAGGAAGCCGATCCCGAGCGTCAGGTGCTGACCGGTGAGCGCGTACGGGTGCTGACCGCGGCGCTCGCCGCGATCGGCGACGATCAACGGGCAGCGATCGTCCTGTTCGACATCGAGGGTTTCGACTATGCCGAGATTGCCGAGATGGCCGGGGTCAGCCTGGGTACGGTGAAGTCGCGCATCCATCGGGGACGGCTGGCCCTTCGGCGCGGCCTCGTGGATCGAATGGAACTGTTCCGTGGCTGAGGGCGTCCAATAGCCATGCCCCGGCTCGTCCACACCCGACCCGACCATGACGAGACGCTGATCGCCCGACTGGCGGCCGGCGACCTCGCGGAGCGCGAAGCTGTCGAAGCGAACGCGCTCGTCGCCGCCTGTCCGGCCTGTGCCCAGCTCCGCGCCGATCTGCGCTCGATCATGGCCGCCACGGCGGGGCTGCCGGCAGCCCGGCGGACCCGCGACTTCCGGCTGACCGACGCGGACGCGGCCCGCCTGCGGCAGAGCGGCTGGCGTCGCGTGCTCGGCCGATTCGGCGATCCGCGGCTCGCATTCACGAAGCCGTTGGCGACTGGGCTGGTTGCGCTCGGGATCGCCGGGCTCGTCCTGACTGCCGCACCGTCGCTCATCCCAGCGATCGGGTCGTCCGGGGCGGCCCCCGCCCAGGCTCCACTCGCCGGCGCCTATGGTCCGGCTCAGGCCACTGCTGGGCCGGCCGGGTTCGGCTCCGATTCCGGCGGCGCGGCGCCCGGCGCCGGCAACCTCGAGCCGTCCTTCCGGGCGATCCAATCCGCGCCACCGCCGCTCCCTGCCGCGAGTGCGGCACCAGCCGCGAGCTCGGAACCGGCCGCTTCAGCGCTCCCTGCGGCCTCGGCCGGCCCGTCAAGCGCGCCGCCGGCCGATCTGGGCGTCGGCGGCGGAACCGCCGCCGGGTCATCGCCCGCACCTGTCGTCGAGGGCAATCCCAGCGTCGGCAAATCGACCGAGCCCGGGTCTGAGCAGACTGAGGGACCGTCGGCGCTCCTGCTCGTCTCACTCGCTCTGCTCGTGGTCGGAGTCGGCCTGTTCCTGCTCCGCTGGGCGGCTCGCCGGACTGCCTGACCGCCGATCCAGGCTCGCCTGCCGGGTACACTGAGGGGACCGTCCCCGTCCGACCGTCCAGCCGAGGCCTGCCGATGGAACGCCTGATGCTGCTCGACGGCAACGGGCTCATCTACCGCGGATATTTCGCACTGATCAACACGCCCCTGACCACGTCGAAGGGCGAGCTGGTCAACGCGGTCTTCGGCTTCTGCAACATCGTCCTGCGCGGCTTCCAGGACATCCAGCCGGACTACGCGGTGATCGCCTTCGACCTGTCCGGGCCGACATTCCGGCACGAGCAATACGCGGCCTACAAGGCCACCCGCCAGCGGATGCCGGACGACCTGCGCGACCAGTTCCCGAAGGTCCGCGAGGTGGTCAAGGCGCTCCGGATCCCGGTCCTCGAGCTGGCCGGCTTCGAGGCCGACGATGTGATCGGAACGCTGACCGTCGAAGCGGAGGAACGCGGCCTGGACACGACGATCGTGACCGGCGACCTGGACATGCTCCAGCTGGTCACCGACAAGACCCGCCTGATGACGACCCGGATGGGCGTCCAGAACACGGTGATCTACGATCCCGCCCGGATCCTTGAGCGATACGGTCTGCAGCCGAACCAGATGATCGACTTCAAGGCGCTCAAGGGCGACTCGTCCGACAACATCCCGGGCGTNNCCGCTGCTCGAGGCCAGGGACCAGGTCCTGCTGGGCCGCGAGCTCATGCGGATCGTGCGTGACCTGCCGGTCAAGCTCGACCTCGACGCGGCCCGCCTCGGCGACTACGACCGCGAGACGGTGATCCGACTCTTCCGTGAGTTCGAGTTCCGGACGCTGATCGAGCGCCTGCCGCCCCTGCGCGGGGAACGGGCGGACGAGGCCGCCGCCGCGATCCGGGGCACGATGGCCGGCGACGAGCCGATGCGCGCCGCCCAGGTCCCCGGCTCGCCGACGCGGGGCGCGGCCGGCTGGGGCTCGGGCGACGGTGTCCAGCGCGGCCGGCAGGCGTCAGCCACTGAAGGCTCGGGGCTGCAGCTGGCCCTCGACTTCTCCTCGATGGACGGGGCTCGAGCGTCGGTCCCGCTGGCTGGGGCGCCGATCGGGAACGACCCGTCCGATCGCCAGGCGTCGCCCGGTATCGGCCCCGACGCCGACCTGGCCGCGATCCTGGCTGCCGCGATCGAGGATCCGGCCAGCCGGATCGAGATTGTCTCGGGGGAGGGAATCGCGCGCGTCGAGCCGTGGCTGGCCGCCCAGTCGGCGGTCGGGATCTCGCTCCTGGCCGACGATCCCCGCCCGCGCAAGGGGACGCCGCTCGCCCTGGCGGTGACCGGCCTCGACGGCCGGACGATCGCGGCCGAAGGCGAAGCGGATGTCGACCGGCTCCGGGCGCTCGTCGAGCGGCTCGAGGTCGCGGTGATCGGCCATGAGGTCAAGCCGCTCCTCGTTGCCCGCTTTGCCGAGAATCCGGACGGACCGGCGACGCCAATCGCCTTCGACACCCAGGTCGCCGCCTACATCCTCAATGCCTCGCTGCGCAGCCAGTCGATCGCCGACGTGGTGGCCGAGCAGCTCGACCTGATCCTGCCGCCGGCCAAGGAGCTGCCGCCCTTCGTGCGAGTCGGCCTCGAGGCCCTCTCGGCGTTGGCCGCCCGGGTGCCGCTCGAAGCGTCCCTCGAACGCGAGAGCCTCGATCGCCTCTTTCGCGAGATCGAGCTGCCGCTGATCCCGGTCCTGGCCCGGATGGAAGCGGCCGGTGTGGCGCTCGATCGCGATGCGCTCAAGAGCCTGGCCGACGAGTTCGGGGTCGAGATCGCCCGGCTCGAGGCCGAGGTCTACGCCAGCGTCGGCCACGAGTTCAACCTCGGCAGCCCCAAGCAGCTCGAGCAAGTCCTGTTCTTCGAGCTCAACCTGCCCAAGGGCAAGAAGACGAAGAACGGCTATTCGACCGACGCCTCGGTCCTCGAGGACCTGCGCGGCGTCCATCCGATGGTCGCCAGCCTTCTCGACTGGCGGACGTACACGAAGCTGCGCTCGACCTATGTCGAGGCGCTGCCGACCCTGATCGCCGCCGATGGCCGGCTGCACACCACGTTCCACCAGGCCGTCGCCGCGACCGGTCGCCTCAGCTCATCCGACCCGAACCTCCAGAACATCCCGATCCGGACGCCCCTCGGCCGGCGGATCCGCCGGGCGTTCGTAGCTGGCGCACCCGAGGTGACCCTCGTGGCGGCGGACTATTCCCAGATCGAGCTCCGGATCCTGGCCCACGTGTCGGGCGACGAGCACCTCCGGGATGCCTTCGCGCGCGGCGCGGACATCCATCGCGAGACAGCGGCCCGGGTCCTCCACAAGGCACCTGAGGAGGTCAACGCCGACGAGCGTTCGATGGCCAAGATGGTCAACTTCGGGATCGCCTATGGGATGAGCGACTTCGGGCTGTCGAGCCGGGCCAACATTCCCCGGGCCGAGGCCCAGGAGTTCATCAACACGTACTTCGCAACCTATTCGGGGATCAGCTACTACATGCTCCATATCAAGGAGGTGGCCCGCCGCCAGGGCTTCGTGACCACCCTGCTCGGTCGGAAGCGGGCGATCTCCGAGCTCGACGCACGCAACCCGACCCTTCGCGCGGCGGGGGAACGGATGGCGATCAACATGCCGATCCAGGGCACGGCCGCCGACATCATCAAGATTGCCATGATCCGCCTTGACGAGCGCCTGCGCGAAGGCGGTTTCCGGGCGCGGCAGCTCCTCCAGGTCCACGACGAGCTGTTGCTCGAGGTCCCGCGCGACGAGGTCGACCGGCTTATTCCCGTCCTGCGCTCGACGATGGAATCGGCGCTGGCGCTCGACGTGCCGCTGACCGTCGAGGTCAAGGTCGGCGACGACTGGGAAGCGATGGCGGTCCGACCGCGCGAGGACGCCCAGCCCGCGCATGCCTGAGCTGCCCGAGGTCGAGACTGTCGTCCGCGATCTCCGGACGCGGATCGTGGGCGCGGAGATCAGCGGCGCCCGCTCGTCCTGGGCGCGGACGCTCCGGACCCACGATTCCGAGGCCTTCGCGGCGGCCGTCCGCGGCCGCCGGATCGAGTCCGTCGGGCGGCGAGCCAAGCTGCTCGTAGTCGAGCTGTCGGGTGGGGTCGCCCTCACGATCCACCTGAAGATGACCGGCCAGCTCTTCGTCATGCCGGCCGGGGCGCCCGAGGATCCCTACATCCGCCTGGTACTCGCCTTCGCCGACGGGCGCGAGCTGCGCTTTCGCGACATCCGCAAGTTCGGCCGGGTCGGCTTGTACGAACGGGACGCGGCGACCGGCGAGCTGGTCAACGAGCCGGGCGGCAGCGCGGTCTTTGCCGGCCACGGCCCGGAGCCGCTCGACCCGGCCTTCAGCCTGGCGGCGTTCCGCCGCCGGCTTCGAGCTCGCAAGGGGCGCCTCAAGCCGCTCCTCCTCGACCAGGCATTCATCGCCGGGATCGGCAACATCTACGCCGACGAGGCGCTCTGGGCCGCTCGCCTCCACCCGCTCCGGTCCGCCGCCGCGCTTCGTCCCGCGCACGAACGCCGCCTGTACCTGGCGATCCGCTCGATTCTCGCCGAGGCAATCGAACGGCGAGGGAGCTCCATCGACGACTACACCGCGCCCGACGGCGACGGCGAGATGCAGGAACGGCTGCAGGTCTACCAGCGAACCGGTGAGCCCTGTCCACGCTGCGGGCGGCCGATTCGTCGGATCGTGATCGGAGCCCGGGCGACTCATTTCTGTTCGTGGTGCCAGCGCCTGCCGGCGGTCGACCGGGCGGCGCTCCAGCGGACCGGCGGGATCGCGATCCTGAAAGCCATGACCGGTGGCGACGGCGGGTCCGGGGTGGGGGCGACGCCGCGTGATTCGGCCGCAACCACGCTCCGTACGAAGACCGCCGCGGCGACCCGGCGGGCGGCCGCACGCTCGAGCGCGACGGCGGGGGCCGCCTGATGTCGATCCTGCGCCTCGAGAAGGTGACCCGCGAGATCGGCACGTTGGTGATCCTTGACCAGATCGAGGCAGCGATCGCCCTCGGCGACCGGATCGGGCTGGTTGGTCCCAATGGCGCCGGCAAGACGACCCTGCTCCGGATCGCGGCGGGGCTGGACGAACCGGACCTTGGCTCGGTCAGCCGGAAGCGCGGCCTCAACCTGGGCCTCCTGGCCCAGGAGTCGCACTTCGACGTCGCATTCATGGCCTCGCCCGACCTGCGGACCGCGGTCCGCTCGGCCGCTGGCGACCTGCTCGACCTCGGCGCCCGGCTGCGTGAGCTCGAGCATGCCCATCGGGTCGAGGAGCCGCTGTACGCGGAGCTCCAGCACCGCTTCGAGATCCTCGGCGGCTACACCCTCGACCAGCGGATCGACGAGACGCTCTCGGGCCTCGGCTTCACCCGCGACGAGTGGACGAAGCCGCCCAGCGCCCTGTCCGGCGGCGAGCAGACCCGGGCGGCGCTCGCCCGGCTGGTGATCGCAGATCCGGACCTGATGCTCCTCGACGAGCCGACCAACCACCTCGACCTCGGTGCGCTCGAGTGGCTCGAGGAACACCTTCGCCGGCGCAACGGCTCGCTCCTCGTCGCCTCGCACGACCGGGCCTTCCTCGACGCGACCGTCGAGCGGGTCTGGGAGCTGCGCGACCGGAAGCTGACGATCTTCCGGGGCGACTATGCCGCCTACCACCGCCAGCGGATCGAGCGCGACGCCCGGCTGGACAAGGACGTCTCGACCCAGGCCGAGCAGATCGCTCGCGAGGTGGAGCTCGTCCAGCGCTATCGAAGCCACCGCAAGTACGCCAAGATGCACGAGCACGAAGCCCGCCTCGCCCGCCTCCAGGAGGCCAAGATCGAGGCCCCCAAGGCCGCTCGCAAGCTCCGCTTGCCGAGTGCCGCGCTCGTTGGCGGCGGCGGCCCGTCCCGCTCGGGCGAGATCGTCGTCCGGGCCGAGAACCTGGTCGTCGGCTACCTGCCGAGGTTCGTCCGGGAGCCCGACGAGGTCCTCGCGGACTGGGCGGGAGTCCCACGAGGACACGAGCCGGGCGCCGCCGAGCCGTCCCGGGCCCAGCCGTCCCGGGCGGATCCGTCCGAGGCGGCCCAGGCCGAGGCGGCCCAGGCCGAGGCGGCCCCGTCCGAGCCGCTGGCGATCGCCAGCGTCCCGTTCCTCGCCGCCCAGCGGGGCGACCGGATCGGGATCGTCGGTCCGAACGGCGCCGGCAAGACGACGCTCCTGCGTACGATCGCGGGCGACCTTCCGCCGCTCGACGGCGTGCTGACGATCGGGATGGGCGTCTCGATCGGCTATCTCGCCCAGCTCCGCGGGGCGGCGATCGCGGGCGAAACCGTCCTCGGCGCGATGACCTCGGCCATCTCGATCACCGAAGGCGAGGCGCGCAGTTACCTGGCCCGCTTCCTGTTTCGCGGCGACGACGCACTGAAACAGGTGCGCGCCCTGTCCGGCGGCGAGCGCTCGCGCCTGGAGCTCGCCCTGCTCGGGATCATGCCCTCCAACCTCCTGTTGCTCGACGAGCCGACGAACCATCTCGACATCCCGGCCCGGGAGGCGATCGAGGCGTTCATGGCCGCCAGCCCGGCCACCCTCCTCGTTGTCTCCCACGATCGGCGCCTGCTCGAGACGGTGTGCGACCGGCTGTGGGTCGTCGACGATCATCTCGCGGCGCCCTTTGATGGCGGTTATCGGACCTGGCGGGCCGCGGTTGCCGCCGGCTGGACGGTCGCCTCGGCGATCGAGGCCGACGCCCTTCGCCTGCGGGGCAGCGGCCCCGGCGGCGCTGCGACGAAGAAGCTTGGTGTCGCGGCCGGCGCGAAGCCGGGCGGTGCGGGTGCCCCGGCCCACGCCTCAGGAAATGGCGCCGGACCGTTGCCCGAGGCAGCGGCCAAGGCGCCCGCCAAGGCGACGGCGCGACCGAAGCAGCCGAAGCTGTCCAAGGACGCCTACCGCAAGCAGCGGGCCCTCGTCGATTCCGAGCTGACCCGGCTGGGCCTGCGCAAGAACCACCTCGAGCTGGCCCTCGGCGATCCGGCCGTCGGCGCGAACTTCGTCGAGCTGCGCCGGATCACGAGCGAGCTGGCCGACGTCACGGCCGGCCTGGAGGCGGCCGAAGAGGCCTGGCTCGAGCTCGAGGACCGGGCGCCGTGAGCCGCGGGCCGGGCGACCCGAGCCCCGTCACCCGCACGCTCAAGATCGGGATCACCGGCCCGATCGGCTGCGGCAAGTCGACGATTCTCGGCTGGCTCGCGGCCCGCGGTGCGCTGGTGATCGACGCCGACCAGGTCGCCCGCGAGGTGACTGCGCCTGGATCGGCCGTCGTGGCCGAGATCGTGGCCGCATTTGGGCTGGGCGTTGCCGGGGCGGACGGGGCCCTCGACCGCGCTGCCCTGGCGTCGATCGTCTTTGAGGACCCAGAGGCGCTCCGGCGCCTTGAAGCGATCACCCACCCGGTTGTTCGCACCCGGATCCTGGCCACGATGCGCGACGCCGAGGCTGCCGGCGTTCCGATCGTCGCCCTCGAGGCGATCCGCCTGGTCGAGGCCGGCTATCCCGTCCTGCTCGACGAGGTCTGGCTCGTCACCTGCGACCCGTCGCGCCAGCTCGAACGCCTGGAGGCTCGCGGCCTTGCCCCGGCGGATGCGTCAGCCCGAACGGCCGCCCAGGCCACCCTTGTCGAGCGCGTCCGGCCGGTCGCCACACGGATCGTCGACACGAGCGGCTCCCTGGCCGACACCGAGGCCGCGGTCGCGGCAGCGCTGACCGCCGCGAAACGTCCGATCGATCCACGGTCGTGATGGCCCGCGGGCGCCGCCCCGCCTCTGCGCGATGTTGGGACGATTGTCGCCAGCAGACGCGCGAGACCTGAAACGAGCCTCGCGATGTTGTGGCAGGCCTCACTAGAGTTCGAGTCGTGCGTGGATTTTCGTCCAAGGCAGGGTCAAGGCGGGCGAGGCACGCGAAACCTGGCGATACCTTGGCTGGTGGCAACATCTGGACGAACCTCGGCCGCGCGGCCATCGGCAAGCGCGGCACGTACGTCGCACTGCCCTCTTGGTCCTGCTTATTGACCGGATGATCGCCAGGGGCGATCAAAACGGCCGAATCAACCGTCCGAGGCCGATGATCGGACCGACGCGGCGCCGACTCGATCGCCTCGGGCGATCATTTGCCGGGAATCGGGCCATGCGAGGGCCGTCGAGGCGGTCCTTGACGCCGATTTGATCGCCTGGGGCGATAAGGGCCGCCTCGAAGCGACGAGGCGCGCGGCGGCGACGCAGCCCAGGAACCTGGAGCCCCGATCGGTAACAGAACACCCGTTCTGTTCGTGCGCGCGGTGATATCCTGAGCGTTCCAGCCAGGAGCAAATAATCGCCCGTCATGCCTGATTTCCGACTTGTCGCCGACTTCGAACCGACGGGGGACCAGCCGGCCGCCATCGAGCGCCTGGTCGACGGCCTCCAGGCGGGGATGCGCCACCAGACCCTGCTCGGCGTGACTGGCTCGGGCAAGACCTGGACGATCGCCAATGCAATCGCCCAGTACCAGAAGCCGACCCTGGTCCTGGCCCACAACAAGACCCTGGCGGCCCAGCTGTACGCCGAGTTCCGGGAGTTCTTCCCGGATAACGCCGTCGAGTACTTCGTCAGCTACTTCGACTACTACCAGCCCGAGGCCTACCTGCCTCGGTCCGACACGTACATCGAGAAGGACTCGAGCAGGAACGAGGAGATCGACAAGCTCCGCCACGCCGCGACCCACGCCCTGTTCGAGCGCCGTGACGTGATCATCGTCGCCAGCGTGAGTTGCATCTACGGGCTGGGCGCGCCGGTCGACTACGGCGCCACCGTGCTTCGACTGCGCAAGGGCGGCAAGTACCGGCGTGATGCCGTCCTGCGCCACCTGGTCGACCTCCAGTACCAGCGCAACGACCAGGCCCTCCAGCGCGCCCGCTTCAGGGTCAGGGGCGACACCCTCGAGCTCGTGCCGGCATCGGACGACCGCGTCGTGCGGGTCGAGTTCTTCGGCGACGAGGTCGAACGGATCACCGAGGTCGATCCGCTGACCGGCGAGCTGATCGCCGAGCGGAACGACCTGAACGTCTACCCGGCCACCCACTTCGTGACGCCCGGCGACAAGCTCAAGGAAGCCCTGGTCGACATCGAGGCCGAGATGGAAGCGCGGACCGGCGAGATGGAGGCCCAGGGCCGGGTCCTCGAGGCGGCTCGACTCCGCCAGCGGACGGTCTTCGACCTGGAGATGATGCGCGAGCTGGGCTACTGCTCGGGCGTCGAGAACTANNTGGCTGCTGGTCGTCGACGAGAGCCACATGACGATCCCGCAGGTCGTGGGCATGTACAAGAACGACCGGACCCGCAAGGAGATCCTGGTCGACTTCGGGTTCCGCCTGCCGTCGGCCCTCGACAACCGGCCGCTCACCTTCGAGGAGTTCCAGGCCACGGTCCGCCAGGCCGTCTACATGTCGGCCACGCCCGGGCCGTATGAGCTCGAGCGCAGCGAACGGGTCGTCGAGCAGCTGATCCGGCCGACCGGGATCGTCGACCCGACGGTCGAGGTCCGGCCAACCGAGGGCCAGATCGACGACCTGCTCGACGAGATCCGAGGTCGGGTCGAGCGCGGCGAGCGAGCCCTGGTAACGACCCTGACCAAGAAGATGGCCGAGGACCTGACCGACTACCTGCGCGAGCTGGGCGTCAAGGTTCAGTACCTCCACAGCGAGGTCGACACCCTCGAACGGGTCCAGATCCTGCGCGACCTGCGCCTCGGCGTCTTCGACGTGCTGGTCGGGATCAACCTCCTCCGGGAGGGGATCGACCTGCCCGAGGTGACCCTCGTGGCGATCATCGATGCCGACAAGGAGGGCTTCCTGCGCAGTGCCTGGTCGCTGATCCAGATGATCGGCCGGGCCGCGCGGAACACGAACGGCAAGGTCGTGATGTATGCCGACACGATCACCCAGTCGATGCGCGCGGCGATCGATGAGACCGACCGACGGCGGACGGTCCAGGCTCGCTACAACACCGAGCACGGGATCGAGCCGACGACGATCATCAAGGAGATCCACGACATCAACCAGCGCCTCCGGGCGGTGGCCGAGTCGACCGATGTCTACACGCCCGACGGGCCGGCCGGCCGCTACGGCCCGCACGACCTGCGCTCGGAGTCGCGCGAGCAGGTCGAGAAGATCGTCGTCCGCATGGAAGCCGACATGCGCAACGCCGCCAAGAACCTCGAGTTCGAGCGGGCGGCCACCCTGCGCGACGAGATCCAGCAGATCCGACTGCGGATCCTCGACCAGGATGCCTCGACAACAGTCGCCCGGGCCGCCGAAGCGGCCGCCGGCAACGGCCGGGCAGCTCCGGCCGGTTCCGCCGGCTCGCGATCGACGTCGACGAGACGGCCCGGCCAGCGCGAGCCGCAGGCCAACGCCCGAGCCCTCGAGGTGACCTCGGTCGAGGTCCTGGCCTCGACCAGCGAGGATCCCGGCGAGACCCTCGAGGAGACAACAGCGGCGGCGACCGCAGCCGACTGGCTGCCGGGGATCCGCGATGAGCACGAGGATGACGGCGGCTGGCAGGCGCGCTGGCTCGACCGGCCGACCTGGGACCACACCGTGACCCCCAACGTGGTCAAGCGAACCGGCCAGCGGCCCGCTCGCCGGCGTCGCTGATCATTTCGAACACCTGTACTGTTCTGGATGACTCCGCTAAACTGCTGCTGTGCCCTCTGATCAACTCGTCGTCCGCGGTGCCCGCGAACATAACCTGAAGGACATCACCGTCGCGTTCCCGCGCGACCGACTGGTGGTGATCACCGGCCTGTCCGGCTCAGGTAAGAGCAGCCTCGCATTCGACACGATCTACGCCGAAGGCCAGCGCCGCTACGTCGAGAGCCTGTCAGCCTACGCCCGCCAGTTCCTGGGCCAGATGGAGAAGCCGGACGTCGACCAGATCGACGGCCTCAGCCCGGCGATCTCGATCGACCAGAAGGGCTCCAGCCGGAACCCGCGATCGACCGTTGGCACGGTGACCGAGATCTACGACCACCTCCGGCTGCTGTTCGCCCGGGTCGGCCATCCCCACTGTCCGGTCTGCGGGCGCGAGATCGAGCGGCAGACCGTCCAGCAGATTGTCGACCAGGTCCTGCGCCTGCCCGAGGGCACCCGCCTGCTCGTCCTGGGACCGCTGATCAAGGATCGCAAGACCGAAGGCGACCGGGTCTTCGAGGCGGCCCGCAAGCAGGGCTTCGTCCGGGTCCGGGTGAACGGCGAGGCTTACGACCTGGCCGACGCGCCCAGCCTCGACAAGTACAAACGGCACACGATCGAGGTGATCGTCGACCGCTTCGTCGTCCGGCGGGCCGAGGCGCCCGAGGACTGGCGGCGCGATGACGAGGGCCATCCGCTCGATCCGGAGACCGGCCTCGCGCTGCCCGATGCCGACGCCAGCCGGCTTGCGGATTCGGTCGAGACGGCGCTGCGCCTCGGT
Source organism: Chloroflexota bacterium (assembly GCA_003169655.1). GTDB lineage: Bacteria > Chloroflexota > Limnocylindria > Limnocylindrales > CSP1-4 > Palsa-1033. The sequence continues at coordinate 15,390 of PNAZ01000061.1, forward strand.
GAAGGAGTCGTGGGCATCGCCGCGGCTCCCCGCGAAGGTGAGCCGCCCGAGTTCGAGGAGCGCCGCTATTCGGAGCGCTACACCTGTCCGTATGACGGCACGACGATCGACGAGCTCGAGCCGCGCAGCTTCTCGTTCAACTCGCCCCACGGTGCCTGCCCGGCCTGTACCGGCCTGGGGACCCGGCTCGAGATCGACCCCGAGCTGCTCATCCCGGACAAGACGCTGTCCGTCTCGAAAGGCGCGCTGCTCCGGCCCTGGGCGCGGATGCCGATGGCCGACTCCTGGTTCGGCAAGGTCGCCGAGGCGGTCACCCGGGCCCACGGCTGGGATCCCGACGCGCCGATCGGGACGCTGCCACCCGAGGCGCTCGACTACCTGCTCAATGCGAAGAAGGGCGAACAGGTGGTGATCGGCTATCGCCACCAGCGCGGCGAGAATACCTACACCGCCAGCTTCGAGGGGGTGATCCCGAATCTCGAACGGCGCTACAAGGAAACCGACTCGGAGTTCGTCAAGACCGAGCTCGAGCGGTTCATGGTCTCCCGACCGTGCCCCACCTGCGGGGGCAAGCGACTGCGGCCCGAAGCCCTTGCCGTCACCGTGGACGGCCGCGACATCTGGATGGTCTCGAACCTGTCCGTCTCGGACGCCCTGACCTGGTCGGAGGAGCTGTCGGCCCACCTGAGCGAGCGCGAGCGGACGATCGCCCGGCAGCTCCTCAAGGAGATCGCCGCCCGGCTCGGCTTCCTCGTCGACGTCGGCCTCGACTACCTCACGATCGATCGGACGAGCGCGACGCTGTCCGGCGGCGAAGCCCAGCGGATCCGCCTGGCGACCCAGATCGGAGCCGGGTTGATGGGGGTCCTGTACATCCTCGACGAGCCCTCGATCGGGCTCCACCAGCGTGACAACGCCAAGCTGATCGCAACCCTCACCCGGCTGCGCGACCTGGGCAACACCGTCCTTGTCGTGGAGCACGACGAGGAGACGATTCGGACCGCGGATTGGGTCCTCGACATCGGACCCGGGGCGGGGGAGCACGGCGGCGAGGTGATCGCCAACGGACCACTCGACGTCGTCCTGGCCGCGCCCCGCTCGATCACCGGCGCCTTCCTGCGGGGCGACCGTTCCGTGCCGATCCCGGCCAAGCGCCGGCGGGGCAACGGCAAGAAGCTGGTGGTCAAGGGCGCCCGGGCGCACAACCTGAAGAACGTTAACGTGGCATTCCCCCTCGGCACGTTCATCACGGTCTGCGGCGTCTCGGGCTCGGGCAAGAGCACGCTCGTTACGGAGATCCTCTATCGCGAGATCGCCCGGCGGCTCAACGGCGCTCGGGACGAGCCTGGTCCCCACGATTCGCTGACCGGCATCGACGAGATCGACAAGATCATCGAGATCGACCAGAGCGCCATCGGCCGCACTCCACGCTCGAATCCGGCCACCTACGTCGGCCTGTTCGGGCCGATTCGCGAGCTGTTCGCGGGCGTGCCCGAGTCGCGCGTCCGGGGCTACCTGCCCGGGCGCTTCAGTTTCAACGTGAAGGGTGGCCGCTGTGAGAACTGCAAGGGCGACGGAATCCTGAAGATCGAGATGCAGTTCCTGCCCGACGTCTACGTCCAGTGCGAGGTCTGCCACGGCAAGCGCTACAACCGGGAAGCCCTCGAGATCCTGTACAAGGGCCGCTCGATCTCTGATGTCCTGGAGATGACCATCGAGGAAGCGCTCGACTTCTTCAGCCCGGTGCCGGCCATCCGGACGAAGCTGCAGACGCTGTTCGATGTCGGGCTCGGCTATGTCCACCTCGGCCAGCCGGCCACCACCTTGTCCGGCGGCGAGGCCCAACGGGTCAAGCTCGCGACCGAGCTCTCGCGGCGAGCGACGGGTCGAACGCTGTACGTCCTCGACGAGCCCACCACCGGGCTTCACTTCGCCGACGTCGAGAAGCTCCTCCAGGTGCTCCATCGGCTCGTCGATACCGGCAACACGGTCCTCGTCATCGAGCACAACCTCGACGTGATCAAGACGGCCGACTGGCTGATCGAGCTCGGACCGGCCGGCGGGTTCCGCGGCGGGCGGGTCGTCGCCGAGGGGACCCCGGAACAGGTCGCCGGGGTCGAGGGCTCGGCCACCGGCGAGTACCTGGCCCGGGTGCTGCGCGGCGAGCCGCTCATCCCGCTCAGTGGCCTGACCTTCGCCGACGACGCCGGCCGGACTCCCGGCACACGGCGGAGCGTCGGCGATGGGCGCGGTGCCCGGGAAGCGATTGCATTGCCGATCGAGCCGCCCAGGAAGCGGGCCGTCAGCAGCCGGTCGTGAGGTCATGAGTCCGCCCAACCGACCGGGGCCGCCGGCGACCCGCTGGGTAGGCCCGGCCCGCCACGAGCTGCCACTGATCGACGAGCGAGGGCTGGTCGCGGCACGGGCGGCCGACGTTGCCCTGGCGACTGCTGAAGGACGCGGCCAGGATCGCTGGGCCGCGTTCCTGCGTCCCCTGCCGGATCGCTTCCGCGACGGCGACCTGCGCGACCTGCGGGCTGCGGCAATGCGCGGGCGGGCCGCCTTCGGGCCGAAGGACTCGATCCGCGACGTCCTGCCGGCCGAGGTGACCGAGCCGCTCCTCGATGC
>PNAZ01000114.1 GCA_003169655.1 Chloroflexota bacterium
TCACCCAGCTGCCCGACTTCGCGTTCCGGAGCCCGGCCGACTACATCGCCCAGATGGAGATCATCCACGCCAAGTACGACCCGGCGATGGGGGCCGGCGCGGTGGCGATCCTCGAGCGGCTGCAGATCTTCAACATCTTCACGGCCTGGTGGTTCAGCGCCCTGCTGGTGCTCCTGGTGACCTCGATCATCGTGTGCACCCTGAACCGAACACCCAAGCTGTGGCGGACCTCGGCCGAGATCCGGATCGTCCAGCCCGATCCGTTCTACGACCCGATCCTGCCCGACCGGGCGGTGGTCGCGGGGGTCGACATGGGGGCGATCCGGACCGCCCTGCGCCGATCCCACTTCCACATCCGCGAGGCCGACGTCTCCGGCGTCCACTACCTGTACGGCGATCGCCATCGCTGGACCAAGCTGGCAACCCTGATCAGTCACCTCGGGCTGATCCTGTTCCTGGTGGCCGCGGCGGTCACCAGCCGCTTCGGCTTCGAGAGCGGGATCGAGCTGACGACCGGCGAGAGCTCACCGGTGCAGGCGATCGGCACGCCGGGCCTGCTCGTGGTCAAGAGCTATGGCTTCTCGGACCCCACGGCCGCCGACGGCACGGTCCTCGACTACACCACCGACCTGGCCGTCTACCAGAACGGCAACCTGCTCGCCCGCAAGGTGATTCGGGTCAACGACCCGCTGACGGTCGATGGCTTCTCGTTCCACCAGAACGGCTTTCGGCCGGCGCCCGACATCGTGATCCGCGACTCCAAGGGCGAGCCGCTATGGACGGGCCCGGTGCCGCTCGACGACACCGTGGCCGGCTCACCGCACGGCGTGATGAGCGTGCCCGGCGAGGACAACATCGGCCTCGAGATGCTCCTGACCAAGGCCTCCGATGGCACCGACGGGGTCCTGTTCCTGCCCTATCGGGCCACCGGGCTGAACCCCGATGGGACGCCGATCACCCAGTCGCTGACGCCGTTCTTCGTGCCGGTCGGCGGGGTTGGCGGTTCGCCCGACACCGACTTCTACGTGCAGCTGAAGGACGTCCAGAACGCGACGATCCTGGTCGCCAAGGAGGATCCCGGGCAGGACATCGTGTGGTTTGCGTTCCTGAGCCTGATCACGGGCCTGTTGATCACGTTCTACCTGCCCCGCCGCCGGATCTGGGCCCGGCTCGACCCGAATGGCGAGCTGTGGATCGTCGGCCGGTCGGAGCGCTACGTCGACTTCCGGCGCGAGTTCGGGCGGCTGCTCGACGATGTCGTCGCGGCTCGTCCCGCGGCTCGTCCAGCGGCCGCCCAGTTGGTAGTCTGAACTCGGCCCAATCCCGTTCCCGCACAGACACAAGGAGCGCCACATTGGCCGACAAGGACAAGGAATCAGACGTCGAAGCGACGATCGACGCGGCCGCCAAGAGCGGCATCCGATTCATCCAGCTCCAGTTCACCGACATCATGGGCATCGTCAAGGCAGTGACGATCCCGATGCACCAGCTCAAGGGCTCGGTCAAGCACGGGACCTGGTTCGACGGCTCGTCGATCGAGGGCTTCACCCGGATCGCCGAGTCGGACCAGTACCTGATGCCCGACATGTCGACGTTCGCCGAGATCCCCTGGCAGAAGGGTAGCGGCCCGCGCGGCACCGCCCGGATCATCTGCGACGTCTTCACCCCGAGCGGCCAGCCGTTCGTCGGCGACCCCCGCTTCGTGCTCCGCCGGCAGGTCGAGCGGGCGGCGAAGATGGGCTACATCGTCAACACCGGGCCCGAGCTCGAGTTCTTCCTGTTCCGGCGGGGCGAGGACGGCGAGATCGAGCCGCTGCCCCACGACCAGGCCGGCTACTTCGACTTCTCGAGCGACCTCGCCCAGGAAATCCGCCAGGACATGGTCGATGCCCTGGAGGCCTTCGGGATCCGGGTCGAGGCGGCCCACCACGAGGTGGCCGTCGGCCAGCACGAGATCGACTTCGAGTACAGCGACGCACTGCGCACCGCCGACAACGCCGTGACCTTCAAGTTCGCGCTCAAGGCGATTGCCCAGCAGCACGGCTTGTACGCCACATTCATGCCCAAGCCGATCCACGGGATCAACGGCTCGGGGATGCACACCCACCAGAGCCTCTATTCGATCGCTGAGAGCCGAAACGCGTTCGCTGACGTCTCGAACCCGTACGGGTTGTCGGATATCGCCCGGTCCTACATGGCCGGGATCCTGGCCCACGCCCGGGGGATGATCGCCGTCCTGGCGCCGCTCGTGAACTCGTACAAGCGCCTTGTACCGGGGTATGAGGCGCCGACCTACCTGACCTGGGGCCGGACGAACCGCTCGGCGCTGATCCGGGTGCCGATGGTCTCGCCGGGCAAGTCCATCGAGGGCACGCGGGCCGAGGTTCGTTGCCCGGATCCCTCGTCCAATACGTATCTGGCGTTCACGGCGATGATCGCGGCTGGGCTGGACGGCGTGGAGCGGGGGCTGAAGCTGGCCGAGCCGGTGGAGGAGTCGCTGTTCGAGATGGATGCCGCCCGGATTGCGGAGCTCGGGATCAAGGAGCTGCCGGGCACGCTCGGCGAGGCGCTTGACGAGCTCGAGCAGGACGAGGTGATCCGCGCCGCCCTCGGCGACCACGTGCTGAACCACTTCCTCGACGCCAAGCGCGCCGAGTGGGACGAGTACCGCACCCAGGTCTCGGACTGGGAGGTCGACCGCTACCTGGAGCAGTTTTAGCGGAGTGCCGTGGGGCGGGCCTGGGGCCCGGCGTTCTGCGCTGGGGCCGGGCCCCGGCCCCGGGCCCGGCTATCACCCCCATGCTTAGCCGACGAGGGTGGAGGGCCGAATCAGCCATTCCGTCGGCCCAACGAGCCGCCTGACCCCCAATCGACCGCGAAACATGACCGCCATCGATAGGACGGACGCTTCAGTCAGTTGATCGCCCAATAAGCCTGCCGGCTAAGAATGGCCGTCATATGAGTAGCTTCAATGCGTCGCGGCGGGCGGGGGCGCAAGCACGATCAGGACGCGTCCGGGCCGGCAATGTCGCTGTGCGCCTGGGGATCGCACTTCGCGACGCCAGGCGGAACGCCGGCTTGACCCAGGACGGTGTCGCCGAGCGCGCCGGCCTGTCCCAAGGACACGTGAGTCACCTTGAGCGAGGCCGGGGACGGACTGCCTCGATTGAGACGTGGGCGATGGTGGCAGCCGCGGTTGGTGAGCAGCTCGTCGGATTCCTCGAGCGCGCGCCCGGCGCCGACGTGCCGCGTGACATCGAGCACCTGCGGCGGCAAGGCGCCCTGATCTCGATTGCCGCCCCGGGCGGGTGGCGGGCGCCGCCCGAGCTCAGGCTTGCCCAGGACGCCCCATGGTCGCGTTCAATCGATGTCGCGCTGGTGCGCCGGGCGACTGCCGAGGCGGTGGTGGTCGAGATCTGGAACTGGTTCGAGGACGTGGGCGGAGCGCTGCGAGCGCTCGACGGTAAGGTGGCGGCGCTGCGCGACCACCTGGATCCAAGCGTCGAGTGGACGCTCCGCGGCTTGTTCATCGTTCGGGACACCCGGCGAAATCGGCAGCTCGTGACGGAGCTGGGGCCGATATTCGCTGCGCGTTTTCCGGGCAACGCGGGAGCTTGGCTTCGGGCGCTCACGGATCCAGCCGAGCGACTGCCGGACGGGGACGGGCTGCTGTGGAGCAATCGGACCGGAAGCGCGCTGAAGGCGAGCCGGCTTCGAGGCTGAGCAGCGGGCCGAGGACCGGACCCGGACGCGGGAATGGCCCAACCAGGTGGTCCAAATCAGCGAGAATGGGCCGCCATGAGCGAAGTCGAGCCGACCAGGACCGCCGAGCTCGTCGAGGTGTCGGCAATCCCCGCGCCGGCCAGGCGAGGCCCGAGGATTCGGCCGATGCAGTCGCTGTGGTTGCTGGCGATCGCGCACGCGGTCAACCACGCCCAGGCGTTCCTGCTGCCCCTGATCTTCCTGAAGATCATCGACGAGTTCCACGTCAGCGTGGAGACGATTGCCTTCCTGGCGTCGTTCGGCGCGGCGTCGTCGGGCCTGGTCCAGCTCAGCTACGCCCAGCTGACTCGAGTCATGTCGCGACGGCGCCTGCTCGGACTCGGTGGAATCCTGTTCGGCGGCGGCTTCGCGGCCCAGGCGTTCGCCTTCAGCTTCCCGACCTTCGCGATCCCCAACGTCCTGTCGCGGATCGGCGGCTCGCCCCAGCATCCCGTAGGCAACGGCCTGCTTGCCGAGCAGTTCATGCCCGAGCGACGCGGCTTCGCGATCAGCGCCCATATCGCCGGTGGCAATGTCGGGACCGTAATCGTGGCGATTAGCGGCGCGCCAATCATCGCGCTGTGGGGCTGGCGCGGGGCGTCGATCGTGTTCGGGATCCCTGCGATCGTGATCGCTGTCGCGATCCTCATCCTGATTCGCGAGACCGGGACCGATCGTGCGGCAGCCAAGGCAGGAGGCACGGTCCGCCAGGCATTCCGGCAGATCATCGGCGACCGCGACCTGCGCTGGCTGTACCTGACCTCGGTCCTGGGCGGCGGCGGTCGCGGGGTCGGCGTGGTCAACCTGTTCGCCCTGCTCTATCTGACCACGGTGCTCCACCTGTCGGACTCGCTGACCGGCCTGATGTACGGCGTCCTGATCGTGTTCGCCGTTCCGATGCCGCTCATCTCCGGCTGGCTGTCGGATCGGATCGGCCGCAAGCCGGTGATCATTGGCGTGTACATCGGCGGCGCCGTAGGGTTCCTCGTCTTCCTGGTGTCCGGCTCGAACCTGCTCGGGCTGTGGATCGGAATCGCCCTGATGGGCCTGTTCAGCTTCGCCGAGAGCCCACAGCTCCAGGCCCTCCTCGCCGACATCGCCGCCCCGAAATTGCGCGACGCGACTTACGCCGTCTACTTCACGCTCGCGTTCGGCGTGGGCTCGCTGTGGACCGCCATCTACGGCGTGATCATCGACTACGCGGGCGAGACGACCGGCGTCCAGATCGTGTTCGTGCTGATGGCGCTCGCGTTCCTGCTGGCGGCAGCGGCCACGTTCCCGATCCGGGCCGACCAGCGCGCCCGAGAGAACGCAGCCCACGAGGCGAGTCTCTAGCCACCCGGGTCCTGTGGCTCTCGAGCCCGTGGAGTATCATCCGCGAGCCCTGTTCTACGGGCACTTTTCGGTCGGGGCGTGGCGCAGCTTGGTAGCGCGCATCGTTCGGGACGATGAGGTCGGAGGTTCAAATCCTCTCGCCCCGACCAAAACACCTTAATGTCCCGGTCTCTGATCTTTGGCGTCGTTTCTTGCGTGCCTCCGGCGTGTCGGTGTGGGCGAGACGGGAGTGATGGCCATCGAGGAGCGTGCGGACGACATCCGCCTGCTGGCCAGTGAGTTCGGCTCGCTCGGGCTGCAACGACAGCGCGAGCGAGGCGCCAGCCATCGGATTAGCTGATACCTTCGCCTCCACGATCACCGGCCCCAACACCTCGAGTCGCTCGAATCCGGCCGCCGTGGCCTGCGCCCGTCGCAACTCGTACTCATGGCGGACGCCCTGGTGCTGAGGCGATCCCGGCAGCTCCACGTCCCACAACGAGCGCAGGTCCGCGAGATACCCGAGCGCTCGCTTCGGGTCAACGGAGTGCGCGGCGGGTTCAGGCCGCCTGGCCGCCTTGATCTGAGCAGCCAACTCCGACTTACGTCGGAGGTAGACCTCGTCGGTCATTCGTCCGAAGGCGTTGTCGAGAGCGACCGCACGGAGCTCCTGCTCCAGTCGGATCACTCGCCGTGTGTCGATCGCCGTCGGCTCGCCGCGAAGGGCGCCCACGATCCGCGCCTTGGCCGCCTCGTCGACCTGGGCCGTTGCGAGCAAGGCGGCAATCTGCCACTCGTAGATCTCGGCCCGGAAGCCGGTCCGCCGGCCAGAGGTGGCGAGCCACTGGGCACAGACGGGCATCGGGTGGACCATCCGACGTCGCCCGCTGCTGGCGTGACCGGCGAGCGCCGCTCCGCAGCCATGACAGACGACGTGAGGCACATAGACGCGCTCCCGCGTCCCACGGGTCCCAGGCGTCGCGCGCTCAAAGCGGATCGCCTGGACGCGCTCCCAGAGGTCGTCACTGACCGGCGGGTCGACCACGATCTCGCTCCTTGGATCGGACGGGTCGTGCGGTCGATGTCGCCAGGGCGCCTCGACCATCTCCTCATCGGCGAAGCCCCGGAAGCGGACGAGATAGCCGTTGTAGATCGGGTTGCGCAGGAGCTCGGCCATCCCGGCGGCGGTCAGAACCCGCCCAGTCCGCCTCGAGGTGAGGCCGCGTCGGGCGGCTTCGAGGGCGAGCGTGTCGTCGCTGTACAGCCCGGACGCATACAACTCGAAGAGCAGCACGGCGGCGGCGATGCCGTCAGGATCCGGCTCGAGGATCGGTCTCGGCCCGGAGCTTCGACGGAACCCGAAGGCAGGATGGCCGCCCGGGTCGTGGTAGGTCCGGAACTTCGCGGCGATGCCGCCGGCGATCGAGCGCGCTCGATCGAGGTTGTCGATCTGGGCCTTGACCGCCTGTTCGCCGAAGTCGCCCTGCCGATCGGGATCGGAGCTCAGTAGGCGCCGATCGGCGAAGTACAGGACGCAGCCCCGGGCATGGAATGCATCGCGGAACGCGAAGGCGAGGGCTGGATCGCGCATGAACCGGCTGAAGTAGGGCACGAGCCCGACCTTGACCCGGCCATCGGC
>PNAZ01000069.1:0-11209 GCA_003169655.1 Chloroflexota bacterium
GCTGACTTGGCCGCGACCCTGGCGGCTGACTTGGCCGCGACCCTGGCGGCCGGCTTCGTGGCCGCGGGCTGGGGGGCCGGAGCGGCAGGTTTGGGTAGGGATTTCGGGTTCGTCACAGGCGCTCAGTGTAAAGGCGATGGGCCGCGATGTAGTCCGCGACGGCCGGTGGGACGAGCCCGTCGATCGACAGGCCGGCCCGCACCCGGTCGCGGATGACCGAGGCCGACACATCGACCCGAGGCCCGTCGACGAAATCGACTCGATCCTGCCAGGCCGGCAGGTGCTGGTCGAGCCAGGCGGCATCGAACGGGCGGGCGCCGGCCCGGGGCACGACGGCCAGTCGAGCGAGCTCCAGGATCCGGGCGGGCTGATGCCAGCTCGGGAAGCCGGCGAAGGCCTCCGCCGACAGGATGAACTCGAGGGCCCGGGGTTCTCCCGTCCCACCGGCCAGGGCAGCCAGGGTGTCGACCGAGTAGGACGGACCCGGCCGGTCGAGCTCGATCGAGCTGACCCTGAAGGTCGGATCGCCGGCGATTGCCAGCTCGACCATCGCCCGCCGGTCGGCCGCCGGGCTCACCGCCTGACCGGGCTTGTGGGGCGGGATCCCGGCCGGGATGAAGACGACGCCGCTCAGCCCAAGGGCATCGCGGACAGCCGCCGCGATCGCGAGGTGACCGTCATGGATCGGATCGAAGGTGCCACCCAGGATGCCGACCCTGGCCCCGCCTCGGGTCAAGCGTTCTCCCAGGGCTGGCGATCCCACTCCAGCTCCACCCGGCCGATCCGGACCGTATCCCCGGACGCCACGCCGCGCCGGCGCAACTCGGTCTCGATCCCGAGGCGGGCGAGGTCGTGCTGGAAGCGTTCGGCCGATTCCTCGTTTTCGAAGTCGGTCTGGGCTGCGATCCGCTCGATCCGCCGGCCGTTGACCCGGAAGGCGCCGTCGGGATCCAGCTCGACGCTGAAGCCGTCGTCCATCCCGGCGATCGTGTGGACCACGACGCCGGCCGGTTCGGGCGGGATGCCCAACTCGTCGACGGGCGGCAGCATCGCGGCGAGGGCCGCCCGGAGCTCGTCCAGGCCGTCACCGCGGGCCGCCGCAACGGCGACGACCGCCAGCCCATCCCGCTCACGGGCGGCCCGGAACGCGGGCCACGCTGCGGCCGCGGCGGGCAGGTCGATCTTGTTGAAGGCGACCAGGAGCGGCCGCTCGAGGAGGGCCGGGTCGTGGGCGGCCAGCTCATCACGGATTACCTGGTGGTCCCATTCCGGGTCGCGCGACGAGCCGTCGACAACGTGGACCAGGACCCGGGTCCGCTCGACGTGGCGCAGGAACGCGTGACCGAGGCCGGCGCCCAGGCTGGCCCCCTCGATCAGGCCGGGCACGTCTGCAATCGTCGGCCGGCGGCCGTCGTCAAGGCCCAGGTCGAGCACGCCCAGGTTCGGCTCCAAGGTCGTGAACGGGTAGTCGGCGATCTTTGGGGTGGCCGCGGTCAGGGCGGCCAGCAGGGTTGACTTGCCGGCGTTCGGGAGGCCGACCAGTCCGACATCGGCGATCAGGCGCAGCTCGAGCCGGAGCCAGCGCTCCTCGCCCGGCTCGCCCTTCTGGGCGTGCTTTGGGGCGCGCTGGGTGGCTGTCGTGAAATGGACGTTGCCCAACCCGCCGCGACCACCGCGAGCCACCTCGGTGACCTGCTCGATACTGACCAGGTCGGCCAGCAGGGCCCCGGTCGCGTCGTCGTACACGGCCGTCCCGGGCGGGATCGTCAGGCTGAGACCCTGGCCCGCCTTGCCGTGCCGCTTCGAGCCGCTGCCCCGGCCGCCGGAGCCGGCCTTGAAGTGGCGATGGTCACGGTATTCGCGCAGGGTGGTCTGGCCGGGATCGACGCGCAGCTCGATCGAGCCGCCCCGCCCGCCATCGCCGCCGTCCGGTCCGCCGCGCGGGACGTGAGCCTCGCGCCGGAATGTTGCCGCCCCATCGCCGCCGTCACCGGCGCGAACGAGGATGCGAACCTGGTCGAGGAACATTCGGGCGATCGTCGCACACCACTGGTCGCCCTGCCGCGGACGCCGGGGCGGCTGCGGCCTAGAAGTACGGCAGCGGGTTGACCCGGACGCCGTCGCCCCAGACCATGCCGTGCCAGACCTCGAAGTGAAGGTGCGGGCCGGTCGCGTTGCCGGTCATCCCAACCCGCCCGACCTGCTGCCCCCGGCCGACGTGCGCGCCGACATGGGTGACGATCGCGGACATGTGGTTGTACGTGGTGAACAAGCCGCTGCCGTGGGCGATCCAGACCTGGTAGCCGCCGCCGTTGTCCTTCCAGCCGGCGAAGATCACCGTCCCCGCCGCCGCGGCCAGGACCCGGGTACCTTCCGGTGCGGCGATGTCGATCGCCGGGTGGGTCGCATGGAAGTACTGGCTGATCCAGCCGCCCGGCACCGGCCAGTAGAAGGCGCCGCCGCTGTAGTTGGCGGGCGGGTTGGCGTGGCTGCTGCCGCCCGAGCTGGCCCTGCTGACCGTCGGCTTCGGCGCGGTCACGGCGATCGGCTTGCCGTGGGCGTCGGGCACGATCAGGACCTGGCCCAGGACGAGGGTCCGGTCGGTCAGGCTGTTGTAGGCCGCGATGTCATCGGCCGACATGCCGGTCAGGGCGGCGATCGAATCGAGGGTATCGCCGGCCTTGACCACGATCACCAGGCCATCGACCGGCGGGATCGTGATCTTCTGGCCGATGTGGAGGACGTCCTTGGCGGCCAGGTTGTTGGCCCACCACAGGGTCATCATCGAGACGCCGAACTTCTTGGCAATCGCGGTCAGCGTGTCGCCCGATTTGACGGTGTAGGTGATCAGCTTGGCCGACGCGTCACTGACCGTGGTGTCCACGGCCAGGGGTTTGAGCAGAGTCCCGTCGGACAGGTACTGGCCGAGATCCGAGGGTCCGTCGCTGGTGGTTGCCCCGGTTCCATTGACCTGGCCGGCCTGGTCGGGGCCGTCGATCTGCTGGGCGCTCGTGTCGAGGCCGCCGATCGTCAGGCGCGGGCCGGCCGTGCCGGAGGCGGTGCTTCCGGTCGCGCCCTTGACAGTGCCCGTGAAGCCGGCGCCGCTGACCGAGGCAATCAGGACGAGGATCGCGATGCCGATCGGGAGGACGCGTTCCCGGCCGCCGATGCGGGTCACGAGCCGATCGATCCGCGGCGAGATCAGGCCGAGCAGACGATCAGCGACACGCTCGCTGCGGGAGATCCGATGCGCTCCGGAGCGAATCGAGGCGGTAGCCCGGTGGGGGCGAGGGCGCAATCCGCGAAGGGCACGCTGCACGCCGGCCGTCTTGTTCTGCAATACGGTCTCCGAGGTTGGGGACGGCGCTCTGGGAATGGGAGCGCTGGGGCTGGGCCGCCGTCCAGGTCGGTCGCGTTCTTGAGCTGGGGGTCTCTTGAAGCGGCTTCCCGACATCTTGTGGTCGGGACCCTTGGTGTCCGGGGCACCGTACCATGCCCGGCCAAATCGTTGCAATCGAGGCGATTGCGGTGCGCGACAGCCCTCGTACAGGGCTAGGCGTTGGCCTCCAGGCCCTTCGTCAGCTTGCCCAGGAACTCGGCGTTCGACTCGGTCTTCGAGAGCCGGTTGAGGAGCAGCTCGATGCCTTCGTTGGTGCCCACTGCGGATAGCATCCGACGCATCGTCCAGACCATCTTGAGGGTGCCCTCTTCGAGGAGGAGCTCCTCGCGCCGGGTGCCCGAGCGCTGGACATCGATCGCCGGGAAGATCCGCTTCTCGGCCAGCTTGCGCTCGAGAATCAGCTCGGAGTTGCCGGTCCCCTTGAACTCCTCGTAGATCACGTCGTCCATCCGCGAACCGGTCTCGACCAGGCAGGTGCCGATGATCGTCAGCGAGCCACCCTCCTCGATGTTCCGGGCGGCTCCGAAGAAGCGCTTCGGGGGATAGAGGGCAATCGGGTCGATGCCGCCCGACAGGGTCCGGCCGCTGGGCGGCAGGGCCAGGTTGTAGGCTCGGGCGAGGCGGGTGATCGAGTCGAGCAGGATCACGACGTCGCGGCCGCTCTCGACCTGGCGCTTGGCGATCTCGAGGGCCATCTCGGCGACGTGGGTGTGGTTCTCGGTCGGCTCGTCGAAGGTCGAGCTGATCACCTCGCCCTTGACGCTGCGGCGCATGTCGGTGACCTCCTCGGGACGCTCGCCGATCAGGGCGACCATCAGGAGGATCTCAGGGTAGTTGGTCGAGATGCCGTTGGCGATGTGCTTGAGGAGCATCGTCTTGCCCGCCTTCGGCGGGCTGACGATCAGGGCCCGCTGGCCCTTGCCCAGCGGGTTGACCAGGTTGACCAGGCGCTGGCTGAGGTTCTTGGGGTCGGATTCGAGGTTGATCAGCTCATCGGGATGGATCGGGGTCATGTCGCCGAAGTGGGGACGATGCCGGGCGACCTCCGGATCGAGGCCGTTGACCGAGTCGACCCGCAGGAGGCCGAAGTATTTCTCGGCCTCGCGCGGCGTGCGGACCGCGCCGGAGACGCGGTCGCCGATCCGCAGGCCGAAGCGGCGGACCTGGCTCGAGCTGACGTAGACGTCTTCGGGGCTGGGCAGGAGGCCGTGGCGGCGCATGAAGCCGAAGCCCTCGTCGACCACGTCGAGGATGCCGGTGGCGTAGGCGAGGCCGGCGCGCTCGGTCTGGCGCTGCAGGATCCGGTCCATCAGCTCTTCGCGCCGGTCGGCGGCGACCGGGTCGATCTCGAGCTCGCGGCCGATGGTCCGGAGCTCCTTCTCGCTCATCTCGCGCAGGTCGGCGATGGCGAGGTCGTTGCGGCCGCGAGCGGCCTCGGCTTCGGCCTGCTCGTCGAAGTCGGTCACCGGCGGGCGGGGGGCGTTGGGGCGGCGGCGAGTGCGCCGGTTACGGGAGCGCGGATCGCGCGGGTCGGGGCCGATTGCAGGCATCAGGTAAGGGTCACCAGTGAAAGAGGGTCACACAGGAATGGTTCCGGGGCGCTCGCGCGGAATCGCTATTCCGGCGGCAGCCGAGGTGGGAACCCATTGAGGATAGCGGTCCGCGTGGGTCACGTCAACGGGCAGTTGCGGCGGAGCTTCTCGGGTCTCGGCGAGCCGAGACGAGCAGCTGGCCGCACCCCGGAGCTAGGACTTGGCGGCGGCTCCAGCGCGGGCCTTGGCCCAGTCGTCCTTGAAGCGGACAATGCCCGAATCGGTCAGCGGATGGTGAATCATCATCTGCAGGATCTTGAACGGCAGCGTGGCGACCTGGGCGCCGGCCAGGGCGGCCTGGGTGACGTGGAGCGGGTGGCGGATCGAGGCCGCCAGGACCTCCGCGTCAAGCTCATGGATCGCGACGATCTCGACCAGCTCGCGGACGCAGGTCATGCCGTCCTCGTTGATGTCGTCGAGCCGGCCGACGAATGGGCTGAGCAGGCTGGCCCCGGCCTTCGCGGCGAGGAGGCCCTGGTTGGCCGAGAAGATCAGCGTGCAGTTGGTCTTGATCCCCTCGTCGGCGAAGCGGCTGATCGCCTCCAGGCCGTTCTCGCTCATCGCCACCTTGACCACGATGTTCGGGGCGATCTTGGCGAAGTGGCGGCCTTCCGTAAGCATCCCCTCGACGTCGTCCGCGATCACCTCGGCCGAGACTGGGCCCGAAGTGATCTTGCAGACCTCGGCCAGGATCTCGTCGTAGGAGCCGCCGACCTTGGCATACAGGCTCGGGTTGGTGGTGACGCCATCGAGCACACCCCAGCGGGCGGCCTGCCGGATCTCTTCGATTTCGGCGGTGTCGAGAAAGATCTTCACGGGTCAACTCCGGCGCTGAGGGAGCGCGCCGAGCCGCCGGCCATCAGGGACGGCGCCAGGCGGGCAGGCGTAGCTTGAGGCCCGATTCTACGCCCGCGACGATTCAGCCCGGTGAACGGCCGATCAGCGCTTCGTCGCGGCCGGGCTCGGGGCGGGCTCGCCCTCGGGTGTATGGCTCGGAGCGCGCTGGCTGCCATGGACCTTGACCGATTCGGCCGGCCGGGCCACGACTCGCGGGGCGAGGACCGGCTCGCGGCCGTCGGCCACCGCCACGGCGCTCGCGACGAAGCCGTCGAACAGCGGGTGGGGTCGGTTGGGCCGGCTCTTGAACTCGGGGTGGAATTGGCTGGCCACGAACCAGGGGTGGTCGCGCAGTTCGACGATCTCGACCAGCCGGCCGTCGGGCGATTGGCCGGAGAGGATCATCCCGGCACCTTCGAGGACCTGGCGGTAGCGGTTGTTGACCTCGAAGCGATGGCGATGGCGCTCGTAGATCACCTCCGAGCCGTAGACCGCGGCGGCCTTCGTGCCCGGCGTGAGGCGGGCGGGATAGAGACCGAGGCGCATCGTGCCGCCCTTGTCCTCCATCTCGCGCTGGTCGGGCATGAAGTCGATCACCGGGTTGGCGGTGAACATCTCGAACTCGGTCGAGTTCACGTCGCGGGTGCCCAGGACGTGCCGGCCAAACTCGATCACGGCGCACTGCAGGCCCAGGCACAGGCCCAGGTACGGGATCCGCTGCTCGCGAGCGTACTGGGCCGCGAGGACCTTGCCTTCGATGCCGCGATGGCCGAAGCCGCCCGGCACGAGGATGCCGGCCACCCCGGCCAGCTTCTCGCCCAGGTTGTCGGGCGTCAGCTCCTCGGAGTTGACCCAGCGGATCCGGGCGTCGATGCCGTTGGCCCAGGCGGCGTGGCGGAGCGCCTCGCTGACGCTCATGTACGCATCGGGCAGCTCGATGTACTTGCCGACGAGGGCGATCTCGAGGCTGGGCTTGGGCTGCTTGATCAGCTCGACCAGCGAGCGCCAGTCCCCCAGGTCGGGCTCGCCGGCGGCCGCGGCCAGGTCCAGCTCGCGGACGACCAGGTCGCCGAGGCCGGCCGCCTCGAACTGGAGCGGGACCTCGTAGATCGTGTCCGCTGTCACGGCCGGAATCACGGCCTCGGTAGCGACGTCGGTGAACAGGGCGATCTTCTCGAGGATCTCATCGCTGACCGGATGGTCCGAGCGGAGGACGATCACGTCGGGCTGGATTCCGATCCCACGCAGCTCCTTGACNNCATCTGGCGGATCGCCTCGAGGAAGGGCAGGCTCTCGATGTCGCCGACCGTCCCGCCAACCTCGACGATCACCACGTCCCGGTCGCCGTCCTTGGCCAGCCGGCCGATCCGTTCCTTGATCTCGTTGGTGATGTGGGGAATCACCTGGACCGTGCCGCCGAGGTAGTCGCCGCGGCGCTCCTTGGCGATCACCGCCTGGTAGATCCGGCCGGTGGTCACGTTCGAGAGCTGGGTCAGGTTCTCGTCGATAAACCGCTCGTAGTGGCCCAGGTCGAGGTCCGTCTCGGCCCCGTCGTCCGTCACGAAGACTTCGCCGTGCTGGTAGGGCGACATCGTGCCGGGGTCGACGTTGATGTACGGGTCGAGCTTGAGAATCGAGACCGACAGGCCCCTGGCGCGAAGGATCCGACCGATGCTCGCGGCGGTGATGCCCTTGCCAAGCGAGGAGGTCACGCCTCCGGTCACAAAGACATACTTCGCCATGGGCTGGGTCCTCCGGGGTTTTTCCAATGCTACCGGAAGACACCTGCCGGGGCAAACCGGACGGCCCGGAATCGGGCCCGGATCAGGCCAGGTCGGGCGGCTCGATGGCGCCCGGAGGGTCCTCCACGCCGGCGCCCCAGACCTCCGGCCCGCAGAAGAACGGGTGCTCGGCTGGCGCCGGAAACGCGCCGGCCGGGTCGCGCCGCCAGGCGTCGAGCCGCTCGTTCAACCAGGCATGGATCTCGGCGAACTCGGTCCAGCGTTCGTACGGCCAGCCGTTGGCCAGGCAGATCGGGACCAGTGCCCGCTTGGCGAAGATCACGTCGGCGTAGCCCGCCGCGTAGCGATCGCTCTCGCCATCGCCGATGAAGACCACGGCCCGGCCGGCCGCCTGGTGGTCGAGCACCCGCTGGCGCTTGCAGGTCCCGCACACCCGGCAGTCGGGGTGGGCGTTGGGCCAGCTGATCTTGCCGACCTGGCCGCCGAACGTGGTCCGAGCGGTTACGATCGGCAGGTCGGCCAGGCCGAGCCGAGCCAGAGCCGGTCCGATGAAGAAGCCGAAGCCGTCGCTGACGACCTCGACCGGGATCCCGGCGGCGGTCGCTCGACGGGCGAACGGGACGAAGCCCGGATCGTGGGGCTGGACCGCGGCCGTTGCCAGCAGCTCGGCCTCGTTCGCCCGGATCAGCTTGATCTCCCACTCCATCAACCGTCGCGAGCCCATCAGGCCGGCGTCGTAGATCGCGGCGATCCGTTCCCAGTCAGCATGCGAGACGTGCTCGGCCATCACCGTGTCCGAGACGTCGGTCACGGCGATCGTGCCGTCGTAGTCGACCAGGAAGGCAACCGGCGGCGTGCCGGGCGGCAACGGCTCGACCCGGGGAGCCCGGCCGGGGGCCGACTGCGGGGCCTGGCCAGCCGTTCCGGGACCGGCCGAATCGGACGAATCGGAGATGACGACGCCCGGCGCGGTCGTCGCGTCGGGCGTCATTCGGGGCGGGTGGCTGGCCGCCAACCGGTTCTCCGGCAGGTGCCGGAGGCGGGCGGCGGCCGTCAGTTGGTTGGTCAGGCGCCTTCCTGGTCGAGGACAAGCGACTCCTCGTCGGACTCCTCGGTCAGCTTGAGCCAGATGAACAGGCCGGCCAGGATGACCAGCGGAATCACGACCAGCGCGCCGAGGGTGACCCCGAGAGCGACCGCGACTGTCTTGAGAGCCTTCATGGCTGTACCTCCCGTTACTTCTTCTTGTCGGCCGGAGCAGCCTTGGCGGCCGCCCGAACCACACGCAACGCCGGTCCGCCGGCGATCATCGATTCGACGTCCTCTTTGGTGAACTCCGAGAGCACGTGTTTGGCGCCTGTCTGGGTCGATGTCAACAGGCGAACGACGAACGCGCCGTCCTGCTCGAAGAAGAACGTGTCTTTCGGCTTCTGCTCGTCCATATAGCGACCCAGGACGCGGAATGCCTTCTCATAGTAGCCCGCCTTGGTCCAATCATCCGTGGCCTGCCGGTTGCGGCGGGCGACGGCCTCTTCCATGAACCGGGCAATATCGTCATCGAGGAAGGTCAGCGTTTCCTTCACCTGGCTGCCCAGGGACTCGCCCCAGCCGCCGGTCGCCTTGGTGGTGACCAGGCCCTGGACGATGAATCCATCGGGCGCCTCGGCGAGCAGGACCTCGCGCATCCCGCGCTGGTCGAGGAAGGCGCCGATCGAGCGGAAGACCTCCTCGAAGTCCTGGCGGGGCGACCCCTCGTAGATCCGCATTCGGCCTCCGTGTCGTTCAGGATCCGGTGGTTCGATCGATCAGGCCGCGATCCTTGGCCCGGGCCTCGCCGGCCCGGAAGAGCATGGCTGAGCCGAGTGTAACGATGGCCCCCGTGACCAGCAAGACGAGAACGATCTGGACGGGGTTTGGGTTGAGCTGGCCCGAGAGCTGCTGCCAGAGCGAACCGGGACCGCCGATCGAGCTCGGGCCGCCGGGAAAGAGGGCCTGGCGGACGCCCGCGATCCACCAGCTCAGCGGGCTGATCAGGCCGAAGACCTGGAGCGGCAGCGGCAGGACCGACAGCGGGAAGACAGCCCCGACGACCAGGAACAGGGCGCCGACCACGACCTCCGGGTAGTCCCACGATTCCTGGCGGGTCTGGAGGCAGACCGCGGCCATCACCACGGCCAGCGAGCAGATCGTGATCACGCCCAGGACCAGGACGATGACCAGCAGCGGCCAGTCGACGGCCAGCACATTGAATGGAACCCCTAGCACGATCACGCCCACCGCCAGGGTGATCCCGGCGCCCATCGCGCCGACCGCCAGGCGGGCGAGCCCGCGGCCGAGCAGGACCGTCAGGAATGAGCTGGGGCTGACGTAGATGTACTTCAACATCCGGTAACGCTCGCGGTCGTCGAGGACAGCCCAGGCCAGCCCGGCCACCCCGCTGACGACGAACGACCACAGGGCGCTGCCCACGATCACGAATGGCCGCAGGGCAATGCCGGCCGGGCCGGCGATGACCTGGAGCATGAACACCAGGATCAGGGCCGAGGCGACCGGCTTGGCCACCGAGTAGATGAAGAACAGGACCGGATCGGTCCAGTTGGCCTCCATCTTCCAGCCCAGGGACGCGGCGGTCCGGAAGCTGCGCAGCAGGTCGACCGTGCCCCGTCCACGGGCCCGGGCGGGGTCGAAGCGATCGCGCGGATTCAGCCCGACGTCGATCATCGCCAGCGCACCGTCAGGCGGCCCTCGCGGCGCGCCCGTTCCTCCATCGAATGGAGCAGCCAGCGGGCGAGGCCGATGAACACGATGGTCATCGCGACCAGGATCAGCGCCTCGACCCACGGCTCGGGCGTGCCGGTCGGGCCGGTCGACACGAAGGCGAGCTGGCGCATCGCGTCGAGGCCGACGGCCAGCGGGATCAGGGCGATCGCGAGGGCGCCGATGAAGCCCAGCCGGCCGACCGGGAAGTTGAGGCCGGACACGAAGTAGACCGGCTCGGTCATCAGCTGGGTCAGGTGGAACGCCTCCCGGCCCCACATCACGAACAGGCTGGCCAGCATCATCCCGAAGCCGTACAGGGCGGCCAGGGTCAGGACAAAGACGGCGATCAGCAAGGTCCATTGGCTGATGCTGAAGCTGACCCCGAAGACCACCGTGGCGATGAACAGGATGGCGACGGCCCGGGTCGAGCTCATCACCAGGCCGCCCACGGCCATCCCGATCAGGACGCTCATCACGTTCATGGGCGCCGCGAAGTAGAGCTCCAGGTTGCCCTGGTCCTTCTCCCAGTAGAGCTGGGCGGCCATCATCCAGACCACGTTCAGCCAGAANNGGCAGCAGCATCTGGAAGATGAGCCAGGACGGCTCGCGGGTCAGGCCGATGATCCGGGGATAGGCCCGGCCGACCACGGAACGCAGGTTGTTGGCCCAGACCTGGCGGGGCGTCCAGCTCGCCGCGGCCTGGGGGCTCGCCGTCGGGCGGCCGACGAAGGCGCGCAGGACCGGTGCGGCCGGCTTGGCCGGCAGTGGCGGCGAGGGGTTCGGCTGGGCGACGCCGGGAGCCGTCATCAGAGCTTCTCCTCGGGATCGGGCTGGCCGGCTTCATGGGGCTCGACCGGGCTTCGCTCCGCCCGATCCGC
>PNAZ01000069.1:11246-12776 GCA_003169655.1 Chloroflexota bacterium
ACGCCGGGCAGGCGGGCCAGGCCGGCCGGTCCACCAGCCAGGCGATCGAGCTCGAGCCGGAAGATCGACTCGCGCTGGACGCGACGCTTGAGCTCGGCCGGGCTGCCGATCGCCAGGATCCGGCCACGGTCGACAATCGCGATCCGCTCGCACAGCTCGTCGGCCTCGGCCATGTAGTGGGTGGTCAGCAGGACCGTCCGGCCGGGGACCGCCGCCCGCCAGCCGACCATCAGCTCACGCACCGATCGGGCCGCCGACACATCGAGACCCAGGGTGGGCTCGTCCAGGAAGAAGACCCACGGGTCGTTGAGCAGGCCCCGGGCGAAGTTCATCTTCTGGCGCTGGCCGGTGGACAGCGTGCTGACCCGCTGATGGCGCTGCTCGCTCAGGCCGACCGCGTCGATCAGCTCGTCCACTCGGCGCCAGCCTTCGCGCGCGCCCAGGCCGTAGAACTGGCTGAACATCCAGAGCTGCTCGCGGGCCTCGAGGATGCCGTAGCCACTCTGCTCGCCACCGGCGACCATGTTCATGATCCGCCGGATCTGCTTCGTCTCGCGGGCCACGTCGAAGCCGAAGATCCGGGCGGTGCCCGCGGACGGCAGCAGGAGCGTCGTCAGGATCTTGATCAGGGTGGTCTTGCCCGCCCCGTTCGGTCCGAGCAGCCCGAAGAACTCGCCCGGGGCGACCTCGAGGTCGATCCCGGCGAGGGCAGTGACGTCGTTGGGCTTGGCCTTATAGACCCTCGTGATCCCACGCGCATCGATCGCGGGGCCCTGAATCGAGCCGGACACAGCACGGCCTCTGGCGGGTTCGGGGAGGCCGCAGTCTACCATCGCGCCGCCTGCCCGAACAGGGGTCCGCGGTCCGGGCGTCCGGTCGGGGGAGCGGCTGCGCGCCCGCCTGACGTCACCGACATAAGCCCCGTGATTACGGATGCCCTATCGGGGCTGGGACGCCCGCCCCAGACGCCCCTCCGGACGTCAGGCGCGCTCGCCCGTGCCCGAACCCCGGCCGTCGCCCCGGGTCACCCCTCGGCCAGGGCCACCGCGATCAGGCCGGCCACCCGGGCGTCGTTCTCGATCAGGGCGGTATTCGCCTGGATCGAGGCGCCGTTCGTGAGCTCGGCGATCCGGGCCAGGAGCCAGGGCGTGGTCGCCGGACCGTGGATTCCCGCGTCCTCGGCGTCGGCCAGGGCCTGCTCGATGGCGACGCGCGCTTCGGCCAGCGGCAGGGCGACCGCGGCGGGCACTGGTGTGCACAGCAGGATCCCTGAGCCGAGTCCCAGGCCGAGGTGGATCGCGACGAGCCAGGCGGCCTCGNNGTCTCGAGGTACTCGAGGGTCATCGGCAGGTCGAGGATCGCCTTGGGTCCGGCACACACCACGGCGACCGGAGTGCGGGCCAGCTCCTCGAGGTCGGACGATACGTCGAGCGTCGCGGCGGCGCCGAACGCACCGCGATGGACGCCACCGATCCCACCGGTCGCGAAGACGCGAATCCCGGCGGCATTCGCCGCGATCATCGTCGCCGA
>PNAZ01000013.1:0-17093 GCA_003169655.1 Chloroflexota bacterium
TCGCCGGCCACGTCGGAGCCGACGCGGCGGCGGTGATCCTGGCCGAGACGCCCTACCTGTCGGAGCGGCTGGTCCTGATCGTCGACGTCGGCACGAACGCCGAGCTGGTCCTCGGCAACCGTGACCGGCTGCTGGCCGCCTCGAGCCCGACCGGGCCGGCCTTCGAGGGCGCCCAGATCAGCTCCGGCCAGCGCGCCGCGCCGGGGGCGATCGAGCGGGTCCGGATCGACCGGGCGACCCTTGAGCCGCGCTTCAAGGTGATCGGCAGCGAGCTGTGGTCGGACCAGCCCGGCTTTGCCGAGGCGGCGGCCGAGCTGGGCGTGACCGGGATCTGCGGCTCGGGCATCGTCGAGGTGATCGCCGAGCTGTTCCTGGCCGGGGTGATCACGGCCGACGGGATCGTCGACGGCGGACTGGCCGGACGGACCGCCCGGATCGTGCCCGACGGGCGGACGTTCGCCTACGTCCTGCACGAGGGCCAGCCCCGAATCGTGATCACCCAGGGCGACGTGCGGGCGATCCAGCTGGCCAAGGCGGCCCTCTACGCGGGCGCCCGGCTGCTGATGGATCATGCCGGGGTGACCGCCGTCGACGAGATCCGGCTGGCCGGCGCATTCGGCAGCCAGATCGACCTGACCCACGCGATGGTCCTCGGACTGATCCCCGACTGCGACCTTGGCCACGCCCGCTCGGCCGGCAATGCCGCCGGCACAGGGGCCCTGATCGCCCTCCTGTCGGGTGCCGCCCGGGTCGAGATCGAGGGCGTGGTCCGGACGGTCGAGAAGATCGAGACGGCGATCGAACCGCGCTTCCAGGAGCATTTCGTGGACGCCATGGCATTCCCCCACCGAACCGCCGAGATGCCCAATCTCGCCCGGGTCATCGACCTGCCCGCCCGCCCCGACGCCGCGCCCGGTGCCGATCCGCGGGCTGCCCAACGCCGCCGCCGCGCGCTTGTCGCGGCCGGCCAGGAGGACCGTTGATGGACGACAGCCCGCGTCAGCGCAGCGGTGGACGCGCCGGCCGGCAAGCGCTCCGCGCCCACAGCCACATCGAGCGCCAGCCGTTCCTGACCCGCAAGCTGGCGCCGTTCGAGGTTCTCGGCGAGGAGGGCCTGGCCCTGATCGAGCACAACGCCGACACGATCCTGCAGGAGGTCGGCCTCGAGTTCCGGGGCGACCCCGGCGCCCTGCGCCTGTTCGCCGATGCCGGCGCCGATGTCCAGGGTGAGCGGGTCCGCTTCCCGCGCGGGATGTGCCGCCAGATCGTCCAGGCCAGCGCCCCCCGCGAGTTCACCCAGCACGCCCGGAACCCGAAGAACAACGTCGTGATCGGGGGCATGAACACCGTCTTCGCCCCGAACTACGGCTCGCCCTTCGTGCGCGACCTGGACAACGGCCGGCGCTACGGCACGATCGAGGACTTCCGCAACTTCGTGAAGCTGGCCTATGCCAGCCCCCATATGCACCACTCCGGGGGCACGATCTGCGAGCCGGTCGACGTGCCGGTCAACAAGCGCCACCTGGACATGGNNAGTTCGTCGACAGCCACCCGGTGATCCTCAGCCTGATCAACGCCAACTCGCCCCTGGTCTGGGACGCCACGATGCTCGGAGCGGCCCGGGCCTACGCCGAGGCCAACCAGGCCACCCTGATGACCCCGTTCATCCTGGCCGGGGCGATGGCCCCGGTGACTGCCGCGGCGGTATGCGCCCAGACCCTCGCCGAATCGCTCGGCGGGATGACCTTCTGCCAGCTCGTCCGGCCCGGCGCGCCGGTCGTCCTGGGCTCGTTCGCCAGCTCGATGTCGATGCAGTCCGGGGCGCCAACCTTCGGCACCCCCGAGCCGGCCCTCGTCCTCTACGCGATGGCCAGCCTGGCCCGCCGGCTGGGCGTCCCGTTCCGCTCCGGCGGCAGCCTGTGCGCCTCGAAGATCGCCGATGCCCAGGCCGCCTACGAGTCGGCGGCGACCCTCCAACCGACCGTCCTGGCCGGGGTGAACTTCGTGCTCCACGCCGCCGGCTGGCTGGAGGGTGGCCTGGCGATCGGCTACGAGAAGTTCATCCTCGACGCCGACCAGTGCGGGATGATGCAAGTCTTCGCCCAGGGGATCGACCTGTCCGAGAACGGCCAGGCCGTCGACGCGATCCTGGCCAACGAGCCGGGCGTCCATTTCCTTGGCAGCGCCCACACCCTGGCCAACTTCGAGACCGCCTTCTACCGCTCCGAGATCGCCGACAACAACAGCTTCGAGAAGTGGCTTGAGGACGGCTCACTCGACGCCGCACAGCGGGCGAATCTGATCTGGAAAAAGATGCTGGCCGAATACCAGCCGCCCGAGATCGATCCGGGCGTCGACGAAGCCCTCCTCGAGTTCATGGCCCGCAAGAAGGCGTCCATGCCCGACGCGTTCGTGTAGGCCGGAAAGCGATCGATGTTTCGTCGCACGCCCGAGCTCGACCCAGCCGCCCGGGAGGCGATCGCCGGCCTCCTCGACGCGCCGCTGTTCGAGCTGATCCCGCTCAAGAGCGTCGATCCCCAGCTGGCCTTCCTGCCCGGCGGCGCGACAGTCTCGGTCACCGCCTCGCCGGCCAAAGGCATCGAGGCGACGGTCGAGCTCAGCGCCAGGCTCGCCGAGCGGGGCTTCAGCGCGGTCCCCCACCTGTCGGCCCGGATGATTCGTGATCGCGCCCATCTCCGCAGCCTGCTGGCCAGCCTGGCGGCCGCCGGCATTCGGCAGGTCTTTGTGGTCGGCGGTGATTCGGATCAGGCGGGCGAGTTCCCCGATGGGCTGAGCCTGCTGCGGGCGCTCGCGGAGCTTGGCCATCCATTCACCGAGGTCGGGATCCCGGGCTATCCAGAGGGCCATCCGACGATCCCCGCCGATCGACTGCTGGCGAGCCTGGCCGACAAGCAGCCGTTTGCGACCTCGATCACGACGCAGCTGTGCTTCAACGCCGGGGCCGTCCGAAGCTGGCTGCTGGCCCGTCGGGCCGCCGGGATCACCCTGCCCGTGACGCTCGGCATCCCGGGCGTCGCCGAGCTCCACAGGCTGATCGAGATCAGCGCCCGGATCGGCGTTCGCGATTCGCGCCGGTTCGTGTCGAAGAACACCGCCCTGCTGGGCCGGATCCTGCGCCCGGGCGGCTACCGGCCGGACAGCCTCCTCGCCGCCCTCGTGCCCCTCCTCCTGGACCCGATCGCCGACGTCCAGGGTGTCCACCTGTACACGTTCAACCAGGTCGAGACCACCGAGGAGTGGCGCCAGGCGTACCTGGCCGGACTCGCGCCGTTCGGAACGGCCGTCGCATCCTGAACTGGCCCGAATCGGCTACTGTCAGGCGATGAATGACACACCAACGACGACCGCGACGGGCACCTTCACGGTCGACTCCTGGCGCGACGAGCCGGTGGCCGACCCGGGTGCGGACGGCGCCACCGATCCGGCCACGAAGATCGGCTGGGTCCAGCTCTCGAAGACCTTCCAGGGCGGCCTCGCCGGTCACGGCACGGTCGACATGCTGAGCGTGATGGTGGCCGGCGAGCCGTCCGGCTACGTCGCGATCGAGCGGGTCAGCGGCACGCTGGATGGCCGTCCTGGCCGCTTCGTCCTGCAGCACGCGGCCACCGCCGACGGCCCGCTCCAGGCCCTCCGGATCGAGGTCCTGCCCCGCAGCGGCTCGGGCTCGCTGGCCGGCCTGAGCGGTGAGCTCGAGATCATCCGGGCCGACGACGGCAGCCACTCCTACGCGTTCCACTATCGGCTGGCCGCCGTCGTGCCGGCCGGCGATCCGGGCTGAAGGCCACGACGACGATGGCCATCGCCGATCGGGTCGTCCTGGTCACCGGCGCGACGGGCATCCTCGGCCGGGTCGTGGTCGGCCGTTTCGCGGCCGCCGGAGCGCGTCTGGGCCTGGTCGGGACCCAGCTCGACCGGCTGGCCGAGGTCGCCCGCGACCAGGGCCTGGCCGCCGACCGCTGGGTGGCCGCTGTCGGCGACCTGCGCGATGGAGCCCAGACGCGAGCGGCGGTCAAGTCGGTCGCCGATCGATTCGGCCGGGTCGATGTCGTCCTCCACCTGGTCGGTGGCTGGACCGGCGGGACCGCCCTGGTCGATCTCGATCCGGCCGAGCTGACCGGGATGCTCGACCAGCACCTGTGGACCACGCTCAACGTCGTCCAGGCCGCCCTCCCCGGGATGATCGCCGCGGGCTGGGGCCGGGTGGCGGCGGTCGGCTCGCGGCCGGCGCTCGAGGCCGCGCCGAGGGCCGCCAGCTACGCGATCGCCAAGACGGCCGAGGACACCCTCCTGCGAACGCTCGCCCGCGAAGCGGCCGGCACGGGTGTGACCGTCAACCTCGTCACCGTCGGCACGATCGACGAGCAGCACCAGCGCGACTCCGCGGGCACGCCGAAGAATGCCACCTGGACTACCCCCGAGGAGATCGCCGCGGCCTTCCTGTTCCTGTGCTCCGACGAGGCCGGGGCCATCAACGGCGCCCGCCTCCCGCTCGACCGGCACGGCTGAGGCCCACCGTCCGGCGACAGACGCGGGCGCGGCTAGGCTCTGACCTCCTGGCGCATGAAGGCGACGTAGGCCAGGCCGAAGCAACCGACGCTCAGGGCGATCAGCGCCACGACCTGCGGCCAGGCCAGCAGGAGGCTCTGGTCGAGGGGCAGGACCGACGGGATCGCCCGGTCGTTCGATTGCTGGGCGACCTGCGCCCCGACGTCGACCGACTGGACCGTCGGGTCGAGGAGGTATTGCGAGGCCTCGGCGTAGAGCGTGCCGGGCGAGATCCGCTGGAGCTCGAGGGTCAGCTCGGCGTTGGCGATCTGCTGGTCGGTGGTCGCGTCCGCCGGGACCGGCGCCAGGAAGTTGGCGACGATGCCGACGAGCAGCGCGGCAAAGAGGGTCAGCACGATCCACAGGGCAATCGCGGCGAGGGCCGAGGTGGCGGCCCGCCGGACGACGACCGAGCAAAGCATCGCGAAGGCGAGCCAGAAGCCCAGGTAGGCGAGGGCCACCACGAACCAGGCCACCAGCCGGGCGATCTCGTCCGGGCCGACGGTGACCCCCAGGCTCCAGAACGCGGTGCCCGAGGCGAGCAGGGTGACCGCTCCCAGGACGAGGCCCATCAGGGCCAGGCCGGACGCGAACTTGCCGATGATCACGGCGTCGCGATGGATCGGCTGGGCGATCAGACGCGGCAGCGTCCGATCGGACCGTTCGCCGTTGATCGCGTCGAAGCCAAAGGCGATGCCCAGCAGCGGCCCAAGGAGGGCGACCATCTCGACGAACGAGGGGATCTGGGAGCCCGGATCCTGGTGGGCGAACATCGCCACGAACAGGCCCGGCACGCCATTGAGGGATTCGGCGTTGTTGCCCACGAACGCGGCCGTCGAGTAGATCGCCAGGATCGCGGGCAGGCCGAGGAGCAGGATCAGGATGAACAGGCGAACGCTCAGGATTCCGTCGCCGAACTCCTTAGCCGCCACGACCCGCCAGCCCCAGCG
Source organism: Chloroflexota bacterium (assembly GCA_003169655.1). GTDB lineage: Bacteria > Chloroflexota > Limnocylindria > Limnocylindrales > CSP1-4 > Palsa-1033. The sequence continues at coordinate 5,517 of PNAZ01000013.1, forward strand.
GGGCGGGCGGCTCGGGATCGGACGGCTGACCGCCACCGACTCAGGCAGCGTGGCCACGGTCGCCCTCGTCGCGCTCGAAGTAACGCAGGTAGATCTCATCGAGCTCGTCGCCGACCCGTCGGAGCTGGCGGACGCCCATCCCCCGGGCGGCCAGGTCGGAGGCGATGTGGTTCCGGATCGACTGCGGCCCGGTCACCCGCCAGAGGTGGGGGTCGTGGGCGTCGCGGGTCACCTTCACGACGCCGGCAACGGACCGCAGCGCGGCCTCGACCTGGTCGGCCGGGCCGTCGAGGCCCACCTCCAGCTCGAGCTGATCGCCGGCCAGCGACTCGGCCAGCTCCGACATCTTGCCCTGGGCCAGGATCCGGCCCCGGTTGAAGATCGCCACCCGGTCGCAGATCTGGTGGACCTGGTGGAGCAGGTGGCTCGAGAGCAGGACGGTCACCCCGTGGTCGCGGGCGAGGGTCTCGATGATCGCCAGGACGTCGGTCACGCCGGCCGGGTCGATCGAGGCCGTCGGCTCGTCGAGGATCACGATCGAGGGCTCCTTGACCAGCGCGTCGGCCAGCCCGAGGCGCTGGCGCATCCCCCGCGAATATTCCTCGACCGGTCGATCGGCCGACTTGGTCAGGCCCACCTGCTCAAGCAGGCCGCCGATCCGCTCGTCGGCGACGGCCCGCTCGAGTCCATTCAGCGCGGCCGTATAGCGCAGGTTCTGGCGGCCTGACAAGCCGCCATAGAAACCGACATCGTCGGGCAGGTAGCCAACCCGGCGCTTAACCTCGAGCGGCTGGCGGGTCGGGTCGAAGCCGACCACCTCGGCTCGCCCACTGCTCGGCTCGGACAGCCCGAGGAGCATCAGGATCGTGGTCGTCTTGCNNGCCCCGTTGGGCCCCAGCAGGCCAAACACCTCGCCGGCCCGGATCGTGAGGTTGAGGTTGTCGACCGCGACCAGCTCGCCGTACGCCTTGGTCAGGCGATGGGTCTGGATCGCGATCTCGAGGCCGGCCTCGGCCGGCGAGGCGGCTCGCCCGACGCGAGCTCGCTTGCGGGCCATCAGCGCCGACCGAAGCGGCGGAAGACCCACAGCAGGCCGACGATCACCAGGACGATCAGGGCGATCCCGATGAAGCCCCACAGGGGCGAGGTCTGGACCGTCGTCCGGATGTCGACGGTGGCGGTGGTACTGCCGCTCGTCGCCGTGAAGGTGATGTCGTAGTCGCCGGCCAGCGCGTCACTCGACGGCTTGACCGTGGCCGTGACCGTCGCCGAGGTGTTGGGCTGGAGCGTCGCCACCGAGGTCGGGGCGAAGGTCGCGGTCCAGCCGGTCGGTGAGGTCGCAGTGACCGCGACGTCCTGGAGGACCGTCGAGCCGCTGTTGGTGACGAGCAGGGCGATCGTGCCGGTGGAGCCGGCAGTGACGTCGGCATTGAGAACCTGGTTGGGCGTCCCGAGGGTCAGGGCCGGGGTACCGGTCACGTCCGCCTCGAGCGCGACGTTCGCCGACTGGCCACCGGACGCCGCCGTGATCTGGAGCGGGTAAGCCCCGGCGGGTGCGGACGCCGGCGGCTGGGCCGTCACGCTGAGGGTGTCGGTGGCGCCGCCATCGACCGTGTCGGTCAGCGCCTGGGCGTTGCTCGCGGGGTGGACCGAGACCGTCCAGCCATCAGGCCCCTGTCCGGCCAGGGTGTAGGTCTCCTTCTGGGTGCCCGTGTTGGCCAGGGTCACGCTATAGGTGAAGGTGCTGGTCGGTGAGCCCGAGAGCTGCGGGAAGTCGCTGGTCAGGGTGATCGCGCCGCCGGACTCGCCGAGGACGATCACCTGGACCGGCAGTGTCCGGGTGCCCTGCTCGGCGGTGGCGGTGACGGTGATCGTCGAGCTGCCCGGCGTGGCGGTCTGGGGGACGACCACGGACAGCTCGACCGCGGCCGCCGTGGCGCCACCGGCATAGATCGCGCCGACGATGTTGCCGCCACCCCGAACGTAGGCCGTCCAGCCGCTGGGCGTGCCGGACACGGAGAAGCCGACCCGCTCCGGATGGGGAACGGCGACATCAAGGGAGAACGTGACCGTGTTGCCCGGCTGGACCGTGACCGACGGATAGGGCGTCGTGACGTTGAAGGTCGTGGCCGCCGCAACCGGCGAGATGCTCGTGATCAACAGCAAGCCGACCGACAGCAGGAGCGCGGCCAGGCGCGTTTTGGTCATTGTTCCCTCATCCACTCAATTCGCTCCGCGCGGGTCATGGGCTGACCGGCAGGCGTTCTCTCCACTGAACTCTATCCTCGGGGCGGACCCATTCAACCGGGGTGGTCGCTCGATCAAGATTCCTTCACCGTCGGCGCCCGTCTAGCGACTCATCCGGCGCTAGCGCCGGATCCCGAGCGGGGCAGCAGGGTCACGAGGATCGGGTGCTGGGCCAGCGACAAGGTACCGGAATCGAGCCGGAATCGCCAACCCGCGTGGCCCGCGCGGTCGACCCGGCGCCGATCCGGTCATGATTGCGAACGTCCCGCAACCGCTCAAGGAGTTCCGTTCTTGGCGCCGCGCGTCTCCCTGGCCCTCGTCCTCCACAACCACCAGCCGGTCGGCAACTTCGGCTGGGTGATCGCCGACGCGTACGAGCACGCCTACGAGCCGCTGGTCGGGGCCCTCGAGCGGCATCCGCATATCCGCATGGCGCTCCACTATTCCGGGCCGCTGCTCGATTGGTTCGCCGCCGAGCGACCGGAGTTCCTCGATCGAATCGGGCGGCTCGTGGCGGACGGCCGGGTCGAGCTCCTCGGGGGCGGCCAGTACGAGCCGATCCTGGCCGCCCTGCCGGAGCGGGATCGGCTAGCCCAGCTGGTGCGGATGGCCGACGCCATCGAGGCGATCGGCGGGCGCCGGCCGCGCGGAGCATGGCTTGCGGAACGGGTCTGGGAGCCCGACGCGCCGGTCAGCCTGGTCGATGCCGGCTATCAGTGGACCGTCGTCGACGACGCCCACCTGCGGGCCGGCTCGGTCGACGAGTCGCAGCTGTGGGGTTCGTTCTCCACCGACGACCAGGGCCGCCGGCTGACCGTCTTCGCCTCCGCGATGACCCTCCGCTACCGGATGCCGTTCGGGACCGTCGACCAGGCGATCGACGAGCTGCGCCAGCAGGCGACCGAGGGCGGCGGCCTGCTCGGGGTGATGGGCGACGACGGCGAGAAGTTCGGCGCCTGGCCGCAGACCTTCGAGCACTGCTGGGCGCCCGGCCGCTGGGTCGACCGGTTCTTCGAAGCGCTGGCCGAGAACGCCGGCTGGCTCGAGCTGGTGACGCCCAGCGATTGGCTCGACCGTGAACGCCCGATCGGGCGGGTCTACATCCCGACCTCGTCCTATACCGAGATGGGCATCTGGGCTCTGCCCGCGGCCGAGGGCCTGGCCTTTGAGCAGGCACTCGAGCGGGCCGAGCGCGAGCGCTTGCCCGAGGTGCGCTGGCTGCGGGGCGGCTTCTGGCGCAACTTCCAGGTCAAGTATCGGGAGATCAACGAGCTCCACAAGCAGATGCTCCGGGCATCGGCCAAGGTCGACGCGCTGGCCCGCCTCGAGTCCCAGGAGCCGGCCGTGGCCGGCCGGACGCTCGACCTGGCCCGCTCCGAGCTGTTCCAGGGCCAGAGCAACGACTGCTACTGGCACGGCGTCTTCGGCGGGATCTACATCACCCACATGCGCCTGGCCACCTACCAGCACCTGATTGGCGCCGAGGACGTGGCCGATGCCGCGGGCCGGCGGGCGGGCCGACCTGTCGACCGGATGGAACGACGGGACACCGATCTCGATGGGATCGACGAGATCCTGGTCACATCGCCGGGCCAGGTCGTGGTCGTCGATCCGACTCACGGCGGCGGCATCGGCTCGTGGGACATCCGGCCGGTCCGCCACGCCCTGGCCGCCGTCCTCCGCCGCCGGCCGGAGGCCTACCACGCCCGGCTGCTCGAGGCGGACGAGCGAATGGCGGCCCTGGCCGCCGGCCTGAGCCCGGACGCCGACGATCCGGCCGGCTCGACGCCGTCGATCCACAGTGTCGTCCGGGCTCGCGAGCCAGGCCTCGCGGGGCGCGTCCATTACGACGCCTACGAGCGCCGGCTGGGCCTCGTCCATCTCTTCTCACCGGGCACGTCCGCGGCCGAGTTCGAGGAAGCCCGGGCCGCCGAGCTGAGCGACTCGCACTTCGGCCCGTACGAGGTCATCGAGCTTGGGGACGGTCGGGCCGTCCTCCGCCGCCTGGCCAGCCTCGACGGCACGCAGGCCGCGCTCGGGATCGAGAAGCGCTTCACCTTTGGCGGCGAGCGACGCTCGCCCGCGATCCGGCTCGAGGTACTGGTCGAAAACCACGGCTCAACCGAGATCAGTGCCGAGCTGGCGATCGAGTGGCCGGTCATGCTCCTCGGCGGCGGGGCCAACCCGGCCGCCTGGTACGAGGTGGACGGCGTGCGAACCGCCCACGACGGTCGGAGTGAACGGCCGGCGCTCAGTCGGGTCGCGAGCGGCAACGACTACGTCGGGATCCGGCTCAGGACGTCGATCGAGCCGGCAGCGGCCGCCTGGTGGTCACCGATCGAGACGATCTCCAACTCCGAGCTCGGCTTCGAACGGGTCTACCAGGGCAGCGCCTTCGTTGCCGTCTGGCCGGTCCAGCTTGGGCCGGGCGAATCGGTCAGCGTGCGCCTCGATCAGCAGGTCGACGTGGATCGGGACTGGTCGGACAGCTGACCTGCGCCAAGCGAGTGCCGGGTCAGCGCCGAGGCCGAGCGCTCCCCTTCCGCCGGCGATCGGCGGCCAGGAATCGGCGGGTCAGGGGGATGAAGGCCGACGCGAAGCCGGCCTGGATCAGGACGACGATCACGATCAGCAGCGCCGGCAGGCTCAGAAAGAGGCCCGGCACGAGCCAGGCGACCATCGCCGTCGTGCCCAGCGCGCCCGTGTCACTGAGGTTGACCCCGTCGCCGGCGGGCAGTGCCAGGACCTGCAGGCCAGCGCTGCCATCCGCCGGTCCGCCACCCCCGCCGGTCACGGCGATCGGACCGCCCCCCAGCGGCGGCCCGGCGCTGCCCGCTGAGGCGCCCGGCGAGGAGGCCGCAGACGGCGACGGGCTGGGATCGCCGGCGCTCGGTCGGGCGCTGGCCGGTGCTTGGGAGCTCGGGTGCGGGGTGGGGGCCAGGCCGCGCGGCGTCGCCGTCGCCTTCGGTTTCGGCGTCGGCGTCGGCGTCGGTTTCGGCGTCGGTTTCGGCGTCGGCGTTGGCGTCGGGCCGGGCACGATCACGAACGGGCCCGGCGGCCAGAGCGGCCCGTCCGCGACCTGGTTCTTGTCGATCGAGAACTGCTGGTAGGCCTTCACGCTCCAGGCTGCGAGCGGACTGGTCAGGGCCCTGACCCGGATCGTGAAGACGCCGGTGGTGTTAACCAGCCGCCAATTGCTCCGGGTGGTCCCGAACGTGACCTGGACCGGCCCCGAGCCGGAGCCCGAGGCGTGCCAGACGAAGCCGGCCGGCACGCTCGAGATGCTCGCGCTGATCACGTCGAAGCCCGCCGGGACGGTCACGACCACGAGGCCGATCTTTTGGCCGCCGGGGGTCACCGAGACACTCACGTTCGTCGCCGTGCCCTCGGTCAGGGTCGTGGGCGACAGGCTGACCCTCCAGTGCCAGTACGCCGCGTCAACCGGGGTCGGAGCGGCGATCGCCAGGGCCAGGGCGAACGTGAACAGGGCCCCGGCGAGGCCCGCGGAGACGGCTCGCCGGGTCGTTCTCATGCGACCTGGCGGTCGGGCAGGATCAGGGCCTGGTGCGGGCCAGGCGAGGCGACCTGGCCCGGCAGCGGGGCGTCGGCCGCCGTCCAGATTCCGCGCACGAAGATCTCCACGAGGCGCGCCTCGAGCTGGCTGCCGGCGGCGTCCTCGAGGCGCTTGAGGGCCTCCTCGACCGACAGCGCCTTGCGGTACGGCCGGGTCGTGGTCATCGCCGAGAAGGCATCGCCAACGGCCAGGATCCGGCCGATCAGGGGGATCTCCTCGGCCGCCAGCTCATCGATGTAGCCGCGGCCATCCCAGCGCTCGTGGTGATGGCGGATCCCGGCCCGGATCAGCGCGATGTCGGGCAGGTCCCGGACGATCGCGTCGCCCAGCACGACGTGCTGCTTGACGATCGCGTACTCCTCCTCGGTCAAGCGACCCGGCTTACGCAGGATCGCGTCGGGGATCCCGATCTTGCCGATGTCATGGAGCAGGCCGGCGGTATGGATCGCGCGCCGGGTGTCGAGGTCGAGCCCGAGCTGGCTGGCCAGGAAGTCAGCGTATCGGGCGACGTCCTCGGAATGCCGGCGGGTGTAGCGGTCCTTGGTGTCGACCGCGATCACCAGGCCCTCGAGGATGCCGTACGTCTTGAGATAGCCGGGTGCCTGCGGGCGGGCCTCGGCGACCCGGATCGCATCGCCGCCGCCGGCCTTCGCCTCGTCCAGGGTCAGTGCGGTGGTCGACAGGAGGGTCGTGACCGACTCGCCGTTCGTGGGGAAGACGCAGATCCCGGCGCTGAAGGTCACCGGCAGGCGCTCCGAGCCATCGAACTGGAGGGTGAGGTTGGCCAGCGTCTCGCGCAGCCGCTGGACGGCTGGCTCGAGGGCGAGGGCGTCGCCGCTGGCACTGATCGCCAGGAACTCGTCCGGCCCGTAGCGGCCCCAGGTCATCCCGGCGGGCAGGCCGTCTCCAAGCAAGCGGCAGACCTCGATCAGGACGTGGTCACCGGCGGGATGGCCGTAGGTCGCGTCGAGTAGCCCGAAGTTGTCGAGATCGAGGACTGCCACCCCGATCGCCTCGCCCGAGAGGCGAGCGGCTTCGACCTGGCTGCCGAGCAAGCCGACCAGGGTCCCGTGGTTGAGGGCCCCGGTCAGCGGGTCGCGGCGAGCCGTCTCGATCAGCTCGTGGGTCTGACGGGTCAGCCGCTGTTGGGCCGCCCAGAAGATGAACAGGAGCAGGAGCGCACTCATCAGGGCGGCGGTCAGGGTGATCACGACGACGTGGACCCGGCCGGTGTCGAGCTCGGCCAGGATCGGGGCGGCATCGCGCCAGATCGCGACGACGGCGTAGACCCGGCTGTTCTCGATGATCGGCAGGTACTCACGCAGGACGGACGACGTCGTCAGCGGGGCCAGCGCCCCGGCCGTCGCCGGCTCGACGATCGCGGCATCCGTCTTCTGGGCCTGGGTCGCCGTGGTCAGGCCCGTCGTCGACGGCGCGACCTGGCCGATGCTCGTCCCGTCGTCGCTGGCGAGGACCGTGCCGTCGGTGGCGAGGAGCGCCGCGTGGAGGATCGCGTCACGGGCCACGAGGAGCTTGAGGCCCTCGTCGAGGGTGGCCTGCCGAGCCGCGCCCAGGCCGCCCGGCGCCAGGTCCTCCTGGCGCAGGTTGAGCCCGACGAAGCTGCGGACCGTCGCCGCGTCGGCGCTCACGGTCGAGTTCAGCAGGCTCGTCTCGGCATCGGCGGTGACGAGCGCGGCCTGGCCGCTCGCGGTCGCGCCGATGATGACCAGGAAGGCGGCGAGAACGAGCAGCAGGAGAATGGGCCGAACCGCTCGGCGTCTGGGCTGACTGGTGATCGAGGGCCTCGCTGAACCGTGGAGTCAACCAGCCGAGCCTAGAGTCCGGCTGTGGGTCGCCGGTATAGGTTGTTCGTCCGGCGGCGGCCGGTACCCCCCGATCAGCCGGTGACGGCACGCTCCACGGCGATGACCGGTAGCTCGCGCGCATCCGCGGGCAAGCGAATGGGTGGTCGACGGCGGGATCTCCTGCGTCGGATGATCGCTGCCGCCTGATCGGCCAGGCGCCACGGGCCGGCGGGGCTCGGCTAGAGTTGCCGGGATGAGCCCTGCCGTGCGCGAGATCCAGGCCGAGCCGGTCGAGATGGACCGGCCGCCGTCCGAGCTGGGCGAGTCCCCGGTCTGGCTCGACGATCGAGCCGAGTTCGCCTGGGTCGACATCCAGCGCGGCCTGATCGAGCTGCTGGCGGTGGCCAGCGGTCGGGTCCGGACGATCCCGGTCGGCGAGATGATCGGCTCGATCGCGCCAACCCGCTCGGGTAACCTGGTGGCCGCGGTCGCCAGCGGCTTCGTGCTGGTCGACCTGGGCACCGGCCGGGTCCGCCGGCTGGCGACCCTCGAGCGGGCTGACCCGACGATCCGGATGAACGACGGCAAGGCCGATCCGTGGGGGCGCTTCTGGGCGGGCACGATGGGCATCGACAAGCGGCCCGATGCCGGCGCGCTGTACTGCCTCGAGCCCGACCTGCGCCTGAGCGTGGCGCTGGACCCGGTCACGATCTCGAACGGGCTGGACTGGAGCGCCGACCGGCGGTCAATGTTCTATGTCGACACGCCGACGCAGCGGGTCGATCGCTTCGACCTGGAGGCCGACGGGCTCGGCCTGCGCAACCGGCGGACCTTCTCGACGCAGGCCCTCGCGGACGGTTCCCCCGATGGGCTGACCCTCGACACAGCCGGCGGCCTTTGGCTGGCGCTGTGGGGCGGCTTCGCAGTGACGGGCTACGGGCCGTCGGGCGAGGTCGAGGCGAGGATCGCGCTGCCGGCCAGCCACGTCACGAGCTGCACCTTCGGCGGCCCCGACCTGGGGGACCTGTACATCACCACGGCGTTTGCCGAGCTGACCGAGGCCGAGCGCGCCACACAGCCCCTCGCCGGCCGTGCGTTCCGCTGCCGGCCGGGCGTCCTCGGCCTGAAGGCGAACCGCTTCGACGACACCAGCCTGACAGTCTGAAGCGCCGGCGTGCCGGCCGGCGCTTCAGGAACAGACGTTGCCGGGCGAGCCCGGCGCTGGGCTACGGCTTGGCGACCGAGAAGCCGTTGACGCCCTGGCCAGTCGTGTCACCGGCCTTGGCATCGTTCTTCCAGCCATACAGCGGCAGGCCGTTGTAGGTCACCTGGAGCGTCCCGTCGTCGCGAGTGAGGGTGGCGAAGGCGCCGGTCACGCCGGTGCCGCCGGTGGCGTTCGAGCCGGTCGGGACGGCGAGTGGCGGCCAGGCCGTCGCGCAAGCGCCCGTGCAGGTCGACGCGGTGGCCGAGTCCCCGGCGTGGGTGTAGAGGGTCAGGCCGTTGGGTCCGACGAGGACCGGCCCGAGGCCGGTCGTGGCCATGTTCACGAGGACGCCCGCCGCGGCGGACGCGGCCGGGGGTGTGGACGCGACCGGGGCCGTCGACGCGGCCGGAGGCGTCGACGCGGCCGGCGCCGCCGTGGCGGTCGATGAGCAGGCGGCGGCCAGGACCGCGACGAGGATCAGCCCGCTGATGGTGCGGGCGGTGGTCGGGATGGACGGTTGACGCATGCTGGGTCTCCTCGGACTGTTGTGGTGGGCGGCGCCGGCGCCTCCGGCTGGCTCACGCCCCACGAGGACGGGTACGCCTGTCAGGCAACCGTCGGTTTCGTCCGGCCCGCCAGCTCGTCCTGCCAGCCATGCTCGGGCAGGTAGCCCAGGAGCTGCTGCGCCCGGTCGATCGACAGGAGCGTCTGGCGGCCGACGATCGGCCGGCGGACCGGAACGTCCGGGAAGACCTCGGCCAGCAGCTCGGCACTCGGGCGGATCATTGCCGTATCCGCCGCCGCCACGATGCACACTTCGGCGCCCCGGATCTGGGTGGTCAACGCCCGCCCGATCGCCTGGGCGACGTCGCGCACGTCGACGTAGCCCCACAGGTTCCAGCGCCGGATCGTCGGGTCGTCCTGCCAACTCGGGAACTGGGCGTAGTCGGGCGGCTCCATGATGTTCGAGATGCGCAGGCCGAGGAACGGGATTCCCGTCCGCCGGCTGAACTGGACGGCCATCGACTCGCCGACCACCTTGGACAGCGAGTACGAGGTCTCCGGCCGGACCTCGATCGTCTCGTCGATCGGGGCAAAGAGGGGCGGCGTGTCGAACGGCAGGCCGAGGACCGTCTCGCTTGATGCCCAGACCACCCGGCCGACGTGGTTCAGCTCGGCCGCGGCGAAGACGTTGTAGGTTGACAGGGCATTGATCCGGAACGTCTCCGCCGGCGAGCGCAGGTCCGGGGCGGGGATCGCGGCCAGGTGGACGATCGCATCCGCGCCGGCGGTCAGCTCGATCGCCTGGCCGGGGTCGGTCAGGTCGGCCACGGTGCACAGCCCGAAGTCACTGCCGTCGTGGCGGATGTCGACATTGAGGACGTCATGGCCCTGCTGGCGCAGGTGCTGGACGCTCCACCGGCCGGCCTTGCCGCTGCCGCCCGTCACGATGACTCTCACCACCCTAGGGTAACGCGGCCAGGAGCAGGGCGAGGCGCGGACGACCGGGCAGGCGAAGGCCCCCGGGCAGCCCCGCGAGAGGGCCGGCCCGGGGGCCTTGATCTGGCTGCTAGGGCGTGACGGTGTAGCTGTACGGGATCGCGGCTAGCTCGTCCGCGTTCGGGAGTGCGAGCCCGAACGTGCTGGCCAGCTCGTAGTCACCGACGTACAGGGTGCCGGATACGTGGGTGCCGGGAGCCGCCGTTGGAACGATGGTGACGGTGATCGTCGCAGAGTCGCCGGGCAGGACGTAGACCGGGCTGAAGTCGCTGGTCAGGCCGTTGAACGCGCTCCACATGTTGCCGGTCGACGAGTCGACCGTCGGGTCGAACGCCTGGATGACGGCCTTGAGGTCCGCCGAGGCGCTGACCGTCGGAGCTCCGCCCAGGGGGTACGGTCCGAACTCGGACGGGTTGAGGAGCCACAGCCCGGGGCTGACCTCCGGCTCGCGGAGGGTCAGGCTGGCCGAGGTTGGACCGGTGTGACCGTGGACGTGCGGGGCCGAGAAGGCCGGGCTGATGTCCGGGTCGCCGGGGAAGTAGGACAGGTCGAAGGTCACCGGCGCCGTGCCGGTCAGGCTGGCGTGCAGCTGGCTGGTATGGGTCGGAACGAGGTAGTACGGGAAGGTCAGGCCCGGCGGCAACGGCAGGCTCATGTTCGTCGGGTCGCCGTTCTGGTCGGGCAGGTCGATCGTGGTGGTCTGGTTCAGGCGTGGATCGAGGAAGAAGGCCTCCGGCGCAAGGCCGGTGTTCTTGACGGTCACGCTGAACGTATTGGTCGAACCCTGGCTCAGCTTGGTCGACGAGCCATTGGGCAGGGTGCTGCCGACCTTGACCTGGTTGAAGCGGATCGCGCCGCTGAACGGCTCGGTCAGCTCGGTCCCGTTGACCGGGTTCTGCCAGGCCAGGACCAGGCTCCAGCGGCCGGCCGCCGGATTGATCTTGTAGATGTTCATGAACGGCGTAGCGGCCGGGTTGAAATCGGGGTCCGTCGTGTAGTTGGACGAATAGCCGACCGCCTGGCCGTGCGGATCGACGAGGGTGGCCAGGAGCTGGTCGAGCGGATCGTCGGCCAGCGCCACGCTGACGTCGAGATCGGTATTGCCCCGCGGCACGTCGAAGAAGTAGGTGTTGGTCTGGGCGGGCGAACCCGCGCGGCCGTTGCCGCCGGTCAGGACGCCCTTGAAGGTTCCGCCGTTCCTGGTCATGTGGACGAGCGTCCGGACAGTGACCGGGATGGTCGTCTGG
>PNAZ01000013.1:17133-37264 GCA_003169655.1 Chloroflexota bacterium
GTCCAGGTTCCGGCCGGCGGGTTGGCGACCTCGACCCGCTGGAAGTCGGCCAGGCCCTGTGGGAACGAGTAGCCCGCGTAGGTCCCGTCCGGCTCGAGCAGGGCGAAGTGGAGGAGCGAGGTCTGCATGCCGAACTGGTAGTCGGCGGTGAACTCGAGGCGCGAAGGACCCTTGGTGCGGGGCACCGTGAAGGTCTGTTCCTCGTAGACTTCGTCGACCCCGCTCCAGATCGGGAAGACGCCGGTGTTGGCCGGGCAGTCGGCGGTCGGCGTACCGGGCTGCAGGCAGAAGGTGCCGGTCTGGTCGCCGACCTGGTGGGTCAGCGCCCGGGTCGAGAGGTAGACGTGGATCGCGCTCGAGCCAGGGTTGCTGAGCTTGATCAGCCGGGTCGTGGAGTCGCCCGGGTCCTGGACGACATTGATCTGGGTCGGGCCGACGAGGACGTTGCCCGTCGACGCTGCGCTGGGGCTGGCGATCGAGCGCGCCAGCTTGACCGCGGCCAGGACGTTGAGCAGGCCGGCGCCCTGCTGGGTCGCCGGGGCGTCGATATCGGTGGCGGTGCTGACCAGGATCTGCTTGACCAGGGCGGGCGACGGGTACATCCCGTGGTGGGCCGAGGCATAGGCCTGGATTACGTCGGCCGCCGCGCCGGCGGTCAGCGGCGACGACTCGCTGGTGCCGCCGAAGTTCTGGATCGGCGACGGGTTGCCGTTCTCGTCCGTGCACTCATAGAAGTTGTCGACATCGGTGCTGCACAGGGCCCAGTTGAGGTCTCCGGGAGCCACCAGGTCGAGGGTTCCGCCGTCCTGGTTGAAACCGCCCGAGGAGATGCTGGAGATGTTGTTGTCGACGAACTTGCCGTTGGCCTTGGGATCGTTGATCCCGCCGAACGTTTCCTGGGTGTAGCTCCGGAGGGTGGTCGAGGCACCGACGCTGATCACGTTCGGGTCGGTGGCCGGGGAACCGTTGGTGCTCGTGATCCCGGCGTCGCCGGTGCTCACGACCACGGTCACGCCGGCCGCTACGGCCGCGTCATCGGCCTGGCGGATGGCATCGAGGCTGGTGTCCGGGATCGGATTCGCCCCGAACGACTCGTTGACCACCTTGGCGCCGTTGGCGACCGCGTAGTCGATCGCCTGGAGGAAGCCCGAGGTGGTCGTGTCGTTGGTGTCGGCGAAGACCTTGAGGGCCATCACGCTGGCGCCCGGGGCCACGCCCACGATCTTGATGTCGCAGCCGGCCGGCAGCGGATGGGCCGTGTTGACGAAGGTCGACAGGTCGTAGGTCTGATTGCCCTGGGCGGCGATTGAGCTGGCGTCACCGAAGGCCTCGGCGCCGGCCGTCGGCACGCCGAGCCCCTCGCCCGAGAAGTCGAACTGGCTGACGACCGGCGAGCCGGCGCTCGAGCTCGAGGACGCGTAGGCCGGGTTGCGCTGGAAGTCGGCGTTCGTCGTCTCGACGCCGTCGGCCAGGTAGGCGACGGTCACCCCGGCTCCGGTGAAGCCCAGGTTGTGGGCCTCGGTGGCGTGGATGTTGCCAAGCGCCTCCGGATCGAGCTCAGGATGGGTCGAGGTCCCGCATGATGGCGGCACGGCGGCCGGCTTGATCGACGACCCGCTGGCCGTCTGGCTGGACGCGCCGAGAGGTGACGGGCCGGGGATCACGCCATCGGGAATGACCTGGGCGATATCGGGGTCGGCGGCCAGCGCGGTCGCCTGGCCGGCCGTCATCGTCGCGATCACCGCGTTGACGAGGTTGGTCGACGACAGGACACGCCCGCCGGCCGAGCGGATGCGGTTGAAGACGGGCGCCTGCTGGGCGCGCACGAGCGACAGCCGGGTGGCCGAGTTGGCGGCCATCCCGCCGTTCTGGTTGCGCAGGATGGCGATGTACTTCTGGGTCGCGCCGGCGGAGGCCGCCGCTGCGATGGCCACGGCGGGGGTGCGTGTCGGCGGTGCCGCGGCAGCGACGCTCGAGGCTGGGAGGACCATCCCGGCCACCAGGCTGAGGACCGCGCCGGCCGTCAACCATGGACGCAGGCTGAGAGAGGAGCGCAGGGCGAAGGAGCGGGGCGCCATCGGAACCTCTACTTGCGCTGACTGAGCGTTACGAAGAGGCAGACCGACGGGCCGAACCGGTGGGCTGGCTCGCAGATGTGCGGCTCCGGAGACGCTAAAGGTAGCCGGAACCGGCTCGGTCGCATCCCTCGATCCCGTGTAGCCCGATGTTCGCCCCGCCCGGTGACCGCCGTCAACAGCCGAACCAGAAACTGTTGCCTGCAGGCAACTGTCTCGGGTGATCCGGGCCGGCGGCTGCGGCGCATCATTGACCGATCATGGCGAATCCGCGCCTGCTGGCGATCATCGGGTCCGGCGAGACCGCGCCGGCAATGGCCAAGGTCCACCGGGCCCTCTTCGATCAGCTCGGCCCGGGTCCCCTGCCGGCGGCGATCCTCGACACGCCGTACGGCTTCCAGGAGAACGCCGACGACCTGAGCAGCCGGACGGTCCGCTTCTTCGATGAGAGCGTCGGGCGGCAGGTCGGCGTTGCGTCCTACCGATCGCGTGACGTGGACCCGCTGACCACGGCCACGGCCGTCGCCCGGGTTCGCGAGGCGCGCTACCTGATGGCCGGCCCGGGCAGCCCGAGCTACGCCCTCCGCCAGTGGGCCGGCGGGCCGATCGCCGCGGCCCTCGCCGACCGCCTCCGGGGCCCGGGGATCCTGACCATGGCCAGCGCCGCGGCCCTGACCCTGGGCGTGGTGACGATCCCGGTCTACGAGATCTACAAGGTCGGCGCGGATCCGAGCTGGCTGCCCGGGCTCGACCTGCTCGGCCTGGCAACGGGCCTGCGCGCCGCGGTCGTCCCCCACTGGGACAACGCCGAGGGCGGCAACCACGACACCCGCTTCTGCTACATGGGCGAGACCCGCCTGCGCCGGCTGGAGGGGCAATTGCCGGACGGCACGTTCGTCCTGGGGGTCGACAGCCATACCGCCCTGCTCCTGGACCTCGAGACGCGGACGGCCTCCGTTGCCGGCCTGGGCGGGGTGACCGTCCGGGTCGCTGGGCGGGCCACGGTCTTTCCGAGCGGCAGCGAGGTGCCCATCGAGACCCTGGCCGAGGTGGCGGCCGGCCTGGCCTCCGGCGAAGCGCCGGACATCGGCTGGGAGCCGGCCGCGCGGGTCGGCGGCAGCCGCGCCGGGCGGCCCAGGGCGCAGTCCGGTCCGGCCGAGCCTCTTCGGGATGAGATGGCGACCCTCGAGGGCACCTTCATCGCCGCCCTCGGCCACGGCGACGGCCAGGCGGCTGTTGCGGCGCTGCTGGACCTCGACTCGGCGATCGACGCCCGGATCCGGGCCGGCGAGGACAGCCCTGACCTCGACAACGCCGAGTCGACCTTCCGGGCCCTGATCGCCCGCCTGGGCGAGGCCGTGGGGACCGCCCCGAGCGACCCGCGAGCGACGGTGGAGCCCTTCGTGCTGGCCCTCCTCGAGCTGCGCGACCGGGCCCGCGCCGCGCGCGATTGGGCCTTGGCCGACCTGGTCCGGGACCGGCTGGCGGCCGCCGGCGTGGCGGTCAGCGACGGCGCCGCCGCCTCAACCTGGACCCTTGCCTGATCTCGACCGCTGCGCCCCGGTCGAGGCCGGTCACTGCGGGAGCGGGGTCAGGTGGTAGCGATCGATGACGTCGGCCAGCCAGGCGGGCTCGGCGAAGGGTAGCTGGTAGCGCTCCGACAGCAGGGCCAGTGCGGCCGGATCCGGGGCCCCGACCGCAGTCAGGTCGGTCAGCTCCCGAAAGAAGCCCTCGAAGCCGGCCGGCGAGATGATCTCGATCATCCGGGCCGGCACCGAGCCCGCGTTCCACATCGCGTGGACCTCGCCGCGCGGCTTGATGATGTAGCCACCAGCGCCCAGGACCACCTCCCGATCGTTCGAGCGGAATCCGATCTCGCCCTCGAGCACGATCGAGTATTCGTCCTCGAGGTTGTGGACATGGGGCGGGACCAGGGCCCCGACCGCGAACGGGTGCTCGACGATCGACAGCGCCTCGCCGCTGTCCTGGCCATCGATCTTGAACACGACGCCGACGCCGGGGACGAGCCCGCCGGCCCGGCCCTCACCAGGGCGAACCACCTTCAAGCGGGCCGCGGCGGCAACGGGGCTGTGGATTGCCATGAGTGCAGTGCCTCCGAACATACGATCGAGTGAACAGGTCTGTATACTGAACTGAGTCGAACCGGAAGTCAATTGAGTAATCAAATGCGTTCTACGAAATCAAGGCCGTACCAGATGCGCCGGCGAGCCGAGCAGGTCGACGAGACCCGCCAGCGGATCACCGAGGCGACGGTCCGCCTCCACACGACGGTCGGCCCGGCGAACACGTCGATCGCGGCCGTCGCCGAGGAAGCCGGCGTCACTCGCCTGACGGTCTACCGCCATTTCGCCGATCTCGACGAGCTGTTCGTTGCCTGCCGTGCACATTGGATCTCCCGGAACCCGCCGCCGGACGCGACGGCCTGGCGATTGATCGTCGATCTCGGCTCGCGGGCGGAGACGGCGTTCGGACAGTTGTACGGCTGGTACCGGGAGCACGGCGACGAGCTCTATCCGATCTACCGGGACGCCGACTCGATGCCCCTGACGGCGCAACGGGCAACGGCGGTCGAGAACGGGCAGCTCGCGGATGCCCTCGTCGCAGGATATGTGGACGCCGAGCCCGCCACCCGGGGTCGAATGCTCAGGGCCGTTGCCGGCCACCTCGTCGGCTACTGGACGTGGCGCTCGCTGGCCGTCGAGCAGGGCCTTGGCGCTCAGGCCTCGGTCTCCGTCGCGGTTCGATTGCTGCTGGCCGCGACCGGCTGAGCGCAGCGCGGGCTGCCTACCTTGCGGGCTTGCCCGCGAAGGTGCCGCTGACCGTGACCTTGCCGTCGGCGTCCCGATCGAAGCGCAGGGCCCGGCCCGAGATCTTGATCGAGAGGACGAACGAGCCGTCGTCGCCGAGGATGGCCGCGCCGGTCATCGGCAGCCCCCTGGTCAGGGTGCAGTTGAGCAGGTCCACCCGTGTGCCCGACGCGACCGGCCGATAGGTCATCGAGCCGCCGAGGTCGCAGCCGCTGGCCAGCCGGGTCGAGGAGTCGTAGCGGTAGCTGTAGTCGTCGGTGTTGAGGAGCTGCTGCTCGACCGAGGCGGCAAACCCGCTAGCCGTCCGGTAGCTGGCCGCTGTGGGCAGCGGGTTGGCGACATATGGGTCGGCGACCGCCCCGGGGCAGACCGTGATCCGGGTCGCGGGCAGTTTGCCGTCGCCGAGGAAGTCGCTGATCGGGTCATCGGGGCAGGCCAGGCCGCGGCCGAAGATCACGTGCGGGCCACCAGTCTGGACGAAGAGGTAGGCGTTCGTGAGCCGGCCGTAGATCCGCATCGCATCGGCGATCGGGGTCGCCGGATCGAGGGTGGCGGTCAGGACGAAGGTCGGGAACGGCTCGTCGGTCAGGGCCGGGACCCGCGGATCGACCGTCGGCGTATTCGGCCACCACAGGCAGGGCGCGTCGCCGAAGTAGGTCGTCGCCAGGCGCAGCGATTCGACCCCCGCGGCCTGCCCGTCGGCGACCCAGGCATGGAGTCGGGCGTTCGGATCACCCGCGGTCGGGTAGTAGGCGTAGTCCTGGCATTCGACGGCGTAGTACATCGCGTCGGAGTACGACGGGTCCGGGATCGGCGCCTGGGTCCCGGGGTCGATGGCCAGGCTGTCGTAGGCCAGGCGCATCAGCGGCACGTAGTCGCCGTGCGTCGCCTCGGTCAGCGCCCGCTGCAGGAGCATCCGGCTGAACTGGGAGTAGACGTAGCCAAGCGCGGCGTTGTCGAGCAGGGCGGGGGTCAGCTGGCGGATTTCGAAGGTCCCCTTGGCCGTCGGAAAGCGGACCGGGATCGGCGCCGCGAGGAGCTTCTTGCGCAGCGCGTCGTAGTCGGCCGTCGTTGTCCCGATGGCGTCCGCGCGGCAGGTGCGGGAGCCGTCGCAGGCGGCCATGGTGGCCGTCAGCGAGTCATCGAAGGCGCGTACCTCCTCGCGGAAGAAGACCGATTCGTTGACGGTCAGGTCGACCGGCCCGTCGACGAAGAGCGAGGCGACATGGTCAGGATGGGCCCGCGCGTAGGTCTGCACGTACTGGGTGCCGTAGCTCTCGCCGTACAGCGCGATCTTGTCGACGCCCAGGTACTCCCGGAAGGCCTCCAGGTCCTCGACCGCCTGGCGGGTGGAGTAGTAGGGCAGGTCCGCCTGGTCGACCTTGGTCTCGGCCAGGCAGGCGGCGACGTAGGTCTTGCTGTCGGTCGCGAAGCCGTCGAACTGGGCCGGGTCGGTCGGGTCCTTGTCGGTCTGGTAGTAAGCGGCGGTCGCCAGCGGACAGCCGAGCGGCTGGGACAGCCCGACGCCGCGCTGGTCGAGGAAGACGATGTCGTTGTAGTCGGTCAGGGCCGGCTCGAAGCTGGAGGTGTAGTCCTCGGCGCTGTCCAGACCGCTCGTGCCCGGGCCGCCGGTGATCGTCACGAAGACGCCCCGCCGTTCCTTGGCCGCCTGCTTGATCCCGAAGGTCACGTCCCAGGTGGGGCCGCCGGCGGTGAAATGGTCGCGCGGGACGGCCAGGGTGACGCACGTGAAGCTGCTGCCCGGACAGGGCTTGACGCTGACCACCTTGGGGTCCTGGGGCAGGGCCGCCGTCAGGGGCGGGATGGCGCCGGCGGCCGACGGCGACGGCGCCGGGCTGCCGGCCGGCAACGGGCTTGCGCCCGGCGATCCGGCCGGGCTGGCCGCAGGCGATCCGGCCGGGCTCGCTGCGGCGCTCTGGGAGGGGGCCTGGCTCGCGGCGGCGCTGCCCGGCGCAGCGCTCGGCGCGGCACTGCCCGCCGCCGGGACAACCGGCGATGGCGCGCTGGACACCGGCACCGGCGTGACCGGGGGATAGGTCCAGCTCCCGCCGCTCGTGCCGGTGCAGCCGACCAGCAGGACGCTGATGGCGGCGCCCACGGCGAGCCGGCGCAGGGAGCGGCAGGGGACCAGCAGCAGGACGACTGGGCGCATCGAGAACGATGGTAGCAACCCGCGCCGGCCGGGAATCGGCCGGCGCACGGGCCGCTGCCGGAGTGCAGCGGCAACCCGAACGATCCCTGGAATTCGGGCATGTCGATCATCACGGTCAACGGCCCGATTTCGGGCGAAGAGCTCGGCTACACCCTGACCCACGAGCACATCTTCATCGACACCTCGGTCGACTACCGGCAGCCGCCGCCGGCGATCGCCGGCCTGCTGGCCGAGATGGAGGTGGACCTCGAGGCGCCGATTACCCTGCGCAGCCTGGGCTTCCTGCGCCGCGAGCCGCAGTGGTCGGTCTCGAACCAGATCCTCGACAGCTACGACGACGCCGTCGCCGAGCTCGGCCTGGCCCGCCGGGCCGGCGTCAGGTCGGTCTTCGACTTCACCCCGATCATGGCCGGCCGCCAGCCGGCCGCCCTGCGCCGCCTGGGCCGCGAGCTTGACATCCACTTCGTGACCGGGACCGGCTACTACCGGCAGGCGTTCCACCCGCCCGGTGTCGGGACACTGACCGTCGATCAGCTCGAGCAGCAGTTCCTGGGCGAGATCACCGAGGGCATCGACGGCACGGGTGTCCGGGCCGGTCTGATCGGCGAATGCGGGACGACCTTCCAGGGAATCTCGGCGATCGAGGAGCGGGTCCTGGTCGCGGCCGCCCGGGTCCAGCGCGCAACCGGCGTACCGGTCGCGGTCCACACCGAGGGCCGCCGCGAGGTGGTCATGGCCGTCCTGCGTCTGCTCGAGGCGAGCGGCGCCGACCCGACCCGGGTCCACATCTGCCACGTGAACGGGGCGCCGTGGTGGAAGGACGTCGTCGACACCGGCGCGACGATCGGCCACGACTGCTTCGGCTCGACCTTCTCGATCGACTCCGAGACGAAGATGAACCCGACAGACCAGGCCCGGATCGACGACGTCAAGGAGATCTTTGACGCCGGCTACGGGCACAAGGTGATGATCAGCAACGACATCTGCATGAAGATGCGCCTGCACGCCTACGGCGGCTGGGGCTACGACCACATCCAGACGAACCTCGGCCCGTTCCTTGAGGCAGCCGGCTTCAGCCCGGCGGACCTGGACATGCTCTTCGTCGAGAACCCGCGCCGGCTGGTCGAGACCGGCCGCGACTGACGGTCGGGCGGCGACCCGGCTAGGCCAGACGGTGGCTCGGCCCGAACGGCAGTGGTACCCCGGCCGCCCCGTACCACTGCGTGGCGTTCCTGGGCCCACCCGCGGCCAACAATGCGTTCATGCCCCAGCGCGATTCGCCTGCCCCTGCCCGCGGGCGTTTTGGCGCGCTCGGGACGCGCCGAGCCCTGAGCTCGGTGACCGGCCGGCGACGGCTGTCATCGACCGCCGTGCGGGTCTGGACCTTCACGACCCTGCTCCTCGCGCTGGCGCTCCTGGGTTACCTCGCCTGGGTTCGCAGGCTGCCGGCGCTGGCCGGTCCGATCTGGATCCCGTCGCCGCTCCTCGCGCTCGGCTTCTTCCTGACCGAGCTGAAGGTGATCGAGGTCCACTTCCGGCGTGAGACCCACGCCTTCTCGCTGAGCGAGATCCCGGCGGTCATCGGCCTCTTCTTCGTGCCGCCTGACCAGTACCTGCTGGCCCTGGTCGCCGGCACCGGGGCGGCCCTCTTGATCACCTCCCGGCAGTCGGCCGTCAAGACGGCCTTCAACCTGGCCAACTATGTCGTCGTGGCGGTCGCGGCGATCGTCATCTTCCGCTCGATCGGGCACCTCGAGGGGCCGCCCCAGCCGCTCGACTGGGTCGCCACCTTCGCGGCGACGCTGGTTGCCAGCGCGATCGGTGCCATCGACATCGCCACGGCGATCACCCTGTCCGGCGGCGCGCCTCAGTTCCGGAAGCTGCCCGAGATGCTCCAGTTCGGCGGCCTGGTGGCGATCGCCAACACCAGCCTGGCCCTCCTGGCGGTGACGATCCTGTGGTACGACCCATCGAGCGTCTGGCTGCTGGCGCTGCCCCTGATCACGCTCTTCCTGGCCTATCGGGCCTACATCTCAGAACGCGAGAAGCATGAGCGCCTGGAGATGCTCTACCGCTCCAGCCGGATCCTGCAGCACTCGCCGGAACTGGACGTGGCCCTCCTCGCCCTGCTCGACCACGCCCGCGAGATGTTCCGGGCCGAGCTGGCCGAAGTCGTCCTCGACCCGAGCCCCGACGCGAGCCAGGTCCTCCGGACCACCTCCCTCCACGACGGCCGGAGCGAGGTGATGGTCCCCGTCGACCGGACGATCCGCCAGCCGGATGTCGAGCTCGCGATCAGCACCCGGCGGCCGGTCTTCTCGACCCCCGAACGGACGCCCGGCGGGCGAGTGATGGTGATCAAGCGGGCGATGATCGCCCCGCTCGTCGGCGAGTCGGCCACGATCGGGACCCTGACCATTGCCAACCGGCTGACCGAGGGCACCAAGTTCGAGGACGACGACCTGCGCCTGCTCGAGACGCTCGCCAACCAGGCCGCGGTGGCCCTCGAGAACGGCCAGCTCGAGCAATCCCTCGCGGAGTTGGGGCGGCTCAAGGACGAGCTTCGCCATCAGGCCTACCACGATCCGCTGACGGACCTGCCCAATCGCTCGATGTTCGCCGAGCAGGTCGAGATCCGGCTCCAGGCGCCGCCCCGGGGCGACCTGCTGCCGGTGGTCCTGTTCCTCGACCTCGACGACTTCAAGATCGTCAACGACACCCTCGGCCATGCGGCCGTGGACCACCTCCTCGTGTCGGTCGGCGAGCGGATCCGGGAGTGCATCCGGGGCCTCGACCTGGCCGCCCGGCTGGGCGGCGACGAGTTCGCGATCCTGCTCGACGACACGCCCTCGCTCGAGCAGGCCTCGATGGTCGCCCGCCGGCTGATCGACGCCCTGGGCGTGTCGTTCCCGCTGGTCGGCGACGACGTCGTGATCGGGGCGAGCATCGGCATCGCGATGGCCCGCAGCGGCGACCAGACCGCCGACGAGCTGCTGCGCAACGCCGACGTGGCGATGTACACCGCCAAGGCGCTGGGTAAGCGCCGCTTCGCCGTTTTCGAGCCGACGATGCACACCGCGATCGTGGCCCGTCACGAGCTGTCGGCCGAGCTGACCCGGGGGATCAACCACGGCGAGCTGGTCGTCTACCACCAGCCGATCGTCGACCTGGCCACGGGCCGGCCGTACGGTCTCGAGGCCCTGGTCCGCTGGCGCCACCCCACCCGCGGGCTGGTCCTGCCCGACGACTTCATCGGCCTGTCGGAGGAGACCGGTTCGATCCTGGCCCTCGGCCGCCAGGTGATGGAGCAGGCTGAACGCGAGGTCGGCGCGCTCAACCTGCGCTTCGAGCCCGCGGCGCGGCTCAGCCTCAGCGTCAATGTCTCGCCGATCCAGCTCCAGCAGCCGGACTTCCTGGACGAGGTCGAGGCGGTCCTGGCCGAGACCGGCTTCGAGCCGGAGCGGCTGATCCTGGAGATCACCGAGACGGCCATGTTCCGCGACACGGCGGCCACGATCCGCAAGCTGCAGGCGCTCCGCCAGCACGGGGTCCGGATCGCGATCGATGACTTCGGGACGGGCTACTCCTCATTGAGCTACCTGCGCCGGTTCCCGGTCGACATCCTCAAGATCGCCAAGGACTTCATCGGGCCGGCGGATGGCGCCCCCGAGGAGTGGGCCTTTGCGGCCGCCATCATTGCCCTCGGCCGGACGCTGGGCCTGCGGGTGGTGGCCGAGGGGATCGAGCACGCCGGCCAGCTCCAGCGCCTGCGCGAGCTGGGCTGCGAGTTCGGGCAGGGCTATCTCTTCGCCCGGCCCGGCCCGATCGAGGGCCTGGCCAGCGTCCTGGGACTGACCGGTGCGCGTCCCGGCCGGGCGGCAGGCAGTGCCGACGCAACGCCTTCCGCGGTGCCGCCGGCCCGGCGCAACCCGACGATCGCCGGCGCCTGATGTTCATCCTCTATGCCCTTGTCATCGGGCTCGTCCTCGGCCTGATCGTCGGCGGCCGGCCGGCTGGCATCGGCGCGATCAGGTTCCGTTGGGGCTGGCTGGCCGTGATCGGCTTCGCGATCCAGGTCGTCCTGTTCTCGGGCCCGGTAACCGAACGGATCGGATCGCTGGGCGTGCCGATCTATGTTGCCTCCACGGCGCTCGTCCTGGCGGCGCTGCTCCGGAACGTGTCGGTGCCTGGCCTGTGGATCGTGGCCGTGGGCGCCTTCAGCAACATGGCCGCGATCGCCACGAACGGCGGCTACATGCCGGCCGATCCGGGGGCGCTCGCGTCGCTGGGGCAGGCGCCCGGGTCCGTCTACTCGAACAGCTCTGTCGTGGCCCACCCTGCCCTCCAGCCGCTGACCGACATCTTTGCCATCCCCCACGGGATCCCGTTGGCCAACGTGTTCAGCATCGGCGACGTGCTCATCGGGCTGGGCGTGGCCGTGGTGATCGTGGTGGCCATGAAGCGCGCGCCGGCGGCCGCCGAGCTGCCCAGCTCCTGAGAGCACCGGCCAGGGCCAGCCGGTGCTTGCCGGAACCTCCCCCGAACGCCCGGCGCCGATGGTACCTGTGGGTGAGTAACCATGGCCCATTCGATCCATAGGGTTCGAGGTGAGGACGACAGACGTCTTCCATCACTGAACCGTCCAGGGCAAACCCGTCGTGAGGCGGGGACGCAAAGCCAGGGATCTTGGGATCGCCCCAAGGCAGCCCGGTTGCCGGTCGCACGATGCAGCTCGAGATGAGGTGACTTTCGTGAAGGCGAACCTGGCGCGCTTCACCATGGCGTTGGTGATCATCGCTTCGATGGCCCTGACGCTAGGTGCAGGAATCCGTTGGAACGCACTACTGGCCTGGCACTAGACATGAAGGCAGTCGTGCGCTCGCAGGGCTTTCGAATCCTCTTCGTCCTGGCGTCGCTGGCGAGCTCAGCCCTCGTGGTCGAGGCCGGCCACCGCTGGCGCTGATCGCTCGTTTCTGATCCCGTTCGGGATCGATCCCACGACCCCTGGTGACCGTCGGCTGTGCCGGCGGTCATCGTCTGTCCGCCCCGCCGGGGGGACTACCCGTTGCGCTGTTCGAAGTCGCGCATGAACTCGACCAGGCGGTCGATGCCCTCCTCGGGAAACGCGTTGTAGATCGATGCCCGCATCCCGCCGACCGAGCGATGGCCCTTGAGGCCGTCGAAGCCGGCCGCGGTCGACTCCTTGACAAACGCCTTCTCGAGCTCCTCGGTGGCCAGCCGGAAGGTCACGTTCATCAGGCTCCGGCTGTCGCCCTGGGCCGTCGGCCGCCAGAACCCGGTCCGGTCGAGCTCGGCATACAGCCGGCCGGCCTTGCGCTCGTTCATGGCGTCGATCGCCGGCAGGCCCCCAAGCTTGAGCAGCCACTCGACCACCAGCGCCAGGACGTAGATGCCGAACGCCGGCGGCGTGTTGTAGAGCGACCCGTTCTCCGCCTGGACGGCGTAGTTGAGCATCGACGGCAAGGCCCTGGCCGAGCGAGCCAGGAGATCGTCGCGGACGATCACCAGGGTCACCCCCGACGGCCCCAGGTTCTTCTGGGCGCCGGCGTAGATCAGGCCGTACCTGGTCACGTCGATCGGCCCGCTGAAGATGTCCGACGATGCGTCGCACACGAGGGGCACGTCGCCAACCTTGGGCAGGCGCTGCCACTCGGTGCCCTCGATCGTGTTGTTCGAAGTCATGTGGACATACGCCGCACCGGGCGTGAACGCGCACTCGGCATCGGTCGGGATCCGGCCGAAGCCATCGGCGGCCGTCGAGCCCGTCTCGTTGACGGTCCCAACCTTGCGTGCCTCGCCGGCGGCCTTGTCGGCCCACGTGCCGGTCATCAGGTAGTCGGCGGTCCGGCCCTCGGTCAGCAGGTTCATGGGGACCATTGAGAACTGGAGGCTGGCCCCACCCTGCAGGAACAGGATCCGGTAGCCGTCAGGGACGCCGGCCAGCTTCCGGATATCCGCCTCGGCCTTGGCGATGATCGCCTCGAACGTGCTCGAGCGATGGCTGATCTCCATGACCGACATGCCCACCCCGGGCAGGGCCACCAGGTCGCGCTGGACCTGCTCGAGGACCGGCAGCGGCATCACGGCCGGGCCGGACGAGAAGTTGAAGATCCGTTCGGTCATCGCGGCGGCTCCTTACAGGGCGACGAGCTGGAGGCTGATGATGTTCTCGTCGGCCGCCTCGATCGCGGCCATCAGCCCCTTCGACGGTGCGCCGTCGAGGTTGATTCGGGCGACAGCGGCCTCGCCGTCCTCGAAGATGATGTTCTCGGTCTCGAGGACGTTGATCCGCTCGACCAGCAGCTGCTCGAAGACGTGGGCGAGGACGCCCGGCCGGTTCAGGTGGCGGACGACGAGCATCGTGCTTGCCCGGGTCCGGCGCGCCAGGTTGACGACGTTCGGGACGCGACCGGTCTCCTTGAACGAGCGCACGATCCGGACCGTCTCGGCCGCGATCGCCTCCTGGGCCTGGTCGGTCGAGGCGCCGATGTGGTGCGTGCCGTAGACCCCCGGCAGCTCGAGGATCGTCAGGCTGAAGTCCGCCGTCGGCGTCGTCGGCTCGTCGGGGAAGACATCGAGTCCGACGCGGATGCCCTTGTCGCGGACCGCCGCGGCGAGCGCCTCGTGGTCCACGACCTCGGCGCGCGAGGTGTTGATGAAGAAGGCACCCGGACGGAGATGGCCGAGGAGCTCGGCGTCGATCAGCCCGCGCGTCTCCGGCGCGAGCGCGACGTGGACGCTCAGGACGTCGGCCCGGGCGGCAACCTCAGCGGGGGTCGTGGCGATCGAGACCCGCGGCGCGCGCCCCGTCTCATCGAGGCCGAAGGCTGCCAGGTCGATGTTCGGGTCGGCCTCGAAGCGGCGCGCCCAGATGACGATCTCCATGCCGAAGGCCTGCGCCCGGCGCGCCAGCTCCTGGGCGATGTTGCCGAACCCGAGCAGGCCGAGCGTCGTGCCCTGGATTCCGCGGGCCTTCGAGAACTGCTTCTTGTCCCAGTGGCCCGCCCGTAGCTCGGCGACGTTGTCGGGAATCCGCCGATCGAGCGACAGGATCAGCCCGAAGGCCAGCTCGGCGACGGCGATGGCGTTCTTGCCCGGGCAATTCGAGACGTAGATGCCGCGAGCCGAGGCCGCCGCGACGTCGATCGTGTTGTAGCCGGCACCGGCCCGGACGATCAGGGCCAGGTCGCCGGCCGCCATCATCGCTGCGCTGACCTTGGTCGAGCGGACGATCAGGACCTCCGCCCGGCTCTCGGCAAGGGCCGCGGCCAGGGTCTCGTCCTTCAGGGCGGGATCGAAGATCACCTCGCAGCCGCAGGCCGCGAGGCCATCGAGGCCGGATTGCTCGAACTGATCGGCAACGAGGACCTTCATCCGGCTGGCTCCATTAGATGAGGTGGCTGAGGAGGCCGTCCCGCAGCTTGGGCTCGAACCAGGTCGACTTGGGCGGCATGATCCCGCCGGCATCGGCGATCGTCATCAGGTCGGCAACGCTCACCGGATGCATCGCGAAGGCCACCGCCGCGGCTCCCCCATCGACGCGCTCGACGAGCGCCGCGGGTCCCCGGATCCCACCGACGAAGTCGATCCGCGTGTCCGTCCGCGGATCCCCGATCCCGAGCAGCGGCCCGAGCACCTGGGCCTGGAGGCGAGCGACATCCAGCGTTTCCGCGGGCGGCGTTCCGGCGGCCGCGGCGGCCAGTCTGAGCGTGTACCAGCGGCCATCGAGATACATCGCCACCTCGCCGGGCCCACCGGGCCGCTCCGAGCCGGGACTGACCTGCACGCGGCCGGCCAGCGCCGCGAGGAAGGCCGACGGGCTCTGGCCGCCGAGGTCCTTCACGAGCCGGTGATACGGCAGGACCTGCATCTGGTCCTCGGGAAAGGCGACGGCCAGGAAGGTGTCGGCCTCGATTGGCTCGCCCGGCGCGGCACCCGTACGGAGGTCCCGGCGGGCCCGCGCCGCGCTTGCCGCCCGGTGGTGGCCGTCGGCGATGTAGAGGGATGGGATGCGCTCGAACGCCGCGACGAGGACGTCTCGATCGCCCGGGTCCAGCCGCCAGATGGAGTGGCGCACGCCGTCCGCGGCACTGAAGTCGAAAAGCGCCGGGGTTGCCACGACGCGCGCGACGAGCGTGTCGATCTCGTCGGACGCCGGATAGGTCAGGAAGACCGGTCCAGTCTGGGCCTTGAGCGTCAGCAGGTGCCGGGTCCGGTCGTCTTCCTTGTCCTTGCGCGTCCGCTCGTGCCTGCGGATGACGTCGTGCTCGTACTCGTCGACCGAGAAGCAGCCGGCCACGCCGACCTGCTCGTGGTCCCCCATCCGCAGGCGGTAGAGGTAGAGGCTGGGATCGACCTCCTCGACGAGCGGGGCTTCGCTGCGCAGCCGCGCGAAGTTCGCGGCCGCCCTCTCGTAGACCAGGTCGGCGTGCGGGTCAGTGTCCGGGGGCAGGTCGATTTCGGCCCGCGACACGTGCAGGAAGCTCAGCGGATTGCCGGCCGCGAGGGCTCGCGCCTCTTCCGTGCTCACGACGTCGTACGGGACAGCCGCGACGGCGGCGGCCACGTCGGGCCGCGGGCGGAGAGCACGGAACGGATGGATCGTGGCCACGGGTGCCGGATTCTAGCGTGCCGCCCGGGCCTTCGACCGGGATCCGGCGTGAGTTCGGCGGTCTTCGGCGGGTTTCAGCGGCGTTGGGCTCGTTCGGAGCAGAATTGCGCCATGACCTACGAGCCGGCGAGCGATCGCTACGACAAGATGCCCTACCGGCGAACCGGGCGGAGCGGCCTGCTGCTGCCGGCGATCTCGGTGGGCCTCTGGCAGAACTTCGGTGATGACCGTCCGATGAAACGCCAGCGCGCCGTCATCCGGCGGGCCTTCGACCTCGGCGTCACCCATTTCGACCTGGCCAACAACTACGGGCCGCCGTACGGTTCGGCCGAGAAGAACTTCGGACGGATCCTGGCTACGGACCTGATCGGTCATCGCGACGAGCTGATCATCTCGTCGAAGGCGGGCTACGACATGTGGGCCGGGCCGTACGGCAACTGGGGCTCGCGCAAGTACCTGCTGGCCAGCCTCGACCAGAGCCTCGCCCGGATGGGTCTCGAATACGTCGACATCTTCTACTCCCACCGGTTCGACCCCGATACGCCGCTCGAGGAGACGATGGGCGCGCTCGATTCCGCCGTCCGCCAGGGCAAGGCCCTGTACGTGGGGATCTCCTCGTACTCGGCGGCCCGGGCGAAGGACGCGATCAGGATCCTCGACCGGCTCGGGACCCCGCTGCTGATCGAGCAGCCGTCGTATTCGCTGCTGAACCGCTGGATCGAGCCGGACTTGCTCGACGTCCTGGGTGCGGCCGGCGCCGGGTGCATCACGTTCTCACCGCTCGCCCAGGGCCTCCTGACCGGCAAGTACCTCGGCGGCGTCCCGGTCGGCTCGCGCGCCGCGTCGGCGGGTTCGCTCCGGCCGGAGTTCCTCAACGCCGAGACGCTGGCCAAGGTCCGCGGGCTCGCCGAGATCGCTAAGGCGCGCGGCCAGAGCCTGGCCCAGATGGCCCTCGCCTGGACGCTCCGCGATCCCCGGGTCACGTCGACCCTGATCGGCGCGGGCAGCGTCAGCCAGCTCGAGGAGAACCTCGGCGCGCTCGACAACCTCGCCTTTTCGCCCGCCGAGCTGGCCGAGATCGACCAGTTCGCGACGGAGAGCGGCATCAACGTCTGGGCGGCGTCGAGCAGCCACTGAGTTTGGTCCCGTTGCGCGGGGCGGGGCCGTTGCCGCGGGGTCGGCGGGCGTGCCGAGGCCAGGCTCCGTGCGACGCGCGCATCGGGCGAGGCGGCCCTGCGGGCCGGGGCCAGGCTCCGTGCGGCGCGCGCTGGGCGAGGCGTCGTTTCGGGACGCTGTCGTGCGCGATATGCGGCCCATGCTTAGCAAGCGGGTTATCGGCCTTTGAACGGCTTCCCATCGGGCGTCGGAGCCGGCTCCGGGGCGCGATTCGTGCGTGACGGGCCGAGCGTGTGCCCGCTCGGACCGGTCGGATTCGGGTCCGGAGGCTGCGAAACGGGCCTGCTAATCATGGGGTCACTATCGCGGCGCCCAGAGCATGAACCGACGAGGCGATACGGCTCATCCGATCCCGGTCCGGCTGCGTAGGCAAACAAATGGAGATCGCGACAGCCGAACAGCCTTCGCGTGCCTGGTCATTCGGGTTCCGGGCCCTCTATTGGCTGCTCGGCGTGCTCGACCCGCTGCTGCGCATGATCTGGCTCCAGTCCGGGCTGGGCAACGTGATCGAGGTCACGATCGAAGGCCGCTCGACCGGCAAGCCCCGGCGGACCCTCCTTGGCCTTCTCTCGGCCGGCGGGAACTGGTACCTCGGCCATCCGAATGGCGCGGCGCAGTGGACCCGGAACCTCGACGCGGCGGGCGGCCGGCTGCTCGTCGGCTGGCCCGGCCAGGCGCCGGTCAGCTTCCGGGCCGATCCCCTGCCGCCTGGAGCGGAGCGTGACGCGGCGATCCTGGCGACCGACCAGCACCCGTTCCCGGGCGACCTCATCTACCGGCTTGGCCGCCGTCACGTGCTGGTGGTGGGCCGCTACTACCGCCTCGAGCTCGCCTCGCGTGAGTAGGGGCGCCAGCTCTGCCTGAGATTCGCGCCAGTCCCACCCGGGTTGGGACGATTGTCGCCACCAGACGCACAAAGTCGAAGATTGGCCCGACCGGCAGTGGGATATAGTTAAGTACATGAACAGTACCGAGCCGCAACTGACGCCTGCGGCGGCCGCGGAGTCGGAGTCGAACGTCGCCGACCGGCTCCTCGAGATCGTGCCCCGGGCGACCCGCCGGATCCGCCGCCAGATGCGGGCGCATGGCACACCCGGCCCGACCGTCGCCCAGCTGCGGGCCATGATCTACCTCCGCCGCGAGCCGGGAGCCGGCCTCTCCGCGCTGGCGGACCACCTGGGCATGAGCCTGCCGGCCAGCTCGGCCATGGCCCAGCGGCTCGTGGTCGCCGGGATGATCGATCGAACCGGGAACCCGACCGAGCGGCGGCGGATCCGCCTCCAGCTGACCACCTCGGGAGCCGACCACCTCGCCAAGGCCCAGGCCGCGGTCCGGGGCTGGCTCGCCGACGAGCTGGCCGCCCTGACCCCGGCCGAGCAGGCCCGCCTGGCCGGCGGCCTCGAGATGCTCGATCGGATCGGGCAGTCGAGCGACGAGCCCGCCCGTCGCGGAGCCGATTGACGTGGCCGCCGCCGTCGAAACCGACGACCTGACCCGGAGCTTCGGCGAGATCACCGCGGTCGACCGGCTCAACCTGACCGTCAGTGGCGACGAGGTCTTCGGCCTGCTCGGCCCGAACGGAGCCGGCAAGACGACCACGATCAAGATGCTCACGACGTTGCTGCCGCCGACCAGCGGGCGGGCGCACGTCGGCGGGTTCGACGTCGCGACCCAGCAGGCCGAGGTTCGCCGGAGCATCGGCTACGTCCCCCAGCTCCTGTCCGCCGATGGCCAGCTGACCGGGCGCGAGAACCTGCGCCTGTCGGCCCGCCTCTACCACATGCCGCGCTCCGAACGAGATGGCCGGATCGAGGATGCGCTCCGGTTGATGGCCCTGACCGACGCCGCCGATCGGCTCGTCCGGACCTACTCGGGCGGCATGATCCGGCGGCTCGAGCTCGCCCAGGCGATGCTCCATCAGCCGAGCGTCCTGTTCCTCGACGAGCCCACGATTGGCCTCGATCCTACCGCCCGGGCCACGGTCTGGGATCACGTCCAGGACCTGCAGGCGTCGATGGGCACCGCGATCGTCCTGACGACCCACTACATGGAGGAGGCGGAGCTCCTGTGCGACCGCGTCGCGGTCATGCATCGCGGGGTGATCGCCGCGATCGGGACGCCCGAAGAGCTCAAGGCCCAGGTCGGCCCCGAGGCAACCCTCGACGACGTCTTCACCCATTTCACTGGCGCCGATATCAATGAAGGAGGCCGGTTCCGTGACATCGCTCGAACCCGCCGTACGGCGAGCCGCCTCGGCTGAGCCGGCCTGGCTCGGGTTCCTCGCCGATACGGCGACGATTGCCGACGCCGAGCTGCGCAAGGTCTTCCGCGATCCGCTCGAGATCCTGACCCGCGCGGTCCAGCCGATCCTATGGCTGCTCGTCTTCGGCCAGGTCCTCGCCTCGACCCGGGCGATCCCGACCGGGAACGTCCCCTACCTCGATTTCCTGGCGCCCGGCGTCCTCGCCCAGAGTGCCCTGTTCAGCTCGATCTTCTACGGCATCGCGGTGATCTGGGAGCGCGACCTTGGGGTCGTCCACAAGCTCCTGGTCAGCCCCGCGCCGCGCGTCGCGCTGGTCCTCGGCAAGGCGATCGCCGGCGGGGTCCGCGGCCTGGCCCAGGCCGTCCTCGTGTACGTCGTCGCGTTCGTGATCGGGATCCATCTCCGGCTCGACCCCGTCTCGATCATCGGCGTGGCCGGCGCGATCTTCCTCGGCGCGGCCCTCTTCTCGACGTTCTCGCTGGTGATCGCCTGCCTGGTCCGCTCGCGCGAGCGGTTCATGGGGATCGGCCAGCTGATGACGATGCCCCTCTTCTTCGCCAGCAGCGCCGTCTACCCGGTGAGCCTGATGCCCGACTGGCTCAAGGTGGTCGCCACGGTCAATCCGCTGACCTACATGGTCGATGCGATCCGCAGCCAGATGGTCGTGGGCGGCACGAGCGATCACGGGCTGGCGATCGACGCCCTGGTGATGGGCGGCGTGCTCGTCGTCCTGCTGGCCATTGCCGGCCGGCTCTATCCGCGACTCGCCCAGTANNCTGGGCATCCTGATGGCGGCGATCGATGGCTCGATCGTGATCATCGCCCTGCCGGCGATCTTCAACGGCATCCAGCTCAACCCGCTCGAGCCGGGCAGCACCAGCTACCTCCTCTGGATCTTCATGGGCTACCTGCTCGTCACGGCCGTGCTGGTCGTGGCCTTCGGCTGGCTGGGCGATCGCTATGGCCGGGTCCGGATGTACAACG
>PNAZ01000045.1:0-11343 GCA_003169655.1 Chloroflexota bacterium
ACGCCTCGGACGGTGGGCAGCTGGGGCACGCTACGGCTCCGCCCGCTTCCGGCCTAGCCGCGCGCGAAGAGGCGCGGCAGGCGCCGCTTCCAGGCCGTGGGCAGGACCGTGTCGAGGGCGTCGTCGACGGTGACGATCCCGGCCAGTCGGCCCTCTTCGTCGATCACCGGGACCGCCAGGAGGTTGTAGTGGGCGACCACCTCGGCCACCTCGTCCTGGTCGGCCAGGACGCCGACCGCGACAGGCTCCTTGATCATCACCGCGCCGATCTGGGTGTCCGGCGCGGCCACGATGAGGTCGCGCAGCGAGAGCACGCCGACCAGCCGGCCGTCGTCATCGGTCACGTAGACGTAGTAGATCGTCTCCGCATTCGGCTCGAGCTGGCGGAGCATGTCGATCGTCTCGGCCGCCGTCAGGTGGGCCGGGACGGCCACGAACTCGGTGGTCATGATCCCGCCGGCCGAATCCTCGGGATAGCCGAGGAGCTCCTGGACCTCGGCCTTCTCGTCCTTCTCCATCAACGCGAAGATCTCGTCGCGGGTGGTCTGCGAGAGGTCCGCCACGAGGTCGGCGGCATCGTCGGGTGACATCTCTTCGAGGATATCGGCGGCCCGGCTGGGCTCCAGGTCCTCGAGCACCTCGACCTGCGTCTCGGGCTCCATCTCCTCGATCGCATCGGCCACGGCGTCGTCGCCCAGGGAGGCCAGCACGCCGGCCCGGTCGCGCGGGGCGAGCTGGTCGATGATCGTGGCCAGGTCGGCCGGGTGGAGCTCGGCGAGGCCCGCGTGGGGCACCCGCAGCTTGATCGACGCGATCGAGGTCTCGACCGGATCGACATCCTCCCAGTCGATGTACTTCTCGGGCACCTGGACGTGGAGGTTGCGAGCCACCGTGCGCATGCTGCCTTCGACGCCCAGCCGGCGGAGGAGGCCCGACGCCCCCACATCGACGGCAACCAGGTGCAGGGCGCCCTCGACCTCGTCGAGGCGCAGGTCGTTGACCCGGACGACTTTCCGCCCGTCGATGTCGACGATCTGCTTGTCCATCAGGTCGGCTCGCAACAGGATCTCGTCCGGACGCTGATGGAACTTGGCCAGGTCCATCGTCAGGGTGCTCAGCTTCGCACCCGAGTCGTCGAGCTGGTCGACCGAGGTCCAGGGCAGGAAGATCCGGCGCCGATCGGTCTCGACCACGAGGCCGGTCACCGGTGGATAGCGGTCACCAACCGCGACGATCAGGTCGGCGACCTTGCCGATCGGCTCGTCGTTCCGGTCCCGGACGGGCCGTCCGATCACCTGGCTCAGGTAGAGCATCTGCCACCTCGCGGCGGGTCCGTCCCGCGCGTTGGTGGCGCACGCCCCGAGGGCATGCCGCCGTCAGCGGGCGAGGCGGACCGGGTGCTGGCGGGCGCCGATGGCGCGGTCCACGACGATCGTGCGACTCGCTGGCGTCCCTCGACTGGGTCCTGACTCCACGAGAGGAGTGGTCCTCCGGTGCTGGCTTGGCGATCCCGGGCGGGCTGATTCGGCGCGACACCGGCGCACGAGACGCTCACGAGTGTAGTCGCCCGATTCGAGCCGGGTCAACCCGCTGGGCGGTGCCGCCGCGACGCATCCTGCGTCCGGCCTCGCGTCCGGCTCCGTGCCCCGCCCCGGTGCGCCGCCCCGACTTCGGACGAATGTCGCCACCAGACGCACAACGTCGATGCCGGGCCCAGAATCGGGGTCCGGACAGTCCCGAAACCCTCAGTCCGTGCGTGAGTCGCGGCCCGAATCGCGCTGGAAGGGGGCCATCGGGATGAATCCAGGGCGTAATGCGTCTGCCAGCGACAATCGTCCCAAGTGAGTGCCCTGATCAGGCTACTGGCCCGACGGGCCGGGGTCCGCGGCGGCCGTCCGACTCGCATTCGGCCGGTAGGTGATCACGAGCACGGCAACGAGGACGATCGCCGCACCAGCCCATTGCCGCGGGTCGAGCCCCTCGTCCAGGAGCAGGATGCCGCCCGCCACGCCGAACACCGGGATCAGGTAGAACGAGATTGCGGCCAGCGAGGCCGGAGCCCCGCGCAGCGCGGTCAGGTACAGCCAGTAGGCGGCCGCGTAGTACAGGACGCCCGAGGAGATCGCGCTCAGCAGCCCGATTGCCGAGATCCCCGTTGGGCGGACCTCACCACCGAGGACGCCGACGAGGGCACCAACGAGCAGGGCAAAGACGAGGGCGTACGCCTGCTGGGCGAAGACCACCTGGGCGGTCGAGTCGGAGGCCGCGATCCAGCGCCGGGCCACGATCGTGTAGGTCGCACAGCAGGCGACGCCAGCCATGGTCAGGGCCACGCCGCCCCATTGGCCGTTCGTGCTCGGGTCGTAGACCAGCAGGACCAGGCCGGCGACTGCGACCAGTGACAGGACGCCGACGACCGGAGGCACCTGCTCTCGCAGCAACCAAATCGCCAGGACCAGGATCATGAGCGGCTCGACCGCCCATAACAGGACCGCCAGGCTGGCGGTGATCGAGCCGAGACCGAGCAGGCCCAGGGCGTACGCGAGGCCTGGGTTCAGGATGCCGAGCCGCCCCAGGATCGCGGGACTCCCGCGAAGGGGCAGGCCTCGACGGCGCATCAGCACGGCGAGGACGACCAGACTGGCTGCGAGCTGGATCGGCAACAAGGTCAGCGCCGGGATCTCGTCCAGGGCTCGCTTGCTGATCACGGTTCCCAGGCCCCAGGCCGCCGCGGCCAGGGTCAGCGCCAGCAGGTCTCGGCGGCTCAGGATGGAGGAGGACACGGAGTTGGCCGGGGCGCGTTGAGGCTGCGCCTACGCCTGCGTCCCCGCTCGGGACTCGATGACCGGCAGGGCGCGCGGCGAGGCCTGCCTGATCCGCGGCGCGAATTCGCCGGCGATGGCTCGGAAGCGCTCGACGGCCTCGGGCCGGAGCTGGTAGTAGATGAACGAGGCGCGCCGCTCGGAGCTCACCCAGCCGGCCTCACGGAGCACCTTCAGATGGTGGCTGACGGTGGGCTGGGCGACGTCGCAGCAGCCCACGAAGTCGCAGGCGCAGACGTCATCGCCAGCCGCGAGCTGGCGCAGGATCGCCAGCCGGCTGGGGTCGGCCGCGGCCTGGAGCAGGAGGGTGTCGGGATCGGTCGGACGCTTCATGACGCCACGGTATTGACAAATACCAATATCGTCAAGTATCAATATCACGTCCAGCCAACCCCTCCAGGAGAGAGCCCGAATGACGACCGAGATGATCCACGACGAGGTTCGGGCGCGCTACGCTGCCGCGGCCACCCAGGCCAATGACGGCGGTTGCTGCAGCGGGAGCTCCGACTCGATCGGCGCCGAGCTGTACTCGGCGCTCGAGCGCGACGAGCTGCCCGATGCCGCGCTGCTTGCCTCGCTCGGCTGCGGCAACCCGATCGCGGTGGCCGACCTGCACGCCGGCGAGCGGGTCCTCGACCTGGGCTCAGGCGGCGGGATCGACGTGCTGCTCTCGGCCAAACGGGTCGGCCCGACCGGTCGCGCGATCGGCCTGGACATGACCGATGAGATGCTCGCCCTGGCCCAGCGAAATATCGCCGAGGCGGGCGTCACCAATGTCGAGCTCATTCGGGGCCACATCGAGGACATCCCGCTGCCCGCCGAATCGATCGATGTGGTGATCAGCAACTGTGTGATCAATCTCGCCGCGGACAAGCCGGCCGTCTTCGCGGAGATCGCCCGCGTGCTGCGGCCGGGTGGCCGGATCGGGATCACCGACATCGTCGCCGAGGATCATCTCAGCGCCGAGCAGCGCGCCGAGCGTGGCTCGTTTGTCGGCTGCATCGCCGGCGCGCTGTCGTTCACGGACTTCCGCCGTGGCCTTGAAGCGGTCGGCCTGGTCGACATCTCCATCACGCCGACCCACGCTGTCGCCGACGGGATGATCAGCGCGATCGTGAAGGCCAGCAAGCCATTCGACGCCAAGCCCAGGATCGACCTCTCGCCCCGATCATTGCCCGTCGCCGAGTCGGGTTGTGGGTGCGGCTCCGGTGGCTGCTGCTAAGGATGCCTCGACCGTCGGAGTGGCCGGCCGCGCCCGGCGTCGCAAGATCGGGCTTGACCTTCGAGTGACTTGAAGGTCTACGCTGCGGAGGTGAAGATCGCCGAGTTCGCCCGACGTGCTGGTATCGCCGCATCGGCCGTGCGCTGGTACGAGACCGAGGGGGTCATCCCGGCGGCCCCGCGCGAGGAGAACGGCTACCGCGAGTATGAGGAAGCGGACCTGGCCCGCCTCCGGTTGGTCGTCTCCCTGCGCCGGCTGGGGCTGGGCCCACAGGATGCCGGCCGGCTCGCACGACTGTGCATCGAGCGCGGCTCGGTTGACCTGGATCTGGCTCCGGTGCTTGCCGGCCAGCGGGCCGCTATCGACCGCCAGCGGGCCGACCTGGACCGGCTCGAAGCCGAGCTGCTCGACCTGGAAATGACCATCGCCGCGGCCGGCCGAGCCAGCAGGAAGGAGCGTCCCGTGCCATCTGCGCCCATCCGGGTCCTGTTCGTGTGCACCCACAATTCGGCCCGCAGCCAGATCGCGGAAGCGCTCCTGCAACGCTATGGCAGCACGGACTTCGAGGTCGATTCGGCCGGAACCGAGGCGACGAGGGTCAACCCATTCGCGGTCCAGGTGCTGGCCGAGCTGGGGATCGACTGGAGCCACGCCCGCAGCAAGGTGATCGGCGAGTTCCTCGACCGCCAGTTCGACTATGTCATCACGGTCTGCGACCGGGCCCGGGCCACCTGCCCGGTCTTCCCCGGATCATCGAACTCGCTCCACTGGGGCCTTGACGACCCTTCGGAGATCGAGGGCACAGAAGCGGAGAAGCTCGCGGCGTTCCGGCGGACCCAGGTCGACGTAGCCGCCCGCCTGCGCCCGTTCATCGAGGTCGCCCTGCGCGCTGCCGGCCGCCCGCCGCGAGCCGCGCTCGCCGGTTGAAGGCCCACCTCGCGGAGTTCATCGGCACGTTCGCCCTCGTCTTCTTCGGCTGCGGCGCGATCGCCAACGGCCTCCCGCCGACAGCCGTCGCGCTGGCTTTCGGGCTGGTGATCGGGGTGATGATCTACGCCCTCGGGCACATCTCCGGGGCCCACTTCAACCCGGCGGTGTCGATCGGTTTCGCGCTCGGTCGGCACATGGGCTGGCGGCGGGCCGCGACCTATGCCGGGGCCCAGATCGGGGGCGCGGTCACTGCCTCGATCGTGTTGCGGCTGACCCTCGGGGCAAGGGTGAGCCTGGGCGTGACACGGCCCTCCGGGTCCGACCTGCAGGCCTGCGCCTGGGAATCGGTCCTGACGTTCTTCCTGATGCTGGTGATCACCGCCGTAGCGACCGACGACCGGGCCGTCGGCAACGCTGCGGCTCTGGCGATCGGCGGCATGGTCGCCCTCGGCGCGCTGGTGGGCGGATCGATCAGTGGCGCCTCGATGAACCCCGCCCGCTCTCTGGGCCCGGCGCTCGTCTCCGGCGATCTGAGCGGGATCTGGATCTACGTCTGTGCGCCCATCCTCGGTTCGTGCCTGGCCGCGCTTGCCTACCGGGCCATCCGCACGCCGGAGCGCCCGCGGATTGCCGGTTGATCGGGCCCTAGCCCTGGCCGGCGCCCTCGCCGACGATGTGGACCTCGATCTCGGGGAGCTGCTCGAGGAGCTGTTCCGTGGTATCCGGCGCGAGGCGGCGGGCGATCCCGCGCCGCCCCTCGCGACCCAGCACCACGTGGGTGACCCGGAGGCCCTTGGCCAGCTCGACGAGGCCGGCCACGAGGTCACGGGCAGGGTGCTGGATCACCTGGGCGCCGAGGTCGGTCGCGTAGTCGAGATGCTCCTGGAGGTCGCGGGCGCGGTCGAACGACAGGCGCTCGACGGCAGGGGTCACGATCACCGCCGCGCTCAGGCCGGCGCCCAGGGCGGAGGCGAGCATCGCTCCGCGGCGGAGCGCCCGACGGCTGATGAGGCGGTCGTCGACGACGACCAGGACCCGCTCGCTGACCGGGCGCAGCCGGTCAACGCCCTGTTCACTGACGATCTCCTCGAGCTGCTCGTCGACCGCTCGGGTCACGAAGCGCAGGGACAGCTCGCGGAGGGCCGTCAGGTTGGCCTCCGTGAAGAAGCGATCGAGCGCCACCCGGGCCCGTTCGGGCGGATAGACGTTGCCGTGGCGGATCCGCTGGCGCAGCGCGTGCGGGCTCATGTCGACCAGCTCGACCTCGTCGGCGCCCTCGACCAGCTCGTCCGGCAGCCGCTCGTTGACCGGGGCGCCGACGATCGTGGCCACGGCGTCGGCGACGGATTCGAGGTGCTGGACGTTGCAGGTGCTGATGACGTCGATGCCGGCGTTACGGATCAGCTCCACGTCCTGCCAGCGCTTCTCGTTGGCCGAGCCGGGCACATTGGTATGGGCCAGCTCGTCGATCAGGGCGACTTCGGGATGGCGGGCGATGATCGCCGGCGTGTCCATCTCCTCGACCTGGACGCCCTGGTACTCGACCCGGACCCGGGGCAGGATCTCGAGGCCCTCGAGCAGCGCTGCGGTTCGGGGTCGGGCGTGGACCTCGACGAAGCCGACCACGACGTCGGTGCCCCGCTCGAGCCGCCGATGGCCCTCCTCGAGCATCCGGTACGTCTTGCCGACGCCCGGCGCCATGCCCAGGTACAGACGCAGCCGACCACGCTCGGGGCGGTTGCGCTCGAGCTGGCCTTCTGCGATCACCCGCGCCAGCATCTCCTCGCCAGTTGGGCGATCGTCCCGATCGTCGGTCATGGCGCGGATTGTGGCATCACTTCGTCGTCAGCAATCCGTCCAGGTCCAGATTCAGCTCGAGGACGTTGACGATCGGCTCTCCGATGAAGCCCAGGAGGGGCTGGGTCGTGTGGCGGGCGACGACGGCCCGCACGGCGTCTGGCGTCATGCCCCGGGCGGCAGCCACCCGGGCGACCTGGTACTCGGCGCCGGCCGGGCTGATGTCGGGGTCGAGGCCCGATGCCGAGGTCGTCACGAGGTCGACCGGGATCGGCGCGTTGCCGTTCGCCTGGCGGAGCTGGTCGACCGACGCGGTGATCCGGTCGATCAGGGCCTTGCTCGTCGGGCCGAGGTTGGAGCCGGCGCTCGACGTGCCGTCGTAGCCAGCCGGGTTGCTGGCGGTGGCGCCTGCGTCGGATGGCCTACCCCAGAAATACTTGGGCTGGTCGAAGGCCTGGCCGATCAGGCTCGAGCCGACCTCGGCGCCGTTGACCGTGATGAACGAGCCGTTGGCCTGGGAGGGGAAGGCAACCTGGCCGATCGCCGTGACGATGCCGGGATACGCGACCCCGGTGATCAGGGTCAGAAGGACCAGGAGGAGGATTGCGGGCCGAAGCTGTTGGAGGACGAAGGTACGCATCTGATGGCTTCCTATGCCAGGTGGAGGGCGGTCACGAGCAGGTCAATCGCCTTGATCCCGATAAAGGGGGCGATGATCCCGCCGAGACCATAGATGAGCAGGTTGCGCTGGAGCAGCTCGCTCGCCGGAGCCGGCCGAAAGCCGACCCCGCGCAGGGCGAGGGGGATGAGCGCGACGATGACCAGGGCGTTGAAGATCACCGCNNGAGAGGATCGCGCTCTGGGGCGTGGACAGGGCCATGATGTTGAGCTGGTTCAGCTCCGGGTAGACGCTGGCGAACATTGCCGGCACGATCGCGAAGTA
Organism: Chloroflexota bacterium; assembly: GCA_003169655.1. Taxonomy (GTDB): domain Bacteria; phylum Chloroflexota; class Limnocylindria; order Limnocylindrales; family CSP1-4; genus Palsa-1033. The sequence goes on from PNAZ01000045.1 coordinate 7,715, forward strand.
CTTGGCCACGTCGTTGGCGATCGAGAAGGTCGTGATCGAGCCGCGGGTGATCAGGAGCTGCTTGCCGATCGCGATGACCTCGAGCAGCTTGGTCGGNNCGGAGTCGAGGTCGACCATGTTGGCCGCCTCCTTGGCCGCCGACGTCCCGCTGTTCATCGCCAGCCCGACGTCGGCCTGGGCGAGCGCCGGGGCGTCGTTCGTGCCGTCGCCGGTCATGGCCACGAGGTGGCCGTCGGCCTGCTCCTTGCGGATGAAGCCGATCTTGTCCTCGGGCTTGGCCTGGGCAATGAAGTCGTCGACGCCGGCCTCGCGGGCGATCGTCGCGGCGGTGCGCGGATTGTCGCCGGTGACCATGACCGTCCGGATGCCCATCTTGCGGAACTCGGCGAAGCGCTCGACCAGACCCTCCTTGACGGTGTCCTTGAGCTCGATCAGGCCGATGATCCGGCCGTCCTGGCGCATCGCCAGCGGCGTCGCACCAGCGTCCGCCAGCCGGTCGGTCTCGTCCCGGATGATCGGCGGCAGCGCCGCGTCGAGGTCGTGCTCGATGGCATCGACGGCGCCCTTGAGGACCAGCTGGCCGTTTGCCAGGCGCACGCCGCTCGAGCGGGTCTCGGCCTTGAACGGGATGTCTTCCTTGATCGTGCCGACGAGCTGCTGGAAGCCGGCCTCATCGTCGGTGCCGGCCGGTGCCTTCAGCTCCGCCAGCCGCTTGCGGGCCAGGTCCACGACCGACTTGCCCTCCGGCGTCTCGTCGTGGGCCGAGGCCACCAGGGCCGCCGTCAGCGCCTCCGCCTCGGTGACGCCCGGTGCGGCGGTAATCGACGCGGCGAGGCGATTGCCGTAGGTGATCGTGCCGGTCTTGTCGAGCAGGATCACGTCGACATCGCCGGAAGCCTCGACGGCGCGGCCGCTCATGGCCAGGACGTTGAAGCGGGCGACCCGGTCCATGCCCGCGATGCCGATGGCCGACAGGAGGCCGCCGATGGTGGTCGGGATCAGGCAGACGAGGAGGGCGACGAGGGCGACCGTGTCGACGGTCGTCCCGGCGAAGGCACCGAACGGCCGCAACGTGACGACGGCCAGGAAGAAGACGATCGTGAGGCCGGCCAGCAGGATCGACAGGGCGATCTCGTTGGGGGTCCGCTGGCGCTTCGCGCCCTCGACCAGGGCGATCATCCGGTCGAGGAATGTCTCACCGGGATCGGCGCTGATCAGGATCGTGAGCTGGTCGCTCGTCAGCGTGGTTCCGCCGGTCACGCTGCTCCTGATGTCCGTTCCCGGCTCCTTCAGCACAGGGGCGGACTCGCCGGTGATCGCCGACTCGTTGACGAATCCGATGCCCTCGATCACGTCCCCGTCGCCGGGGATCGTCTCGCCCTCCATCACGACGATCACGTCGCCCCGCCGGAGCTCGGCCGAGCCGACCAGCTCGAGCGTGCCGTCGGCCTTTCGGCGATGGGCCTGGGTGACCGAGCGCGCCCGGCGGAGGGTCGCGGCCTGGGCCCGGCCGCGGGCCTCGGCGACCGCCTCGGCGTAGGTCGCGAAGAGGACCGTGAACCACAGCCAGATCGCGATCTGGACCTGGAAGCCCAGGCCGGACGGACCGGCAACCGGCTGGAAGCCCGTCGCATTGGCGATCGCGATGACGGTCACCAGGGCGGCCGTGATCTCGACCACGAACATGACCGGGTTCTTGATGAGATAGCGCGGATTCAGCTTGCGAATTGACTCGGGCAGGGCCGCCCGGAGGAGGTCGGGGTCAAAGATGCCCCGGGGCCCGGGCGCGCCGCCGGCCGGGGCGCCGCTGCCCCGCCCGCCGAAGCGCTGGAAGCGGCGGGTGCCGCCCGACAGGTCGATGGATTCTTGGATGCTCATGGTTCTAGAAGACCTTTCCGGCGTTCTGGAGGAGCTGTTCGACGATTGGGCCCAGCGCCAGGGCCGGGAAGAAGGTCAGCGCGCCGACGATCACGACGACCCCCACCAGGAGCACCCCGAAGATGATGCCGGTGGTCGGGAAGGTGCCCAGCGACGGTGCCACCCGGCGCTTGGCCGCCATGGAGCCGGCCAATGCCAGGATTGGCACGATCATCCCGAACCGGCCGATCAGCATCGCGAAGCCGCCCAGGATGTTGTAGAAGGGCGTGTTGCCGGTCAGCCCGGCGAAGGCCGAGCCGTTGTTGGCCGTCTGGCTGGCGAAGGCATACAGGATCTCCGAGAAGCCATGCGGGCCGGCATTGAGCGGCCCGGCCTGGCCGGGCTGGGTGGCCGTCGCGATCGCGGTGAAGCCGAGGATGCTCACGGCCAGGACGAGGACGGTCACCATGGCCATCTTCATCTCGTAGCTCTCGACCTTCTTGCCGAGGTACTCGGGCGTCCGGCCGACCATCAGGCCGGCGATGAAGACCGACAGGATCGCCCCGATCACGAGCATCCCGTACAGGCCGGCGCCGATGCCGCCCGGGGAGATCTCGCCCAGGATCAGGTCGAACAGGGGCACGAGGCCGCCGATCGGCGTCAGGCTGTCATGCATCGCATTGATGGCGCCCGTGCTGGTATTCGTGGTAACCGCGGCGAACAGGCCGCCGATCGAGGCGCCGAAGCGGGTCTCCTTACCCTCCATGTTCCCCAACGCCTGGTTCACACCAGCCGGGAACAGGGGGTTGCCGCCCGCTTCCGCGTGCATCGCAACGAGCGCCCCGACGACCAGGATGAAGGCCATCGCTCCGAGGATCACCCAGCCCTGGCGCTGCTTGCCGGCATAGCGGCCGAACGTGTACGTGACCGCGAAGGGAACCAGCAGGATCAGGAACATNNGCGATCGGGCCGATCGAGAGCGTCTGCTGCGCGCCCTGGAGCGTCGTGACCGTGCTCGGGGCGTTCAGCGTCTGGGGCACGCCCTGCCAGATCAGGATCACGGCGAAGACGATGCAGATCGGCAGCAGGACGTACAGGACGCCGCGGGTCAGGTCGACCCAGAAGTTGCCGAGCGTCTTGGCGCTCCGGCGGACCAGGCCGCGGACCAGGGCGATGGCAACCGCCAGGCCCATCGCCGCCGACACGAAGTTCTGGACAGCGAGCCCGCCGGCCTGGGCCAAGTTGCTGGTGCCGGTCTCACCCGAGTAGTTCTGCCAGTTCGTGTTCGTGGCGAAGCTGACCGCCGTGTTGAACGAGAGGTCCGGGGTCTGTGCGCCGGCATTGTTGACGTTGAACGGCAAGCTGGCCTGCAGGCGCAGGATCAGGTACAGGAAGACGACCCCGACCAGGGCGAGCATGAGGACCGAGATCGTGTATCCCTTCCAGCCCTGTTCGACCGTCTCGTCCACCCCGGCGATCCGGTAGATCACCCGCTCAAGCGGTCGCAGGACCGGGCTGAAGACCGTCCGCTCGCCTTCGAAGACGTGGTACATGTAGCCGCCCAGGATCGGCGTCGTGATCAGCAACACCGCGAGGAGCGCGACGAGGGTCAGGAAATCGGGCATCGACATTGCTAGAAGTCCTCAGGGCGGAGGAGGGCCCAGATCAGGTACACGAACACGAAGACGGTCGCCAACGCGGTAATGAGGTCGATGAGATTCATCAGCGCACCCGGTCACAAAGCCAGAGATACCCGGCAAACAGCGCCACCG
>PNAZ01000045.1:11358-22698 GCA_003169655.1 Chloroflexota bacterium
GAACTCGCGCAGCCGCTCGGGCCGGATCTGGGTCCCGCTCATGATCACGACCGGTGGTGATCCGGCATCGGCCAGGCTGCCGTCCCGGAGCAGCGACCAGCCCGAGTCGTCGGGCAGGTTGATGTCGAGGATCAGCAGGCTGGGCCGGTTGCCCGTCCGCAGCACCTCACGCGCCGCCTCCACCGAGCCGGCCGTGGCGACGACGTAGCCGTGGGCCTCTAGATGGCGCTGGACCAGGTCGACGAAGACATCGTCGTCGTCGACCAGCAGGACGGGCCCGGCGCCTGCCGTGCGCTCAGTCGGCATCGGACCCCTCGTTGCGGCGATGGACTCGGATGTCGCAGCGCGATTCGTCCGGCTGCCACAATGCCTCGAGGGCGACGCCAGCGTTGTGGGCAGCTCGGGCGGAGCCTTCCAGCACCGCCGGGCCGAACTCGAGGCCGACGAGAGTCACGCCCGGCGCGCCACCGCCGGCGACCATCCGAATGGCCACCGCGACCAGGTCCAGCTCGCGTTCGATCGAGCGCCTGGTCAGGCTTGTATCAAGAGTTCGCGGGACACTCATGCCCCAATCCTGGAACCCGGTCCCAAGAGGCCGCGAGTGCCGAACGGCTCGAGCTGCTCAAGGATCGCTCAACCCCGCGCGGGATCGATCTCCGCGCTGACCCGGTAGCCCACGCCCGGCTCGGGCACGATCAGGTTCGCCAGGTGGCCGTCCGGGTCGGCTCGCCGGATCTTCCGCCGGATCTGGCCGACGTAGACATGGACGTAGTGGGCCTCCTCGCCGTAGGCCGTGCCCCACACGGCTCGAAGCAGCCGGCCGTATGTCACCAGCTGGCCGGCGTGCTCCGCAAGCACCCGCAGGACCTCGAACTCGAGCGGAGTGAGGTGGACGGGGCGACCTCCGACCCGGACCGAATGCGACACGGGGTCAAGCTCGAGGTCGCCGATCCGGACGATCCCCGGTTGCTCCGAATCCGTCCCGGCCGGCATTGCACGCCTGAGGATCGCTCCGATCCTGGCCTGGAGCTCGGCCATCCCGAACGGCTTGGCCAGGTAGTCGTCGGCGCCGGCCTCGAGGGCCAGGACCTTGTCCACTTCGCGATCCCGGGCCGAGAGGACCAGGATCGGCGTGGTTCCAGCCGCCCGGACCCGGTCCACGACGTCCAGCCCGTCCCGGTCGGGAAGGCCCAGGTCAAGCAGGATCAGGTCGGGCCGGCCGTCCGCGAACTTCGCCAGGGCCGATTCGGCATCGGACGCTTCGGCCACCTGGTAGCCATGGCGTTCGAGCAACGTCGCGACCTGGTGGCGCGTCTCGGCGTCGTCCTCCACGAGCAGGATCGAGGTCCCGCCGGCGTCGATCACTGGACCGTCCGCAGTTCGAGGTCCATGGCCAGTCCGCCGATCGTGGACGGTCGGGCGCTGATCTGGCCGCCCATCGTCTCGACCAGGCCGCGCACGACGGCCAGGCCCAGGCCCGTTCCCCGCCGGGCACCTTCGCCGGTCAGGGGGACCCGGTAGAACTTCTCGAACAGGTGGGGCAGGGCATCCGCCGGCACGCCCGGACCGGCGTCCTCGATCGTCAACAGGATTCGTCCGGGCGCAAGGTTGCGGGCCGAGATGTGCACCGCCACCCCCGGCCCGGCGTAGCGGGCGGTGTTCTCGAGCAGGTTGGTCAGGATCTGGTCGATGAAGACCTCGTCGATGTCGACCGGCGGCAGACCGGCCGGGATGTCGACATCGATCGGCCTCGCACCGAGGGTGGGCTTGAGCCGCTCGAGGACATCCGGGACCAGGTCCTCGAGCGGGAAGGCCGAGTGGTGGGCGACGAGGCCACCAGCCTCGATCCGGCTCAGGTCGAGAATGTTTGAGACCAGCCGATTCAGGCGATCCGCCTCGCGGTCGATCGAGGCCGCGGTCGCCCGCTCGTCCTCGGGCGACCAATTGACCGACGGGTCCATCAGGCTGCCGGCCGCGGCGCGGATCGAGGCCAACGGCGTGCGCAGGTCGTGCGACACCGAATCGAGCAGGGCGCTCTTCAGAGCGTCGCTCCGCCGGGCAACCTCCACGCTCATCGCCTCCCGGACCAGGCGATCTCGTTCGAGCGCCCGGCCGAGCTGGTCGGCGGCGGCGGCCAGCACGCGGGTCTCGGGTCGCTCGGGCAGGCCGGCCTGGCGCGTCCGGCGGGTCCAGATCGACCCGAGCGTCACGCCATTCGAGGTGATCGGGACCCGTAACGTGATCTGAGCCGGCGGGCCCGGCTTGCCGCCGTTGGGCCGGCCCGTCGGAGCGTGGACCTTTACCCATTGGGCCGGGACGTCCCCGGGCATCCGGCGCAGGAGGAAATGAACCGCTGGCGGGGCAATGGTCGGAGGGGAACCGCTGTCGGCAGCCACGCGCTCCTGGCTGCCGGCTGAGCTGATCCCGATCCAGACCCGCTCCATTCGGGTCTCGACCCTGAGCAACTCGGCGATCACGACCATCGCCGGTCCTGCGGACTGGGCGCTGGCTAGCTCGCGACTGATCTGGAAGAGGGCCCGGGTCACCCGTTCGCGGGTCTCTGCCTCACGAGCTCGGTCGCGCTGGGCACCGGCCAGCCGGCCGCAGACGATCCCCACGACGAGGAGCAGGATGAGGTTGAACCACTCCTCGACCGTCGAGACGGTCAGGGTGAAGCGGGGGTCGACGAACAGGTAGTCGTAGAGCAGGAATGCCGCGACCGAGCCGGCGATCGCCGCCCGCGTGCCGAAGACGACGGCCAGGGCGACGACGGCGAGGAGGTAGGCGGCCGACGGGTTGGCGACCTTGAAGTCGCCCTGGAGGACCGCCACGAGTCCCGTCACGAGGCCCAGGGCGACCACCTCGCCGAGGACGACGATCCCGGTCCGGCGGGTAGCGTAGCGCCGGAGGGCCAGCTCTCCCCTGATCGCCATCTCGCTCAGAGATCGCGCCGGAAGGGCACCTGGGCGACAAGGATATTCTTGTGGCCCAGGAGCTCGTCGCGGATCCGGCGGGCGTTCTCGTTGAAGAGCAGACGCTCCCAGCGGTGGCGGGCGACGTACTCCGGCAGGATTACCACAATCAGGTCGTCCTTCGACTGACGGGCGGTGAACTCAAGGTAGCGGACGAGCGGTCGGACCAGCTTTCGGTAGGGTGACTCGACGATCACCAGGGGGATGCCCGGCAGCTGCCGGTTGAACCGCTCGCGGAGCTCCTCGCCGCGCTCGAGGTCGTCGGTCACATGGACCGCCGTCACATCCTCGGACATCGTCCGGCCGAAGCGGATCGCCTGGATCACATCCCGGGTCACCTCGGGGACCGGCACGATTACTCGCTGATGGCGGGTAGGCGGTGGGATGATCGCCTCCGGCCGGACCCGGACCTCGAGCCGGCGGCGCTCGTATTGGCCGTGGATGAACAGCATCGCCATCACGATCAGCGGGATGATCAGGATGATCAGCCACGCTCCAAGGGCGAACTTGGCGATCGCGAAGACGATGGTGACGATGGCCGTGGCCACCGTCCCGAAGGCATTGATTGCCGCACTCCGCCGCCAGTCAGGACCCCGCTCGCGAAGCCAGTGGCGGACCATCCCGGCCTGAGACAGGGTGATCGAGGTAAAGACGCCGATCGCGTACAGCGGGATCAGGGCGTCGACTGTCCCGCCGAAGGCGATCAGGATCGCGATGGCCAGGAAGGCCAGGGCGACGATCCCGGTGCTGAACGCCAGGCGCTCGCCGCGGAAGGCGAAGCCGCTGGGCATGAAGCCGTCGCGAGCCAGGATCGAGGCCAGCCGGGGGAAGTCGGCGAAGCTCGTATTGGCGGCCAGGATCAGGATCCCGGTCGTCGCGAACTGGAGGAGGTAGTAGAGCGGACCGGTGCCGAAGGTCGCCCGCGCGATCTGGGACATCACCGTCTCGTGGTTCGCCGCGGGGACGGCGCCCACGACGCCGGCCAGGACGGAGATGCCCAGGAACATGATCGCAACCAGGGCGCCCATCATCGTCAGGGTCAGCCGGGCGTTGGCCGCCTCGGGCCGTTTGAAGGCCGGCACGCCGTTGGAGACCGCCTCGACCCCGGTGATCGCGCTGCAGCCGTCGGCGAACGCGCGCATCACGAGCAGGATGCTCAGCGATTCGAGGGGCACGCCGGCCGGCACGACGCCCGTCACGTGGGGCGCGTCGCCGATCAGGGCCCGGCTGATCCCGACCGCGATCAGGCCCAGGGTGGCCACGACGAAGACGTAGGTCGGGATCGCGAACACGGTCCCGCTCTCGCGCAGGCCGCGTAGGTTGACCAGCATCACGGCCACGATGGCCACCGTGCACAGCTCGATCCGCAACGATTCGAGCGGGCCGGGGAAGGCCGAGATGATCGCAGCGATGCCGGCCGCCACGCTGACCGAGACGGTCAGGACATAGTCGGTCAGCAGGGCGGCCGCGGCGATCAGTCCGGCGCGGGTACCCAGGTTGTCCTTGGCCACGATGTAGCTGCCGCCGCCGTTGGGGTAGGCCCGGATCGTCTGGCGATAGGAGATGACGATGATCCACAGGATCGCCACGATCACGATCGAGATCGGCACGGTCAGCCCGAAGGCGACCGTCCCCGCACCGAGGAGGGTGAACATCGAGGCCTCGGTCGCATAGGCCACCGACGAGAGCATGTCGCTCGAGAAGACGGCCAGTGCCTTGAGCTTGGACAGCCGCTCCTCGCCCTCCTCGTCGCTGGCCAGGATTCGGCCGAAGACGAGCCGGCGGAGTCTTGTGCTGAACTTCTCGCCGCGCCGGACCGGCGCAATCGCCTCACGCTTGGCCGTGACGGTACCCGGACCTTCGTAGCGGAAGTAGGCCGAATGCGGACGGGCGACGCGGATTCGGCGATCGGCCATGTGACGGCCAGGCCGGGCCACGCCTTCCTGCGCGGCCTCGGGCTCCTCGTCGTCCATCCAGCCACCGTAGGCGGGGCCCCAAGAGGCCCGCGGGTCGAGAGCCCGAGCGGGCCTCAACAGCCGCTCAAGATTTCCTCAATCCGCCCCGTCAGCGGCATCGGGGAGGGTCACCCGATAGCCGACCCCGGGCTCGGCGGCGATCACGTCGGGTGCTCCAGCAGCCGCCAGCTTCCGGCGCAGGCGGCTGACGTACACGTGGAGGTAATGGGATTCCTCGGAGTACGCTGCGCCCCAGACTGCCCGCAGGAGCCGGCCGCGCGTGACGACACTGCCCGCCCGGCCGAGGAGCACCTTGAGCAGCTCGTACTCGCGCGGAGTGAGGTCGACCAGTTGATCCCCGACGTGGACCTCCCGCCGGGCGATGTCGAGGGTCACCGGCCCCACGGTCAGGAGGCCGCCGGCGTCGGCCAGCGGACCGGCCGCCCGGCGGAGGAGGGCGCTGATCCGGGCCCGCAGCTCCGCCAGCCCGAACGGCTTGGTCAGGTAGTCGTCGGCGCCCTGCTCCAGCGCCGTCACCCGATCACCCTCGTCGGCCCGCGCCGAGAGGACCAGGATCGGCGTTGCCGCTTCGCGTCGGACGTGTCGGATCACGGTCAGCCCGTCGCGGTCGGGCAGGCCCAGGTCAAGCAGGATCAGGTCCGGCCGGCGATCCTCCCAGGCGCGCAGCCCGTCGGCTGCGGTCCCGGCCTCGTCGACCTGGTGGCCGTGCCCGACGAGGTTGGCGACCAGCGCCCGACGGGTCGGGACGTCATCCTCGATCAGCAGGAGCAGCGCCCCGGCGTCGGTCATCGCAGCCCGCTCACGAGATGCCGGCCAGCCGGAAGGTGACCGCCAGGCCACCCAGCTCACCGGCCCCCGCACTGATCGTGGCGCCCATCGCCTCGGTCAATCCCCGGGCGACGGTCAGCCCGATGCCCAGCCCATGCCGCGAGCCGCCCTCGACGCCCCGGCCGCGGTAGAACTTGTCGAAGACGTGCTCGAGGCTGGCGTCGGTCATCCCCGGCCCGCTGTCCTCGACGACCAGCTCGACGCCTGGCTCACCCCCTGGCTCCCTGTTTGGATGGGTCGGCAGGCGGGCCGCCCGGATCACGATCCGGGCATCTGGGCTCGAGTGGCCGAGGGCGTTCTCGTAGACATTGGTGAGGGCCTGGTCGAAGAACAAGGCGTCGACGACAACCGGCAGGTCCTCGGGCACGACGACCTCGACATGGTGCCCGCCGACGCTGGCGCGACCGCGCCGGACGACCGTTTCGACCAGCTCGCCCAGCTCGTGCAGGGCGAGGTTCGGCTTCAGCTCGCCGGCCTCGATCCGGCTGAGGTCGAGCAGGCCGTGCACGATTTCGCTGAGGCGAAGGGCTTCCTGGTCGATCGTGGCGGCCGACTCGCGGACGGCCTCGGGCGAGAGGGGCACGCCATCGTCGAGCAAGCCCCCAGCCAGCGCCCGGATCGTGGCCAGTGGCGTGCGCAGGTCATGCGAGACCGAATCGAGCAGGGCGCTCTTGAGGGCATCGCTGCGGCGGGCGATCTCAGCGGTCGTCGCCACCTCGGCCAGCTGGTCGCGGCGGAGCGCGAGCCCAAGCTGGTCGGCCGCCAGGGACAGGCTCCGGGTGGCGCCCCGCCTGGGCAGCCCGGCATCCTCCGGCTCGGCGGCCCACAGGGATCCGAGGACTTCGCCATCGGCCTCGATCAGGACCCGGAAGAGCGCCTTCGATCCGCTGCTGACCGAGCTCTCGTGGGCCCGGATCCACTCGGCCGGCTCGTCGCCGGGCATCCGGACCAGGACCCACGGCGTCGTCGCGGCCATCGTCGCCGGATCGGGACCCGGCGGGCCGGAGTCGGCGATGAGCTCCTCCTCGGCCGGAGTCGCGCCAAAGGCGATCCAGATCCGCTCGAGCCCGGTCTGGTCGGCCAGCCGGCCCAGGATCTCATCGGCCGCTGCGCCGATCGAGGCCGAGGTGGCCAGCGCCCGGCTGATCCCGAACATCGCCTGGGCCTCCCGGGCCCGCCGGTCGGCCTCGCTGGCCCGCTCCGCCTGGAGCGCAGCCAGGCGCCCGATCACCACCGCCACGACCAGGAACAGGAGCAGGCTCAGCCAATCCTGAGCGTTGGTGACGTTGAACGTGAAGCGCGGCGCGGTGAACAGGAAGTCGTAGGCCAGGAAGGCAATGACCGAGGCCGAGACACCAGACCAGGTGCCGTACCGTCCGGCGATCGGGACGATGGCCAGCAGATAGATCGCCGACGTGTCGGCGATGCCCAGCCAGGTCTGCAGGCCGGCCGCCACGGCGGTGGCGGCCAGCAGTGCCGCCGCGGCCACGGCGAGGCGGCGGAGCACATCCTCGGGATCCGGCCGGGCAGCGGCGATCATCGGCCCATCGTACGGCCGGTCGAGGCGCGCCGAGTGCGGTGGTACCGTGCGGATCGGCTCCGTGCTCGCCCCGCATATCGGCCCCAGGAGGACTCATGCGCTCGAATCGACGGCCGCCCGGCCTGGCCGACGACCTGGTGGTCAACCCGATGTTCACCCAGGATCCCCAGCAGCGTCCTGTTCCCCGCGACCGCTTCCCGACCCGGGGCATGCTGCCCGACACCGCCTATCAGCTGATCCACGACGAGCTCCTCCTCGACGGCAACTCGCGCCAGAACGTAGCCACTTTCGGGACGACCTGGATGGACGCCCAGGCCCAGGCCCTGATGGCCGAGACGCTCGACAAGAACATGGTCGACAAGGACGAGTATCCCCAGACGGCCGAGCTCGAGACGCGCTGCGTCCGGATGCTGGCCGACCTGTGGCACGCGCCGAGCGTCGGTGTGCCCGGCGTATCGACCGTCGGCTCATCCGAGGCGTGCATGCTCGGTGGACTTGCCCTGAAGCGCCGCTGGCAGGAGCGCCGCCGGACAGCGGGACTTCCGTCCGACCGGCCCAACATGGTCGCCGGGGCCAACGTCCAGGTGGTCTGGGATAAGTTCTTCAACTACTTCGAGGTCGAGCCCCGCCTGATCCCGCTCGAGGGCGATCGGCTCCATCTCGGCCCGGCCGAGGCGGCCGCGCTGTGCGACGAGAACACGATCGGGGTGGTGGGCATCCTGGGCTCGACGATGGACGGCAGCTACGAGCCGATCGCCGAGATCGCCGCCGCCCTCGACGGGCTGCAGGCCGGGACCGGCCTCGACATCCCGATCCACGTGGATGGGGCGTCGGGGGCGATGGTCGCCCCATTCCTCGAGCCGGACCTGGCCTGGGACTTCCGCGTGCCCCGGGTGGCCAGCATCAGCACCTCGGGCCACAAGTACGGCCTGGTCTACCCGGGCGTCGGTTGGGTGATCTGGCGTGACCAGGCAGTCCTGCCCGAGGACCTGATCTTCCACGTCAATTACCTCGGCGGGGACATGGGCACCTTCACCCTGAACTTCTCGCGTCCGGGATCGCAGGTGGTGGCCCAGTACTACTCGTTCCTGCGGCTCGGCTTCGAGGGCTACCGGCGGGTCCAGCAGACCTGCCGCGAGGTGGCCATCAACCTGGCGGCGAAGATCGAGGCGATCGGGCCGTACGAGCTCCTGAGCCGGGGCGACCAGCTGCCCGTCTTCGCCTTCCGCCTGAAGGATGAGGTGACGAACTTCACCGTCTTTGACGTCTCGCGCCGGATGCGCGAACGAGGCTGGCAGGTGCCGGCCTACACGATGCCCCCCAATCGCGAGGACCTTGCCGTCCTGCGGGTCGTCGTCCGGAACGGGATGTCGAGCGACCTGGCGGCGCTCTTCCTGGCCGACCTCGTGCGCTTCACGACCGAGCTCGAAGCGCAGCCGGGGCCGCACGTCGCCGCGACGCCGTCCTTCCGGCACTGAGCTCCGGAGCAGCCGGCCTCGGGTGACCATCGGGGAGCGGCCGAAGTACCACCGGAGAGGGGGTCCCGAGACGGACCCGGTGGGAGGATCGGCGGGCGATGCAGAACACCATTCGGCCCGCCGCGCTCCTGCGCGCCCCGATTCCGACCCTGCTGGCCGGCGTGCTGGTCGCCGGCTACGGCATCGTGCGGGCCGCGGCCGGCGTGCCCGAGCCGTTCGGGATCGGGCTGGCTGCCCTGCCGCTCTTCGTGGCAGCGATCTTCCTGGGCCGATGGACGGCCGCCCTGGTCGCCTTGGCGATCACGGTGATCACCGTCGGCCCGATGCTCGGGACGAATCCCTGGACGAGGCTTGACTCGAGCCTCGTCGCGGAGCTCGCCGTCCTGGTCGTGTCGGCCACCTTCCTGCGCCTGGGGTTCGGGCGGATCGCGGCCCGGGATGCCTCCCGGGCAGCCCGCGAGGCACGCCTCAACGACCGGATCGAGTCGGTCCTGGGGATCGCCCAGCGGTTGACCACCAGCCTCGATCGGACCGAGGTCTTCCAGCTGATCGTGAGTGAGATGAACCGGGCGGTGGCCACCGATGCCACGACGATCCGGATCCGGCGCGGCGACGCGCTCGAGCTCGTGGCCTGGGCAGGCCTGGCCGACGACCTGGCCGGGCAGCTGCCGCCGCTCAGCACGTCCGAGGACTGGTTCCAGGAGATCGAGGGGACCCGGCGGCCGTGGTACCGCGACGACGTCGATGCCGACCGGCGTTCGGAGCCGGGCCGGGTCCGCTACGAGCGCTACGACCCGGTCGTCCGGATCGCCGCCGAGCTCGTCGTGCCGCTCCTCCAGGACGATCGGGTGATCGGGGTGATGAGCGCCGTCTCGTTCGAGCGCCGAACGTGGACTGCCGGCGACATCGAGTTTGCCGAGGCCGTCGCCACCCACGCCTCGATCGCGATCCACAACGCCGACCTGTTCGGCGAGGCCCAGGTCCGGGCCGGGCAGCTGGCCGTGCTCCAGGCCGCGTCGGCCCGGATGAGCCGCCAGAACACGATCGAATCGGTCGGTCGGGCGATCGTCGAGGAGATCCGCCAGATCATCGACTACCACAACTGCCGGGTGTACATGCTCGAGGAGTCGACTGAGCTCCTGCCGATCGCCTTCGAGGGGATCGTGGGGGCCTACGAGAAGGTCGACTTCGAGCTCCTCCGGACCCGCCTCGGCGAGGGCTTCACCGGCTGGGTCGGCCTGCACGGCCTGCCACTCCTGATCAACGACGCGAACAACGATCCACGCGGGGCCACCATCCCGGGCACCGACGAGGTCGACGAGTCGATGCTGGTCGTGCCGATGCGCTACGACGAGCGGGTGATCGGGGTGATCACCCTGTCCAAGCTCGGCCTGAACCAGTTCGACGAGGACAACCTGCGCCTCCTGTCGATCCTGGCCGACCAGGCCGCGACCGCCGTCGAGTCGGCCCGCCTGCTGACCCACAGCCAGCGCCTGGCCCTCGAGCTGCGCGGCCTGCTCGACATGAGCAGCGCCCTGTCGGAGAGCCTCGATCCACGCCAGGTGGCCGACCTGATCGCCCGCCACCTGGCGACGGCGATGGGCGTCGAGCGCTGCGGCATCAGCTACTGGGAGCGGACCACCGATCGGCTCCTGACCTGGGGCTACTGGCCGGCGGCCGAGCTGGAGGGCGTCGAGCCGTACTTCGACCTGAACGACTATCCCGACACCCGGCGGGTCCTGGAGCACCAGGTGACCTCGGTCATCGACACCCACGATCCGGCCGCCGACCGGGCAGAGGTGGCCCTCCTCGTCCAGTCCGGCGACCGGATGCTGGCGATGCTGCCGCTCGTCGCCAAGGGCACCTCGATCGGCCTCGTTGAGCTGATCTCGCGCAGCCCCAAGACGTTCGACGCGACCCGCCTCGAGCTGGCCCGGACGATGGCCAACGAGGCGGCCATGGCGCTCGAGAATGCCCGCCTGTACGAGGATGCCCGCAAGCTTGCCGACCGGGACCAGCTGACTGGCTTCTTCAACCACCGCTACCTGCACGAGCGGCTGGGCGAGGAGGTGGTCCGCTCGCAACGCTCGAAGACGGCGCTGGCTGTCCTGATGATCGACCTCGACGGGTTCAAGCTGGTCAACGACACGTTCGGCCACCTGTTCGGCGACCGCGTCCTGGCCTGGGTCGCGGAGGAGCTCCGGGCGACCCTGCGGGTCTCCGACGTCGCGGCCCGCTACGGTGGCGACGAGTTCGCGATCATCCTGCCCGACACCGATCGTGAGGCGGCCTGGCTGGCCGCCCAGCGGATCCTGGCCGCGCTCACCGAGCGGGCCTACCGGAGTGCCGACCGGGCGCCGGTCTCCATCGGCTGCTCGATCGGCGTGGCCGCCTTCCCGGTCGACGGGCGGACCGCCCAGGACCTGATCGCCCGGGCTGATGCCGCGATGTACCGGGTCAAGAACGCCGGCGGAGCGGCAGCCGAGCTGGCCGGCCTGCGTGGTGGCCAGCGCCGCTCGCGCGTCGGCCGGCCGGGCCGTCCAGCC
>PNAZ01000045.1:22727-52539 GCA_003169655.1 Chloroflexota bacterium
CCCGCTGGACGAACGGATGTTCCAACAGCATCCTAGGACTCGTGGCCGGCCCCCAACGGATGTTGATCCCGGGCGACCCGCAGGACCGTTGGATCTCGATCACCTGGCGGTTCCTCGGCGGCTCATTCGGCCTCCTCGCCGCGGTGGCGATCCTGGTCGTCCTGACCGGTGACGCGCAGCCCCTGGGTTCGGTCGTGGTCGGCCTCGTCGGCGTGGTCGGGGCGGCGGCCTGGTTCCACCGCCAGGCGCTGGTCCGCCTCGACACCAGCCGGCGGACCGAGGCGGAGAGCTTCGCCCGGATCCTGCAGGGCCTCTCCCGCTCGGTCTCACCGGCGACCATCGTCGAAGCGATGGTCGGCGACCTGGGTCGAGTCACCGCCGCCGATCACTGCGTTGTCGTCCACCTCGAACGCCAGACGGGCGCCCTCGTCGCGACCCTCGTCTCGATGCGCCAAGGAGTTCCTTCGACGACCTCGGTCCTGCCGCCGATCGATCTCGACACGTCGTCCGAGGCCGACCCCGAGCGGGTCGTCGAGCGCCTGGCCGCCGGCGTCGAGGCGTTCTTCGGGATCGCCAACACGCTGACCGTGCCTCTCCGCCACGAGCGGGCCGTGATCGGGGCGATCATCCTCTCGCGACGTAGCCCGGAGCCCTGGCCGGCCGCCACCCAGCGGGTGCTGGCCGGCGCCGCGCTGGAGGCTGGCGCGGCGCTCGAGCGGGTCGACTCCTCGCGGGCGATCGAGGCCCAGGCGTCGACCGACGCCCTGACCGGCCTCCCCAATCGGCGCTACTTCGACGAGTTCTGTGGCCTGCTGGGCCGCCACGGGCGAGCCGACGACGAGGCCCAGCTGGGCGTCCTGATGGTCGACATCGACTGGTTCAAGCGGGTCAACGACACGTACGGCCACGACGTCGGCGACCAGGTCCTGCGCGCCGTCGGCCGGGCGATCGCCGAGACCGTCCGCGACGGCGACGTCCCGGCGCGCTTCGGCGGCGAGGAGTTCGCCGTCCTCCTCCGCCACGCGACGCGCCAGGCGGCGATCGAGGTGGCCGAGCGGGTCCGCCTGGCCGTCGACGGCCTCGACCTGCGTGAATGGCGGGTGCCCGGGGTGAGCGTCTCGGTCGGCGTCGCGGTCGGGGCCCGCTTCGACCAGCCGATCGCTGACCTCCTCATCCAGGCCGACCGTGCCCTCTACCGGGCCAAGCGGGCCGGCCGCAACCAGGTCGTCGCCGCCTGAGCCCGGCTACCATCGGGCGATGCCCGACGATCAGGCCGCAGTGGACGCCGCAGCCGAAGCAGCTCCATCCCCGCTCTCGAACGCCGAGCTCGCCGCGATCTTCCACGAGATCGGCGACATGCTCGAGGTCAAGGGCGAGCTGGTCTTCAAGACCGTCGCCTATCACCGCGCTGCTGATGCGATCGGCCACTACCCGATCGAGCTTTCGCGAGCGTACCAGGAGGGCAGCCCGCCCAAGATCGCCGGGGTGGGCCAGGCGATCAGCGACAAGATCGCGGAGCTGAGCCGGACCGGCCGGCTGGCCTTCTACGATCGGCTGGCGGCCGAGGTCCCGGCCGGCCTGCTGGGGCTCCTGCGGGTGCCCGGGGTGGGCCCGAAGACCGTCCAGATCCTGTCCCGGGAGCTGGGGATCGCGGATCTCGACGCCCTCCGGGCCGCCGCCCAGGGCGGCCGGCTGCGCACGGTCAAGGGCCTCTCGGAGAAGGCCGAGGCCTCGATCCTGGCCGGGATCGCCTCGCTCGACACGCGGCCCGATCGGATGCTCCTGGGCGAGGCCGAGGCGATCATCGACCGGCTGGTCGCCGAGCTCGGGACGGTGCCCGGGCTGACCCGGCTCGAACCGGCCGGCTCGTACCGCCGCCGGCGGGAGACGATCGGTGATCTCGACCTCCTCGCCGAGACTGCCGATGCCGGGGCGCTGGTCGAGCGGTTCACGAACCTGCCCGGCGTGGAACGCGTGCTCGGAGCGGGTGGCCACAAGGCGGCGATCACCCTGGCCGCCGGTCCGCAGGTCGATCTGATGATCATGCCGCCTGGTGAGGCCGGGACCTACCTGATCCACTTCACCGGCTCGAAGGACCACAACATCCGGCTGCGAGGGATTGCCCGCGATCGTGGCTGGAGCCTGTCCGAGAAGGGCTACCTGCGGATGAACGAGGACGGCAGCTCGGCGACACCGGCCGAGCTGCGCACGTTTCCGACCGAGGCCGAGGCGTACGCTTTCCTTGACCTGCCGTTCATCGAGCCCGAGCTGCGCGAGGACCGCGGCGAGATCGAGGCGGCCCAGGCGGGCAGCCTGCCCCGCCTGATCAACCGGGCCGACCTGCGCGGCGACCTCCATTCGCATTCGGACTGGTCGGACGGCGTCCATTCGATCGAGCAGATGGCCGAGGCGGCCCGGGCCCGCGGGCACGCCTACCAGGTCCTGACCGACCACACTCGCTCCCTGGCGATCGCCCACGGCCTGACCCCCGAGCGCGTCCAGATCCAGCGGGCCGTCGTCGCCGAGCTGAATGCCCGCTTCGCCCGGGAGGAGACCGAAAGCCGGGCCCCGGCGGCGACGCCGGCCGAGGGCTTCCGCCTGCTCCACGGCTGCGAGCTCGAGATCCGCTCGGACGCCAGCCTCGACTTCGACGACGACCTCCTCGCCCAGTACGACGTCGTCGTGGCCTCCCTCCACGTCGGCCGGAGCCAGCCCCGGGAGCAGCTGACCCGGCGGGTCCTGGCCGCGATCCGCAGCCCGCATGTCGACGTGATCGCCCATCCGGCCGGACGCAAGGTCCAGGGCCGCGACGACCTGGACCTGGACTGGGACACGATCTTCGGCGAAGCCGCCCGGACCGGGACCGCCCTCGAGATGAACGGCTCCGATCACCGCCTCGACCTGACCGACCAGCGCGCCCGGCGGGCCATCGCGGCCGGCTGCCTGCTGGCCCTTGACTCCGATGCCCACCGGATCGAGGAGTTCCACCACCTCGAATGGGCCGTCGGCCAGGCCCGCCGCGCCTGGGTCGGACCGGCCGACGTGCTCAACGCCCGCTCACGGGCCGATCTCCTGGCCTGGGTCGCGGGCAAGGCCGGTCGGATCGCCGCCAGTGGCTGAGGTGGTGGCCGGCGGTTCGCACGGGGATCGGTCGCGTACGATCCTGGGCATGGAATCCCGAAGCGCGGACCGGCGCGAGCTCGTCCTCCTGGCGGCGGTCGTGATCGGCCTGTCGCGCCTGCTCGATGGTCCGCTCGATTGGCTGGTCGCCGGCCTCCTGGCCGCTTCGGTCGTGTCCGGGACGCTGTGGTTCCTGGGCGCGGGTCATCCGCGCGGGATTCCGGTCGAGTCGACGATCCTGCCGGCCCTCGCCGCGGTCGCCTGCGTCGGCGTCGTCCGGATCGTCCCGAACGGCCTGCCGATCCTGGTCGCCGTCGGGCTGGCCGCGCTGCTCCTGGATCGGGCCCTCGCGCTCGAGCTGCATCTTTTCCGGCTGGTCAGCCCGGCCAGCGCGGACGACCGGACGTACGTGCTGGCCCTGTCGGTGCTCGTCTCGTTCCTGGCCTTCATCGGGGCCGCCGCCCTGGTCCAGGGTGGCCTGGTCGAGCCGACGACCGGCTCGGCCGGCGGCCCGGCGACGGCCCTGTCGGAGTCGACCCTGATCGTCCTGGCCATGACCGATGCCCTCGTCGGCGGCCTGCTTGGGTTCCGCCTGTCGGTTCTCCGCGAGCGGACTCGGCGGGGAGGGCTGTGGTCCGCCGGCACCTATGCCGCGGTCGTCGCGATCGCGGCCGGCACGATCCGGGCCGTGGCCCTGCCCCGGCTGCTCGGGCCGGCGATCGTGACCCTCGTCTTCTTCCTGTGGGACGCGATCCACGGCTCGCCGCCGGCCCAGCGCCGCGACCCGCGCTGGATCTGGCAGACGGCGATGCTGGTGGTGCTCGGCCTTGCCGTGACCGCCTGGAACATCGCCCTGCGCTAGGGACCCGTGCGCGCCCTGGGCCGTGGCGCGCCGTCACAGCCTTCTGGGCACGTCCACCCGAGGTGGCGTAGGCCGGCGACGCTGACGTCGCGGCGCGTCCCTGGCCGGTTGGCCGCTCGTTGCAGGGTTTCAACCGAGTGACGAGGGGCGGCTCCCCTCATACCCTGATGCGGTGACTCAGGCAGAGATCGTCCGTCCGCCAATCCGTGTCGTGGCCATCGACGACCATCCGGCGGTCCTCGATGCCATCGGCCGGGCGGTCAGCGATCGTGGAACGATGACCCTAGTCGGCGTGGTCCGTGACCGAGACTCGGCCGAGCGCCTGATCACCGAGCTTGATCCCGACGTCGTGGTCTGTGATGTGCAACTCGGCGGCAATGTGGATGGCCTGCGCCTCCTCGAACAATTCGCCGGACGATCGCGGCCGATCTTCCTGATGCTCTCGGCATACGACTATCCGAGCCTCTTTCGCGCTGCCCACGAGCGTGGGGCTGCCGGCTATCTCCTCAAGACCTCCGAATTGGGAGATGTCGTCGAGGCCATCGAGCTCGTCGCGACAGGAGCGGCCGTGTTCACAAGCGCAGACATGCGCCGGGTCGAGGGCGCACCGAGACGGCCATCCGACCGAGAGGTCGAGGTCCTGGGCCTGGTCGCATCGGGCGCCACCAACGAGGAGATCCGTGAAAGTCTGGGTCTGTCGCTGAAGACGGTCGAGAGCCACCTCCATCGGCTCTTCGACCGATACGGGGCGATGAATCGAACGGAGCTGGCGGTCCTGGCCCTGCGGGAAGGCTGGATCGAGCCGTGAACCGCCCCGGCTCGCTCCTTTGGTTCGATCGACCCATTCTGATCGCGCTTGCCCTGACGTCCCTGATGTATGTGGTGGACGTCCTCGTTGGCGGAGTCCGGGGCGAGTACATCGCTCAGCCGGCCGTCTTGGCGATCGTCCTTGGCGCGTTGATCGCCCGATGGCGGCTCGGGCTCGGCTGGCTGCTGGCGATCATCGCCATGTTGAACACCGCGACGCTCCTGTTCAGCCTCGCCGCTACCAGCCTGTATCCAGACGGCATCGTCACCCTCGACCACCCCGGCGGCGATCTCAGCAGGCTCGGCGAGTTTCGACCCACCTTCGTCCTGCACTTGGTTGCGATCGTGCTCGCGACGGGCATGGCCACCTTCCTCGCGAACAGAGTTGTGGGGCGTCGGTCAGTCCTGGTGACCGGCGTCGCCCTGATGGTTGCCATATCGGTGGTCGGGGCGGTCACGCTCGTCACCGGCGATTGGATGACGTACGAGCTCCTGATGACCTTGCCGACCCCCCCGTGGGCATTCGGAGGGCCGGTCTACGCACTACTGGTGTTCGCGGGTCTCTGGTGGGCAACGGGTGTAGCGAGGCGGGTTCGGCAGCAGACCGACATGGCGCCGCGTGCGGACCGTTTGCCGGTCATGAAGATGGCCGTTCTGGGTGAACTTGTCCCCGCGTTTGCTGGTGCCGAGCGCCGCGCCGCGACGGCGGAGCGGGCTCGCTTGGCGACGGAGCTGCACGCGAGTGTGCTGCCTGCGATTCGATCAGTGGTGCAGAGCGCCGACCCATCCGGCCCGATGTCGCCCGACCTGCGCGCCCGCCTGACGGAGCTGGAGGTCGAGCTTCACCGGATCGCCGACGGCAAACGAAACATCCTCCTCGACGAGTTCGGCTTGGTAGAGGCGATCGAAGAGCTCGTCGAGGGAACGCAGCACGATCACGGCATCCCCATCGAATTGCAGGTGAACGGCGACGTCGATCTCGGCCGACCGCCCAGGCAAGTCGAGCAAGTGGGCTTCGACATCTGTCGATTGGCGCTCGACAACGCCGTCCGTCATGCCGATCCCACAGGCATCCTCGTCGTCGTGGGAACCACCCGGGCCTCCCTCGTCCTTGAAGTCACCGACGACGGTCGGGGGCTCGGTGCAGATGACATCCAGATCGCACGGCAGGCTGGGCGACACGGCGTCTCAGACATGCAGAAGGCGGCTCGCAGCGTGTCCGGGCGTTTCGTCATCGAGCGGGCCACCGCGGGCGGCACTCACATGTCGTTCAAGTGGGGAGGACCATGACCGACCTGACCTCGGCGAACCCTGGGCGGGCCTTCCTGGCCGTGGTGATGCTCGATTGCAGGCGCGCCGTGCGTTGACGCCGTGTGGCTTGTCACCTGGCTCCAGCGTCGGGATCAGCAGCCAGCCCGCAGCTCGCCCCGTGTAGATCAGCTGCTCAGTGGTCAGCCCGGAGCGTGATCGGCGCTTCCCACGTGTCGCCTGCGAGCCGTGCCTTGTCGCCCCAGGCCGGGCACGGATCCGGGTGGAGCTTGCGGTGCCGTCCATCGGCGAACGTGCCAGCGCTCCGCAGCCGTCGACCGCAGACGCACAAGAGCAGGCCACCGAGCAGATCGACGTAGCCGCTTCGCCGTGGTCCGCCGCCGCGGGTCTTCGAGCGACGAACCTCCTCGACCCGCGCCCAGAGGGCGTCCGAGGCCGGCGGGTTCAAGCGCCACGGCGCCGGGCGCCTCGTCTCTCATGACCCCCGGTAGCGGCGCACCCAGCCGTTGTATAGCGGGTTCATCAGGATGCCGCGGATCCGAGTGGCCTCGAGCCCGGTGTCGGCTGCGAGCTGCATTGCACTCACGTTGCCGAGCGAGTAGCGCTCAAAGAGGCCGACCGCAAGGCCGATCGTCGCTGGATCGATCTCAAGGGTGTTCGGTGGCTCGCCTGATCGGCGGAAGCCGACGGCGGCATGACCGCCGGGGTCGTCGTGCTGCTTGAACTTCTCGGCGTAGCCGTCGGTGATCCGCTCCGAGAGGCGGCGGCTGTAGCGCTCGGCACCGGCCGACTCTGACTCGAGCTCGTCGTAGTCATGAGGGTCCGAGGACAGGATCCTTCGGTCGCACATGACCCATTGGCGTGCAGAGCGGATTCGAGCTGCGACGGCCACTACAGCCTGACCCTCCGCCAAACAGACACCTTGTCGGCGCAGGACATGCCTCCCACAATGCGGTCATGGAAGGCCCGAAGGAGGACGGGGCAGCGCCGGAAGTCACCGCGACGGACGCGCCCAGCCGCGGCTCCATCACCGCCGGCTCGATCACCCGGGGCTTTCTTTTCGCCGACCTTCGCGACTACACGAGCTTCGTCGAGAGACGTGGAGCCGCTGTCGCCGCGGACCTCCTCCTCCGCTACCGGGCGCTCGTCCGCGGGCTCATCGGGCGCTATGCGGGGGCCGAGATCCGGACCGAGGGTGACAGTTTCTACGTCGTCTTTCCGGCGGTCAGCACGGCCGTCCAATGCGGTCTCGCCATCGTCGAGGGCGCTCGCGCCACGCTGGTCGAACACCCTGACGAGCCAATCGCCGTTGGCGTTGGGATCCACGCAGGCGAGACGATCGAGACACCGGATGGCTATGTCGGGAGCCCGGTCAACATCGCCGCTCGGCTGTGCGCGCTGGCCGGACCAGGCGAGGTCCTCGTCAGCGACACGGTCCGTGCCCTGACCCAGACCGTCCTGTCGGTCACCTTCGTGCCGCGTGGCCGGAAGGCCCTCAAGGGCGTGAGCGACAGCGTCGCGGTTTACGCCGTGGTCCCAGGTGCCGAAGGCGGCCTCGGGGCCCCTCGGCTCAGCCGATTGCGAAGGCTGTCGCGTGTCGCTCGGATCGGCATTGCGGCCACCGTCGCCGTCGCGATCGTCGGAGTCGCCCTGCTCGCCTCGACGGCCTTGCGTGGCGCCGCCGGTCTCCCGCCAGGGCCCTGGGAGATCGGGCTGGACATGCCCCTGACTGGCGTCAGCGCGTCCCGAGGCATCCCGATCAGGAACGCCGTCGCGCTCGCCATCGACCAGGTGAACGGGAGTGGCGGGATCGGAGGGGTCCAGCTGACACTGAAGCCGATGGACGACAAGGGTGCTACCGATCCGCAGGATCCCGCGGTCGGCGCCACGAACGTCACGGCGATGGTCGCCGACCCGCGCGTCGTCGCGGTCATTGGCCCGGCTGGGTCGCAAGTCGCGAGATCGGAGATCCCGATTACCAATCGGGGTGGGCTGCTCCAGTGCAGCCCGGCGAACACGAGCTCGGGCCTGACGAAGCCGCGTGACGGCGCCCTCGACCTGCGCTCGGCGTTCCCGACTCGGATCAACTACATTCGGACGGCGCCGTCGGACGACATCCAGGGCCCCGCCCTCGCGTCGTTCATCTTCACCGACCTCGCCGCGAAGTCGACCTTGGTCATCGACGACTCGGCTGATGGGCGTGTCATCGCGGACCAGTTCTCGGCCGCATATACCAAGCTCGGCGGTACGGTCATCCGCCGGGCGTTGAACCCGGGCGACGACCCAGCATCCGTCCTTACCCCGCTGGCCGCTCCGAGTGGCGCACCGACCGCGGTCTTCTTCGGCGGGTTCACGCCGACAGGAGCGCCCCAGGTCCGCGAGGCCATGGCGGCGGCCGGTCACGCCTCGCTGCCCTTCGTGAGCTGGGACGGCATCCAGGACGGATCTGGCGCGGACCAGGGCTCGTTCATCGCGACTGCGGGACCGGCCGCCGCCGGTTCGTACTTCTCGCACGCTTCGTTCGCGGCACCGAAATTCGACTTCACGACCCGATATCGCGCCCGGTTCGGCACAGATCCGGATGAGTATTCAGCCTCGGCCTATGCCTGCGCAGAGGTCATCCTCGACAGCCTTCGCGCGGTCGC
This sequence comes from Chloroflexota bacterium, assembly GCA_003169655.1. Classification (GTDB taxonomy): domain Bacteria; phylum Chloroflexota; class Limnocylindria; order Limnocylindrales; family CSP1-4; genus Palsa-1033. Next base: position 31,431 of record PNAZ01000045.1, read on the forward strand.
GACATCCGGGCTGAACGCCGACGGTCTGCGCGAGGCCGTCCGTGCCTACGCCGTCGACCCGAGCCACCGCCACGACACGATCCTGGGCTCGGTCGGCTTCGATGCGAACGGCGACTCGCTCCAGCAGTTCGTCACGTTCTACAAGGTTGACATGTCCGCGGCCGGTGGCAAGGGCGACTGGGTCGTGGACAAGCAGCAGGACTACGGCCCGGCGCCATAGGGCATCCCATCCTGAGCTGGGCGTACGATTCCCGAATGAGACTTTCGGATCCACTCGCGCCCGCAATTTGCCCGGGCGGACAATGAACGCCGAGAGAGTGCGCGCCGGCTTCGCCCGACTCCAGGCGGAGGCGCCCGAGGCAGTCGTCGACCTGCTTGACCCGGCCGTCGAGATGCTGGGCCCCCAAGCCAGTCCCTTCCGCGCGGCGGCTTCCCACTCAGCCCGCTCTTCAATCGGGACCCGGTAGGTTGCTAACGCACCCCCGACTCCTGTTGGGCGCGCCGCCTGGCGCCAGAAATTCCCAGATACCGGCCCCCGTAGTAGTAGGGAAGAACCCTGCGGCGCTTCGGTCCGTCTTGGACGACCGGCGCGGCGATTCGTGCACGACTGCGGCCGCGCCTCAGTGTCGGACGGCCCAAATTGGCTCGATTCCTTCTTTACTACTACGGGGGCTAGTAAACGAGAAGAATCGGCCGGGGGCGAGGCGCAAGGCACGCTGCCACGGGCGGCGCCACGGGCCCCCGATGGGCCGCGTTGACGGATTGGCTCAACGATGCTAGAAACAGTGGCCCGCGCCCGGCCCGGGATTCCGCCTGCCCGCCAGCTTCTGGCGCCGGGTCCCGTTGCGTCGAGCCGCACAGCAGCGCCGAGAGGATGACCGATCCAGTGAGCTTTTCCGACGTTGAAACCAGCCCGGCGACGAGTGCCGCCACGGCCCTCCGCCAGAAGCGCCAGCTCGTAGAGCAGGCGATCGACCAGGCGACCGCGGCCCAGTGGAGCGATTCGGCCGAGACGAACCGGCGGATCCTCGAGATGGGCCCCGACGCTGAGGCCGAGAACCGGCTGGCCAAGTCGCTGTGGGAGCTCGGCGAGCTCGGCTCGGCCCGCGAGCACTACCAGACCGCGCTGGCCCTTGATCCGACGAACCGGATCGCCGAGCGGAACATCGACCGGCTGCGGGTCCTGCTCGTCGAGGCCGGCGAGAAGACCGTCCCGGCGATGGAGGGCAGCAAGGCGCCCGTCTCGATCTTCGTCGAGGAGACCGGCAAGACCGGCTTCGCCTTCCTGACCGACCTCGCCGACCCGCGCAAGCTGGCCCAGGTCAACCCGGGCGATGCCGTCGAGCTGACGCCCGAGGGCAATCGCCTGCTCGCCTTCAGTAATGGGATGCGGATCGGGATCGTCGAGCCGCGGGTCGCGGCCCGCCTGCTCAAGCTGATGGCGGAGGGCAACAAGTACTTCGCCGGGGTGACGTCCCTGGGCGACAAGGACGTCCGGATCATCATCCGCGAGATCTTCCAGGACCCTCGCAACTACGGCAAGGTCAGCTTCCCGACGGCGGCCAAGTCGACCGACCTGCGGCCGTACACCAAGGGCACCCTGATCCGCGAGGAGATGGACCTCGAGGAAGACCTCGAGGAGGACGACGAGGACGACGAGATCGAGGACCTCGACCGCGCCCTGCCGGTCGACGTCACGACCGACGAGGCTTTCGTCGAGGAGCCCGACGAGCTCGACGAGCCGTAATCCCGGGTCGCGGCCCGGGCGGGGGATCAGGCCGGCTCGCTGCCGCCGTGCTCCTCGGCGTGCTGGCGGACTGCCTCTTCGGCCTGGATCTGCGCCGCGATCCAGGTCCGGGACCGATCCCAGCGGCCGATCGCCCGGCGCGTCTCGCGGCTCGATAGCCGGCGGGCGCCCCAGCGCGACAGCTCGTAGTCCGCGGCCAGCAGATCAAGTTCGAGCGTGCCGGCACCATCGCGCCGGATCCGGCTGGCATGCGCCTGCGGCGTCTCCTGGGGCAGGCGGCGCAGGTCGCGCAGGGGCTCGAGCAGGTTGAGCGTCGCGACGTAGGCCGCCTCGGCGCTGGCCGGTCGGCCCTCGGGACGATGGCCGAAGAGCCGGGCCCGGGCTCGCCGCAGCCAGCCCAGGCCGGGTCGCTCGACCTCGAAGCCCGAGTCGTCGATCGATGCAGCCATCTCCGGCAAAAGCATCGGGCGACGGCGGCTCTGGGCCAGGAGGATCGCGACGATCGCGATCCCGATCAGGAGGGCAACGACGAGGACCACCCCGACGGTGCCGTTCGATGTCGCCACCAGGATCGGGCGGGGCGTTGCCGCGGCCGAGGGCGGGAGGCCCGCGTCCGGGTGCAGGAAGCGGTAGATGATCGCGCCGACGATCAGGAAGGCGGCCAGGACGAGGTAGCCCCGCAGCGACGACTTGCGCGGTCGACGCCGTCCGCGACTGCCAGCGGCCAGGCCCAGGACGATCAAGGCGAACAGGGCGATCTCGGCGAACCCGGCCAGGCCCAGGATCGCCGGGATGGCCACCACCAGCTCGCCGGCAAGCAGGATCGCCACGATCGCCAGGAGCACGGCCAGGACGGCCAGCGCGGCCAGCCAGGCGCGGTTGTGCCACCACTCGATGCCGGCCGGCGCCGCGATCGAGTGAACCCGCCGGAGCCCGATGGCGGCCGCGCCGACGGTCGCGAAGACGAGCGTCGGACCGAGGGCCGCATCCTGGAACGAGGCCACCGTCGTGGCCGGCAGGAGGCCGGAGTAGAGCCAGATCACGGTCAGGGCCAGGACGCCCCGGACGAAGGGCCGGCTCGCCCGATCTGGGTCGTCGAAGGAGCCGGCCTCGACCATCCCCCGAAAGGCCGCCAGCCCGAGCAGCCAACCGCCGGGATGCGCCGCGAAGGCATCGGCCGGGTCGCCGGCCAGCAGGGTCGTGACCACGCCGGGCCCGACCAGGCTGCCGACCACCCCGGCGATGATGGCGGCCAGCGTGACGACCTGCCAGCGGGCCGGCCCGAATCGGTCGAGCCGCGGGCTGGCCAGGGCCGCCGCACCGGTCACCAGAACGAAGACGATCGGGGCCAGGGTGATCGGGGTCCGGCCGACGACCTCGAAGAGCAGGTAGAGAACCGCTACCCAGAGGCCCTCGGTCAGGGCGATGAAGGTCGGCTCGACGACCTCAGCCCACCAGTTCGAGCGCACGGCTCTCCCTCCACGTCGCATCGAGCCGAACGGCGCGGGCGACGACGCCCACCTGGCGCGCCGCCCGGGCATGCTCGGCCGCCGGGCCGCCCATGGTCAGGACCTCGAGCGCGAAGCCGCTCCGGGTCAGGCGCCGGGCGATTGCCAGCCACGGGCGGGGATCGCGCATCGTCAGGACGACGAGCTGGGTGCCCGGCCGGACGAGACGGACCAAGCCGCCCAGCAGCGCCCCGAATGTCGCCGACGGGAACGGCCCGAGCCGGGCGAGCATGTCGCTGATGTGACCGCTCTGACCCGCGGCACCGCTCGGCGCAGCAAAGACGATCCGGCGCGTGCTGCCCGAGAAGGACGCCGCGGCCAGGCCGCAGGCCGCTCCCTCGCTCTCGAAGCGGCGGGCGAGCGAGGCGGCCACGATGCACAGCTCCTCGAGCTGGTCGGCCTCTCGTTCACGATCAGCCGTGGTCGACCGGCGCCAATCGTCGTCGCGCGTGTCGATGTCCAGGACGATCACGACGTCGCGTTCCCGGGCCGGGTCGAAGCGCTTGACGACGGGCTGCCCGAGGCGGGCGGTGGCCCGCCAGTGGAGCCGGCGCACGGGGTCGCCCGCCGCGTACGGCCGGACGCCGGCGAACCGGCTCGGATCATCGACCCGACCGGTGCGGGTGGCCCGTTCGCCCTGCCAGTCATGGCGCGCGTCGAGGGCCATCGTGGCCACCAGCCGTGGCCGGACGATCAGGCTGGCCGGCAGCCAGCGGTCCTCCTCGGCGATCGTCCGCCCGAGCAGGTCGCCGGCGGCAATGTGAATCCCCTCGAAGCGGTAGGCCCCGCGATGCCCGCTGACGAGATGAACGCGGCGGGTTACCCGACGGTACGGGGCGAGGGACCAGCCGTTGCGCAGCTCGGCTCGTCCGCCGATCTGGGTCTCGGCCGGCGAATCTAGGCCGGCACCATTCGGCAGGCTCAGCTCGAGTTCGGTCGGCAGGGACTCGGCCAGCCGCAGCCAGGGGATCGGCAGTGGATCCCGGTTGCGCACCGTCAGGATCACGTTGACCGGGTCGCCACACACGATGCGATCCCGCTCGAAGCGGCGGCTGACGACGACGCCGCGCAGGCCACGGTCGACGGCGATCCAGCGCAGCAGGCCGACGACGCCCACGACGACCCCGATCGCGGCGATCGGGTAGCTGGCGGCCGCGCCGCCGATCAGGGCCAGGAAGATGCCGCCGACCAGCCAGGCGTGCCGGCCGTCGCCCGGAGCCCGGGCAATCGTGGCGATCTCCGGATCGCCTCCGTCGGGGGCCTGCTCGGGCGCCTCGGTGGCTCGGGAGCCGGTCGCCCGCGATCCTGTCGATCGCGGCTCGATCACCCGGCCTGGTCTCCAGCCACCCGGGGGGCATTGCCGACCGGGACCGGCACGCCGGCCAGGGCCTCGGCAAAGGCGCCATCGATGGACAGGCCATGGAGCGTCGAATCGACACTCAGCCTGAGCCGGTGGACGAGGACAGCCGGGGCGATCGAGCGGATGTCGTCGGGCAGCACGAAGTCGCGCCCGTCGAGCAGCGCCCGGGCCTGGGCCGCCCGGAACAGGGCGACGCTGGCCCGCGGGCTGGCGCCCAGCTCGATGTCCGGCCGCTCACGGGTGGCGGCCACGATCGCCACCACGTGGTCGGTCAGCTCGGGGCTGACGTAGACCTGGCGGGCGGCGTCACGCAGCTGGAGCAGGGCGGCCCGGTCGAGGACCGGCTGGACCCGTTCCAGGGGGTCATGATCGGCGAGATAGCGGCTGGCGATCCGTGCCTCGGCCGAGCGGTCTGGGTAGCCGATCCGGATTCGCACGAGGAACCGGTCGAGCTGCGCCTCGGGCAGGCTGAACGTGCCCTCGTACTCGATCGGGTTCTGGGTGGCCAGCACGACGAACGGGTCAGGCAGGGGCCTCGTCTCGCCCTCGATCGACACCTGGCGCTCCTGCATCGCCTCGAGCAGGGCCGACTGGGTGCGCGGCGTCGCCCGGTTGATCTCGTCGACCAGCAGGACATTGGTGAAGACCGGCCCGGCCACGAACTTGAGGGTCAGTCCGCCTTCGGCGAGCGAGGTGGCCGGGGCCAGGATGCTCGTGCCGGTGACGTCCGATGGCAGCAGGTCGGGGGTGCCCTGGACCCGCCCGAAGTCGAGGTCGAGTGCCCGGGCGAAGGCCCGCGCCAGGAGCGTCTTGCCGACGCCGGGCACGTCCTCGATCAGGGCGTGGCCCTCGGCGAGCAGGGCCATCGCCATCAGGCGGAGCGCTTCGTCGCCGCCGACGACGGCCTCGGCCACCGCGGCCTGCAGGCGGCGCCAGGCGCGGGCCCCGTCGGCGACCGTGACCTTTGGCGTAGAGCTCGAATCGACCGGCATCTGCGGATCGTACGTCGCGCGGTGGCACAATTGCGCCGATGGCCGCCCGCGACCCGTTCCTGCGCAGTGACCCGGGCTGGTCGCTGCCTGCTTTCAGCCGGCTGGCGCCGCCGCTGCCGCCCGAGCTGGTCGCCGCGCGGATCGAAGCGAACAGCCGGCCGGGCGACGTCGTGGTCGACCTGCACGGCAGGGGCGGCTGGATTGCCCGAACCGCCGTCGATCGCCAGCGACGGGCGGCCAGCCTTGAGACGAGCCCGCTCACCCGGCTGCTGGCCGAGGTCGTCCTCCGGCCGCCGGATGTCCGTCACCTCGACGCCGCCTTCCAGGCGATCGCGGCGGCGCCCCGGGAGCAGTCGGCGCTCAAGGTCTGGCTCGGCGAGCGGTATGCCAGCCGCTGCCTGACCTGCGGCAGGGCGGTCACCCTCGAGGAGGTCGTCTGGGAATCGACCGGCGACGAGCCAGCCCGGCCGATCACCAAGCAGTACCGGTGCATCGTCTGTCGCGACCAGCTGGGCGGCGGCGAGCAGCGCAACGGGCCGGTCGACGAGGCCGACATCGCCCGGACGGCCGAGATCCCCAGTGACCTGCCCGCCCGCCGCCTGTTGCGCGAGCGATTCCCATATCCCGAGGGCGAGTCGGGCATCGTCGATTCGGTCCTCGACCTGCACACTCCCCGGCAGCTCCTCGGTCTGCAGGCGATCCTCGAGCGAATCGAGACCGACCTGCGGGCGCCGGCCGTCGAGGCCGCGATGCGCCTGGCGCTCCTCCACGCGATCGTGCCGGCCTCCCGCCTGAACGGCTATCCCGGCCGCATTGCGACCCTCCGGATCAGCCATGGCCGGGTCAAGCTGCCGGCCGGCGGCCAATGGCGCGAGCGCAACCCGTGGCTCGCCTTCGAGGATGCCTACCGCCTGGTGCGCGGCTTCGTCCAGCGCCTCGAAGGCGCCCCCCTGGGCCCGATGCAGGCGCGCTTCGGCGAGGACTTTCAGGCGCTCGCCGAGGGCACCGGCAACGTTGTCCTGCGGCTCGGGACGCCGTCCACGTTCCGGGCCCTGGCCGCCGAGGCAGAGGCGCTCGGCCGGGCCACCGACCGGCCCCGGATCCGGCTCGTCCTGGGCCAGCCGCCGCTCCGACCGAACCAGGAGCGCCTGTCGTTCGCCTACGTCGGGACCGCCTGGGTGCTCGGCCGCGAAGCGGCATCGCTGGTGCCGATCGAGGCGCTCCTGAGCACGACCGCCCGGGTACCGTGGGGCTGGCAATCAGCCCAGATCCGGCGGGCCTACGAGGCTGCTGCGCCGATCCTGGCCCGCGATGCGCGGGCGATCCTGATCCTCGAGCCGGGCGGTCCCGAGGGGCTCCTGGCGGCGGTCCTGGGCGGCGTTGGGGCGGGCTACCGGCTGGTCGCCGCCCGCCTGGCCGAGCCCGGCGAGGAGACCGGCGGGACCGTGGAGTTCGTGCCCCCCGGTGCGGCGATCCCGGTGGGCCCGCGGACCCGGGCCAACGTTACGTTGGCGGTCGTGCCCGGTGGCCCGGGCGATCCGGATCTCGTGCCAGGGCGCGGCCTGTTCGCGCCGCCCGAGCGCTTCGACCGGGGCCGGTTCTCGGAGCGCGATGTCGCCCGGACGGTGACCGAGACGGCCGTCGCGATCCTCCAGGCACGGGGTGAGCCGGCGCGCACGGAGCGTCTGCTCGGCGAGATCCTGGTCGGCCTCGATCGAGCCGGCCACCTGCGGCGCCTGGTGGCCCCCGAGGTGGATGGCAGCGCCACGAACGGCGAAGGCGACGGCGGCGGCTCGAGCGAGGATCGGCTCAGGCGGCTGACCGACCGCCTCCCCGAGCGCGGCCCGGAACGACCGGCACGGCCCGCTGATCGTGGCCTGCCGCTCGACGATGGCGAGCCCGACATCCGGCCCTCGCCGCGGAGTGCCCCGGGCTCGTTGCGCGGGCTGCCGGCGTCCTTCGGCCGCGAGTCGGTCCGGGCGCCCGAGGTTGCCGTGGCGGCCGACCGGGTGGAGCGCCTGCTAGGCCTGGTCCGCGCCGAGCTGGGCCGGCCCGACCATCGCCGGCTGAAGGAGATCGAGCCCGGCCGCTGGTGGTTGACCGACCGTGACGATGTCGCCGCAGCGGCCCTGCCCCTCGCCGATCGCGTCGAGTGGTCGGTCTTCAGCCTGCTGTCGACCGCCGGGCGCCTGTCGGAAGGGGCGTTCAACGAGCGGATCGCCGGGCTGTTCACCGGTCATGACCTGCCCGACGAGGCGCTCGTCGGGGCCTGCCTCGAGAGCTATCGCAGCCTGGCCAGCACGGCCGACCACCTGCTCACCTCGGACGACCTCCTGCGTCGCTCGCAGGAGCACAGCGAGCTGATCGCCCTGCTCGCGAACCTCGGCCACCGCCTCGGCCTGCGGGTCTGGATCTCGAGCCGGGAGCAGGTCCACCGGCTGGGCCGGCACAACCTGGCCGGCTGGCTCGATGACTCCGAGTTCCGCTCCGGTCCGCCCCATGTCGGCAAGGCCCGCAGCGAGGTGATCGACCAGGTCGACGTGACCTGGCATTTCCGGGCCCGCCTGACGATGACCTTCGAGGTCGAGTGGACGGCGATGCTGGGCGAGCCGCTCCTACGCCGCGGTGGCCAGATCCCGCCCGACCCCGACCTGGTCCGCTTCCTGATCGTGGCGCCCGAGCGGACCGAGCTGATCCGCTACAAGCTCGAACGGTCGCCCCTCCTGCGATCCGCCCTCGAAACCGGCAACTGGCACATCCTCAAGGCCAACCACCTGCGGGCGTTCGCCGAACGCGAGCAGCCGATGCTTGCCGACCTCGAGCCATTCCTCGGCCTCGATCCCCTGGTGGAGCGCCAGGCGACCGAGCAGACCACCCTGTTCGGCGGCTGAGCGATGGGGCAAATGCCCAGATTGCCAGCCGCTCCGGATCGACTACGCTGACCGCCCCAGCGGGCGCGCCATGGAGGCATTGATGAACCGGTTCGACCCGGCCAGCCCCGTCAACCAGCTCGCCGACCGGTTCTGGGAAGCGATCCTCGAGCAGAATCCGACTACCGCCACGATGTACGGCGACGAGCGTTACGACGATCGACTCGAGGATCCCAGCACGGCCGGCCGGTTGCGCGCCCGGGCGCTGGTCGAGTCGACCCTCGCCGCGGCCCTCCGGATCGACGCTGCCGACCAGCCCCTCGAGGATCGGATCACCCTGGACATGGTCCGGGTCGTGTGCGAGCTCCAGATCGAGCAGGACGACCAGCGGGTCGACCTCCTCCGGCCGGTGGACCAGATGGGCGGTCCGCAGACCCTCCTGCCGACGGTCGCCACCTTCCAGGCCGCCGACACGCCCGAGCGCTTCGAGCGGTTTATCACCCGGCTGCGGGCTTACCCGGCGTTCATGGCCGCCAACATCGAGCTGCTCCGGGAAGGGATCGCGAGCGGCCTGACCGCGCCCCGGATCGTGACCGAGCGGACGATCGCCCAGCTCGAACGACTGCTCGAGACGCCGCCCGAGGCGTCGGTCGTCGTCCAGGTCGCACGGGTGGCCAATGACCAGGATCGCGAGCGGGTCCTGGCGGTCGTCCGCGACGAGGTGGTCCCGGCCGACCAGGCCTTCCTGGACGCGCTGCGCGGCGCCTACCTGGCCGCCAGCCGCGAGGATCCCGGCCTGTGGTCGGCGCCCAACGGCGATGCCCTCTACCGAACCCAGGTCCTGGCCTGGACGACGCTCGCCCTGGAGCCGTCCGAGGTGCACGCGATCGGACTCGAGGAGCTCGAGCGGATCGAGGCCGAGCGCCGGGTGATCTCCCGGGCGCAGGGCTTCGGCGACGACACGGCCGCCTACCGCGCCCACCTGGCGGCCGACCCGGCGAACATCCCGCAGTCGGCCGCCGAGCTTCTCGGCCGCGCCCGTGAGGACATCGATCGGGCCATGGCCCTCGCCCCGCGCTTCTTCGGGACGCTACCCAGGGCGGGCTGCGAGGTTCGGGCGGTCGAGGAGTACAAGGAGAAGGACAGTCCGTTCGCCTATTACTACCCGCCGACGACCGACGGCTCCCGGCCGGGGATCTATTACGCCAACACCTACGACCTCGGCTCGCGGGCCTACTCCAAGCTGGCCAGCACCACCTATCACGAGGCGGTCCCCGGCCACCACTTCCAGATCGCGATGGAGATGGAGAACGAGCGCCTGAGCACGTTCCGGCGGCTCGGCTCGCGGCTCGTCGGTGGCGCCTATGTCGAGGGCTGGGGCCTCTACTCCGAGCGGCTGGCCGACGAGATGGGACTCTTCCGCAACGAGGCTGAGCGCTTCGGGATGCTCGACGCGATGGCCTGGCGGGCCGCCCGGCTGGTCGTCGACACCGGCCTGCACGCGCTGCGCTGGCCGCGCCAACGCTCGATCGACTTCCTGCGCGGCGCCGGGCTGACCGAGACCGATTCGGTGATCGAGACCGACCGCTACATCTGCTGGCCGGGCCAGGCCCTGACCTACATGATCGGCCAGCGCGAGATCGAGCGCCTACGGGCGGTGATCGAGAAGCGCGATGGCTCGGCGTTCGACCTGCGGGCATTCCATGACGCCGTCCTCGGCCACGGCTCGCTGCCCCTGGCGACGCTCTCGCGGGAGCTGCCGACCTGGGTCGCCGCGCCGGCCTGAGCCAGCGCGCTCAGGCGCGGTTCATCGATCGGACTCTGTCGGAAACGCCAGTCGCCGGTCTGGTTCAGTCGGCTCTGGCGCCGGTACGGCCGACGGAGCGGAGGCGGGCGGCGAGATCGGCGTGGCCGGCTCGCTCGGCGAGATCGGCGGGGGTGAGGATGTCCGCGGTCAGCGCGTTCGGATCGGCACCGTGGGCGATCAGGAAGTCGCACAGTCCGCTGAGCCCGTTTTGGGCAGCCGCGTGGAGCGGGGTGAAGCCGCCGTCCTGGGGTTGGTCCGGGTCGGCGCCGCGCTCGATCAGCAGCCGGGCGATCGCCTCGTGGCCGCCGGAGACGGCACTGTGGAGCGGCTGCACGCGCAGGTTGCCCGAGGCCCACGCGTTCGGGTCGGCGCCCCGGTCGAGGAGCTCCTGGGCGGCCCGCAGCCGGCCGAAGAACGCCGCGAGGTGGAGCGCCGTGAAGCCGTCGCCGGAACGCTGGTCGATCGGCTCGGCACCGGGCTCGTCGAGCAGCTCGGCCAGCCGGCCGAGATCGCCCACGATCGCCGCCTCGAACCGATCGAGATCCGGCTTGGCAGCCAGCAGGCGCTCGACGATCGCCGGTTGTCGGTGATAGGCGGCCACCGTCACCGCCGACAGCCCCGCCGCATCGCTCGCCCCGGCAAGGTACGGACGCTCCGTCAGCAGCCGGTCGACGACCGCCGCGTCGCCGGAGCGGATCGCGCTGAAGAGCTCGTCAGCCTGGGTCACGCCCGAACGGTAGCAGTGCCTGTTGCCTGGCAATGTATCGGGTTACCGTGCCTGGTAGCGACAGTCAGACGAACCCGGGCAATCGGGCGGTGGACACGATGACCCGACTCTTACCCTCGCCTTCGACGGAATTGGAGGTGCTGCCCGCCACGGCCGACCGCTGGCCGGATGTCGAGGTCCTGCTGGGCGGCGATGGCGCCGACCGCGGCTGCTGGTGCCAGCCCTGGCGCGGCCTTGCCCGCCTGCCGGGCAAGGCGCCGCTGACCCGGCCGGAAATGCTCCGCGCCCAGGTCGAGGCCGGGCCTCCGCCGCCGGGCTTCATCGCCTACCTGGACGGCGAGCCGGTCGGCTGGTGCGGCGTCAGCGTCAGGACGGCGACGCCTCGGCTCGATCGATCCCGGGTGATTCCGGCGATCGACGACCTGCCCGTCTGGGCGATCGGCTGCTTCCGGATCAGGGTCGGCTACCGCCGGCGGGGCGTCGCCCGGGCCCTGCTGGCGCACGTCGTCGAAGCCGCCCGCGCGGCCGGCGCGCCCGGGGTCGAGGCCTATCCCGTCGATCCCGGTGGACGCCGGATCGACGCCGGCTTTGCCTATGTCGGGATCGCCTCGATCTTCGACGCTGCCGGGTTTCGGCGCGTCCTGCTGACGACCGCCCGTAGCGCGGGCCTCCCGCGTTGGCTCGTCCGGCTGGATTTCGGGCCCCCGCCGGCCTGAGCGGCCGAGCGTCCCAGCGCCCACGGTTTGCTGCCTTCGAGGGCAAATCCAGGCCGAATTCCGCACCGGAATCGCCTCTCGCCCGCGAATATCGTGTTGACCGGGGCGCAGGTCCCGTGGCATTCTGGGGTCGATCCAGTCCCGTATCGCGCAACGGTCCTGCTGGGCGTTCCGCGAATCGGGCAACCGTCCCGCCTGTCGCACCGAGGCGTCGTCCCGCCGGACCGGCGCAGCGAGGTGACCGGAGCTCCATCCCGGAGGGATTCATGGCCACCGAACCCGCCATCCGCCCGACTCCGACCCTCAAGCGCCAGCGGCAGGCCGCGCTCTACCAGCGCGCCCTGCAGTCGATGCCCGGCGGCACCGACTCGAACTTCCGGGCGTGGGGCGAGGACACGATCTACGTCGATCGGGGCAAGGGTGGCCGGGTCTGGGATCTGGACCAGAACGAGTACGTCGACCTGCGGCTGGGTTATGGCCCGGTCATGCTCGGCCACGCGGACGAGCGCGTCGATGACTACGTCAACGAGCGGATGCGCCGGGGCGTCAGCTTCTCGCTGACGAGCGAGGACGAGGTCCGGGCCTGCGAGCTGATCAAGGAGATCACCGGCTGGGTGGAGATGGTCCGGATGACCGTCTCGGGCACCGAGGCCACGATGCACCTGATGCGGATCGCCCGGGGCTACACCGGCCGGACGAAGATCATCAAGTTCGAGGGCCAGTACCACGGCGTCCACGACTACGCCCTGATCAGCGTCCTGCCCAACGACATGGGCGAGCTTGGTGACCGCGAGAATCCGGTCCGCCTGGCCTGGGGTCGGGGGATCCCCGAGGCGGTCACCCAGACGGTGATCCCGGTGCCCTATAACGACCTGGCCACGCTCCGGGCGGTCTTCGAGGCCGAGGGCGACGACATCGCCGCCGTGATCATCGAGCCGGTCCTGGGCAACGCCCAGGGGATCCTGCCCAAGGAAGGCTTCCACCAGGGCGTCCGGGCGATCACCAAGGAGTTCGGGGCGCTGCTGATCTTCGACGAGGTCAAGACGGGCTTCCGGATCGCGCGGGGCGGGGCGGCCGAATACTTCGGGATCAAGCCGGACCTGGCCTCGTTCGCCAAGGCGATCGGCAACGGCTATCCCGCCGCGGCCTTCGGCGGCAGCCGCGAGGTCATGAGCATGCTGCCCGACAAGGTCAGCCACGGCGGCACCTATGCCGGCAATCGGATCGCGGCCGCAGCGGCCGTCGCCACCCTCTCGATCCTCAAGGACGGCTCGGTCGTCGAAGGGATCAAGCAGCGCGGCCTGTCGATCCAGGCCGGCCTTGCCTCGATCCTCGACGCGAAAGGCCTGCCCTACAACTTCACCGGGGTGCCGGCGATGTTCGGGATCATGTTCACCGACCAGGATGTGCGCGAGTACCGCGACTGGGTGAACACAGACCACGACCTGTACGACGCGGTCGCGGTCGGGATGCACCCCCGCGGGGCGATGCCCGAGCCGGATTCGCGGGAGCCGTGGTTCCTGTGCGCGGCCCACGACGACGCCGACGAGGCCCAGGTCCTCGAAGCCTTCGAAGGCTCGCTGGCGGCGGCCCTCGACGCCCGGACCCAGGGGATCGCCGCGCCCAGTCTCGTCCTCGGTTGATGGCGAGCGATCGTTGATCGACGGGAATGCGGTCCGCTCCGTCGATCGGGCGGCCTCGCTCCTGCTGGCCCTCGGCGAATCGGCCGGTGAAGCCGGGGTGACCGAGCTCGCCCGGCGGCTGGGCCTCCACAAGTCGACGGCCTCGCGCCTGCTCGCCACGCTCGAACGGCGAGGCCTCGTCGAGCAGGACGAGGAGACCGGCAAGTATCGCCTCGGGCTGGTGGTCATCCGCCTCGCCGAACGGGCCGAGCGAACCCTCGACCTGCGCGGCATCGCGATGCCCGAGCTCGAGCGGCTGGCCCGGCTGACCCGCGAGACGACCGGCCTCGGGGCGCTCGAGGGTGACCAGCTCCTGACCGTGGCCCAGGCCGACGGCCCGAACCTGATCGCAGTCGGCGACTGGACCGGGCGGTCCACGCCCCTCCATTGCGTTGCGTCGGGCAAGGTCCTCCTGGCGGCCCTCGCCGAGCGCGAGGTCCTGCGCGTCGTGCGCAAGGGCCTGGCCGCCTATACGGAGCGCACGATCACCGAGCTCGAGCCGCTCCTCGAGGAGCTCTCCCGGGTCCGCCGGCGGGGCTATGCCACGGCGATCGGCGAGTTCGAGCTGGGCCTCAACGCCGTCGCCGCCCCGGTCCACGACGCGCGTGGCGCGGTGATCGCCGCGGTCGACATCTGGGGCCCGGCCTTTCGCCTGACGCCGCGCCGGATCCCCGAGCTCGCCTCGCAGGCCCGCGAGGCCGCCGCCGCGATCTCCGTCCGCCTGGGCGGCGCCGCGGCCTGACCAGGCTCCGGGTCCGGCAGCCGGGCACCCGGTCGCGCTAGGCTGGAGCGGACATGCCCGATACCTATTCCGGCTGGCTGGCGGTCATTGCCGACCGGCTGCTGATCGTCCTCGTCATCGTGGTCGTGTGCATCGCGATCACCCGCCTGTCGCTGGGCGCTGTGCGCCGGGTCCTGGGGGCGATGCAGGCCCGGGCCCAATCCGAGTCGAGCCTCGACGAGGCGGCCGAGGTCAGCAAGCGCTTCGCGACCATCGAGGCCCTCGTCGGCTACGTCGTGAAGGGCTTCGTGATGACCATCGGGGGCCTCCTCGTCCTCGAGCAGATCGGCCTCGACGTCGGGCCGGCGATCGCCGGCCTGGGCGTGGTCGGAATCGCGATCGGCTTCGGCGCCCAGGCCATCGTTCGCGACTTCTTCTCCGGGATCCTGATCCTGCTCGAGAACCAGTACGGCCAGGGCGACGTCGTCGAGATCGCCGGGGTGACCGGCACGGTCGAGGAGCTGACCCTGCGCCGGACGGTCCTGCGCGACGCGGACGGGGTCGTCCACAACGTGCCGAACGGCGAGATCAAGGTCGCCTCCAACCGGACCCGGGTGTGGCGCCGGATCAACCACGACGTGGTCGTCGCCTACGGCACCGATATCGAGTACGCGATCAGCGTCTTCGATGCGGTCGGCGCCGCCCTCGCCGCCGATCCCGCCTGGGCCGACAAGATCCTCGAGACGCCGACCGTCGATCGGGTCGACCAGCTCGGCGAGCGGGGGATCACGCTCAAGATCCTCGGCCGTGTCCGGGCCGGCGAGATGGTCGCGGTCACCGGCGAGCTGCGCAAGCGGATCCTGGCCGCGATGGCCGCCAACGGGATCGAGATCCCCGCCCCGGTGCTGCCCTCGGGGATGCCCGTCAGCGGCCTGATGGCGGCGAGCGCCGGTCCTCGCTCGCAGGCCGGCGACGATCCGCCCGGCCCCGAGCCGCCGCCCCCGGCCATGCCCCCCGACGCCTGAGCCGGCCAGGGTGGCGGGGCTTGGCCCCGAGCGCCCCGCGTAGAATGCAGGCAGAAGCCGCAGGAGAAGCCGTGTGAGCAGTGAACCCGCGTCCCAGCCCGAGATCGAGAACCTCCTCGTCGAGGCGCGCAAGTTCGCGCCGGACCCGGCGTTCAGCGCCCAGGCCAACGGGACAGCGGACCTGTACGCCGAGGCCGAGGCCGACTTCGAGGCCTTCTGGGCCAAGCGCGCCCGTGAGCGGCTGCGCTGGACCGAGCCGTTCCATACGACCCTCGAATGGAACCTGCCCTTCGCCAAGTGGTTCCTCGGCGGCCGCCTGAACGTCTCCGAGAACTGCCTCGACCGGCACGTCGAGAACGGCCTCGGCGACAAGGTGGCCTATCACTGGATCGGCGAGCCGGGCGACACCCGGACCCTGACCTACGCCGACCTCCTGCGCGAGGTGGGCAAGGCGGCCAACGCCCTCAAGGAGCTCGGTATCGTGGCCGGCGACCGGGTCGCGATCTACATGCCGATGATCCCCGAGCTGCCGATCGCGATGCTGGCCTGCGCCCGGCTGGGGGCGGCCCACACGGTTATCTTCGGCGGCTTCTCGGCCGAGGCCCTGTCCGACCGGATCAACGATGCCCAGGCCAAGGTCCTGATCACCGCCGACGGCGGCTGGCGGCGGGGCAAGGCGGTCGGCCTCAAGCACCACGCCGACGAGGCGCTCGTCTCGACCCCCTCGATCACCGGCACGATCGTCGTCAGCCGGCTGGGCGAGGGCCTGCACATGGTCGAGGGCCGCGACCACTGGTGGCACGAGATCGTCGACCGCCAGGATCCGATCTGCCCGCCCGTCCCGGTCGACAGCGAACAGCTCCTCTACCTGCTCTACACGTCGGGCACGACGGCCAAGCCGAAGGGGATCATCCACACCTCCGCCGGCTACCTGCTGGGCACTTCCTTCACCCACGAGATCGTCTTCGACGTCAAGCCCGATGACGTCTACTGGTGCGCGGCCGACATCGGCTGGGTGACCGGCCACAGCTACATCGTCTACGGCCCGCTGGCCAATGCCACCACCGGGGTTCTGTACGAAGGTGCCCCCGACACGCCCGACTGGGATCGCTGGTGGCAGATCGTCGAAGACCTCAAGGTCACGATCCTGTACTGCGCGCCGACCGCGATCCGCTCGTTCATGAAGCAGGGCGAGGCCTACCCGGCCCGCCACGACCTGTCGTCGCTGCGGGTCCTGGGGTCGGTCGGCGAGCCGATCAACCCCGAGGCATGGCTGTGGTACCAGCGCAACATCGGCGGCGGCCGGACCCCGATCGTCGACACCTGGTGGCAGACCGAGACCGGCTCGATCCTGATCAGCCCGCTGCCCGGGGTCACGACCACCAAGCCCGGCTCGGCGACCTTCCCGTTGCCCGGGATCGTGGCCGACGTGGTCGATGCCGCCGGCCAGAGCGTGCCGTTCGGTGGCGGCGGCTACCTCGTCCTCAAGCAGCCCTGGCCGTCGATGCTGCGGGGGATCTACGGCGACCCCGACCGCTATCGCTCGACCTACTGGAGCCGCTTTCCCGGGATGTACTTCGCCGGCGACGGCGCCAAGCGCGATGCGGAGGGCTACTACTGGCTGCTCGGCCGGGTCGATGACGTGATGAACGTCGCCGGCCACCGGATCAGCACGATCGAGGTCGAATCGGCCCTGGTCGACCACCCCAGCGTCGCCGAGGCGGCGGTCGTGGGCAAGGTCGACGAGATCAGTGGCCAGGCGATCTTCGCCTTCGTGACCCTCAAGACCGGGGTCGATGCCAACGACAGCCTGGCAGTCCAGCTGCGCGAGCACGTGGCCTACGTGATCGGCCCGATCGCCCGGCCCAAGTTCCTGATGTTCACGCCCGACCTGCCCAAGACCCGCTCGGGCAAGATCATGCGCCGGCTGCTGCGCGACATCGCCGAGAATCGGGTCCTGGGCGACACGACGACGCTGGCCGACGCCGGGGTGGTCGAGACCATCCGCGACAACAGCGGCTCGGCCGAGGAGGAGTAGATGCCCTTCGGCTTCGGCAAACGGGAGGCGCAGCCGGCCGAGCCCGACGAGGCAGCCGTCGACGCGACGTCGAGCCCGTCCGCCGTCCCCCAGCCCACCGACGGAGGCGGGGTAGCCTTCGACGGACTGACCGAGGAATGGCGGCTGGTCGGCGTGATGGCGGTGAGCGGGCGCCTCTTGGACGCCCTGAACCGGCGCGACGCGATCTCGATCCGGGACGTCAACTGGGCCCCGCTCGATGGCTCCGAGCCGTTCAGCCCGGTGCCCGGCCTGCGCAGCATCGACCCATACGACCTGATGGTGGTCCTGGCCGGCGAAGGATCGCTGCCCGTCTTCTCGGACGATGAAAAGGCGGCCCACCGGGTCCACAAGCTGAGCTACGGGGTGGCTCTCGAGGTCCCCCCGTTCCGGGTGCGGGGCACCGTCCACCTCTTTCCCGGCTTCGAGCCCGAGCGCCTGCTGGACCGCTCGAACGACATGTTCTTCGCGGTGACCGGCGGGCTGGTGATGCTCGACGAGACCCGCATCGGCGACAACCCGACGGACACGATCCTGGTCAATCGCCAGTACCTGCGACGGGTGGAACAGGTCGAGCAGACCGGCGCGGGCGAGGGCACCCGGGGCTAAGCTCGCGGTTTGGGAACCCGGCCCGGGTCAGGCTCGGGCGGCTTCCTTCGTCCGGTTGAAGATCCGGAAGGCCGGCTTCGTCGCGGCGCTCTTGTCGGCCGCCTGGAACTCCTCCCCGACCAGCTTCTGGGCGAGGATCTCGAAGTCTTCGGTCACCTTTTCCTTGGGGTACTGCTCGACCACCGAGCGTCCTTCGTTGGCCGCCCGGACGAAGAGCAGGCCGCCGGACCGGATCAGGGCCAGGGCGGACATGCCGACCGTGCGTTCCATGTCGGCGACCGACACGCCGCTGTTGGCCCGGTTGACGACGAGGGCCAGCTTGTCGCGGACGCCCAGCTCCTGGGCCACGTCGCGCATCTGGACCGCCGCCCGAAGGGCCGGCACGTCGGGGGTCACCGGGACCAGGATCCGGTCGCTGCGCTCGAAGATCTCCTGGTTAAGCGGACTGTACGACGGATGCATGTCGACGATGATGAAGTCGAAGCCGCGCCGAGCCGCACGGATCGCATCGCCCACCCGCTCGGGCACCAGGATCTCGGTGTTGAGCGGGCTGGACGTCAGGACGCAGACCGTCAGGCCGTTCTGGTGCTGGGTGGCGATGTCGATCAGGCTGCGCTCCGAGCGACCCTCCTCCAGGTCTTCGGTCCAGGCGTCGACCACCGTCGTGACCGACTCGAGGCCGAGCGACGTGGCGATGTGGCCGGTGACCGTGTCGGCGTCGATCAGCATGACCTTGAGGCCCATCCGGACCTGCAGCGCGGCAGCCAGGTTGAGCGCCGTCGTCGTCTTGCCAACGCCGCCCTTGGGATTGAAGATCGAGACGATCGTCGCCCGCTTCGACCACGAGTCCGACTCGAAGTCGCCGCCCGACTGGAGGACCGGCCCGCTGCCGTCGTCGATCGTCACCGAGCGAATCAGCATGGCCTCGATCCGCCAGCGCAGCGAATCGGTGGAATACGGCCGGGTGAAGAACTCGTCGTTGATGTTGGCCTTGGGGGCCGCGCCCGCGAGGCGGTCGAGGGCTCGCGGCGAGACGACCATCAGGGCCGGGACGTCCCGGTCCGAGTCGTGCAGCAGCGAGTAGTACTCGAGCGAGCGGTCGAAGTCGCTCTCGCCGTCCAGGATCGCAACACCCACCTCGCGGCGGGCGTTCAGGATGGCTTCGAGCTCCTCCGGTGCGGTCACCGCGAGGGCTTCGAAGCCGGCCTCGGTGAGCTCCCGGATGACCGCGACCTGCTCGTCGCGGGGAAGTGCGACGACGATCGCCTGGCGAGCCATGCTCGGGCTAGTTCCCCGACTCTGGATCGTGCGCGGTCACCGTGACGACGCCATCGGCGGCGTTGGTGACCCTCGCCCGGAAGCCGGGCAAGCTAGGCACTACCTCGTTCAGGTTGACCGCTTCGTCGTGATGGACGGTGAAGACGAACTCGCCGTCGGGGCCGGACGAGACGCCGACAGACTGGACGCCGGAGACCCGGCCCAGGTGGCGCTTGAAGCTGGCAATGCTGGCTACGCTGACCAGGCCCGACACGACGACCTTGGACGTCCGCTCCGAAGCCGCCCGGGCGGGACGAGCCTCGACTTCACCTTCCGGTGGGACGAGGCCGGCCAGCCGGGCGGCGACCGCGTCGTCGCCCATCGTCGGGATCTCGTCGTCGGCCGACGTGGCCTCGGCGGCTGCCTCGGCCTCGGCGGCATCGAAGTTCGACGACAGGCCGAGCGCGGCCAGGCGCGGATCGTCCTCATCGGTGGTGGCCTCGGCGCTGGCCTCGGCCTCACCGGCCCCGCCCTCGGCAACTCCGGTCTGGGCGGCTTCGGCGGCCTGGTGGGCCGCCTCGATGGCGGCCATCGCGGCGTCGCCGACGCCCGACTCGGCGCTGGCTGCCTCCGGCTCGGCATCGGTGGATGCCGGACTGGCGCTGGCCGTGACGGGGGTGTCCCCGATCAGCTCGGCGACGGCGGCCGACGGCTGCCACGGTACGCTTGCGTCGAAGGACGGCGGCTCGGGCAGGGTCTGGGCCATCACCGCGATCTGGGTCGGATCTTGCTCGGTGACCAGCAGCTCGAAGAAGCGCTCCATCTCGAGCTCGAAGCCGGCGACCCGACTCTGGACGCGGTCGATCTCGTATTCAATCTGGCCGGCATGCTCCTCGAGTTCGCGCTCGAGTCCCTGCTTGCGGTCGCCAATCTTGCCCTGGGTCTCTTCCCGGATCCGGGCGATCTCGGCCTTGGACCAGTCCTGGATCCCGGAGATGTCGTCGTCCGCCCGCTTGCGCAGGTCGGTCGCCTCGACCGCGGATCGGGAGTGGATGTCCTCGATGAACGTCTTCGCGTCGGCCTGGAACTGGCCCATCGTCTGGGCACGGGATTCCTCGGCGGCGGCCTGCATCGCGCGGCTCAGGTCGAGCACGAACTTCGTTGGCTTCTTGGCCAGGGAAGGCGAGCTCGTCGTTCGGGACGGCGGCGGTGCGGCTGTGGCGGTGGACTCCACGGAGGCTTCCTTCGGGCTCGAATCTGATGCGATGGTCTGATCGGTCTCGCTGGTCTCGGTCGCCTCGGCGCTGGCAGTCGCCTCCGGTCCGGCCTCGCTGCCGGCTTCGGCGACGCTCGCCTCGGCGCTCGCCTGGGTTGCCTCGTCGGTCGCGTCCGGGGCCACGCTGGTTGCCTCGGTCACGGCGTCCGTCGCCTCGTCCGTGGTGGTTGCCTCCTCGGTCCGGTCAACGGGCGCCTTGTCACTCCGCTCCTCCGAGCTCCAGGGGAGTCGGAAGCCGGTGCGTGATTCGGTCGTCGCCATGGATCGTGCGGTTCCCTCCAGGTGAGAGCTCGGGTTGCAGTCCCTGAGGACGTGTGGGCATCGTAGGAGCGGGTGGCGGTCCGGTGGAGTGCGCTAGTGGTACCAATCGGTCGATCCGGTGGTACCGGAGGTCCCGCGCCGGGATCGCCTCGGTGTCCGCCGTCACCGCGAGTTGATCGCCTCCGTTGTCATCGCGCACCGACGGGCCGGGCGGCGGCCATCTGCGCGCTTTTTCAGGCGAATCCTCCCGATTCGACCCCGTTTGCGGGCCGTCGGCCAGGCCTGTTCACAGGGTCTGCGCCGGCTTCGGCGTTACCATGGCTCAATGGTCCCCCTCGCCCGATCCTCGAGCGCGCCGTCCGTCGAGTCGGTAGAGGCGTTGGCCGTGCCCGTTGACGGCCCGGCCGCGGCCGGCGGGCCGCAGCTCGATCGGCTCGGGCGCCGCTTGCACGACCTGCGGATCTCGGTTACCGACCGCTGCAACTTCCGGTGCAC
>PNAZ01000045.1:52565-52858 GCA_003169655.1 Chloroflexota bacterium
ACCTGCCCGACCTGATCGCGATGCTGGCCGCGTTGCGCCGGCCGGACGGCGAGCCCCTCGACCTGACCCTGACCACGAACGGCTCGGCCCTCCGCCAGCTGGCGGGTGCGCTGCGCGCAGCCGGCCTGGGCCGGGTCACGGTCAGCCTCGACTCACTCGACGACGAGACGTTCCGGGCGATGAACGGGGTGGACTACCCGGTGGCCAAGGTCCTCGACGGAATTGCCGCGGCTTCTGAGGCCGGCTTCGGCCCGCTCAAGATCAACATGGTCGTCCGGCGGGGGATCAACGAG
>PNAZ01000072.1:0-20152 GCA_003169655.1 Chloroflexota bacterium
GTGGTCAAGCCCCTCGCCCCGGTGCCCGGCGCGCCCGCGCCCATCCGGCCGGGGGTCAAGCCGGCGCCCGGTCGTGGCTATGCGGCCACCCTACGCCAGGGCACCTCGGACATCGCCGTCGTGATGCGGCCGGTCCTCTCGTCGACGCCGGCCGGAACCACGCTGCGGGTTGAGCTGCTTTGCGAGCGACGCGGCTCCGAGCTGCGGGTCGATGTCACGGCCGAGGCCGAATCGGTCGGCGTCCGGGCCTGGCAGGACGGCGTCGAGATTCTCGACCGGCGCTTCAACGCGGCCCGCCGGACCGAGGCCGACCTGCTGGCCGAGGCGATCGAAGCCGGTGGCCGCAACGAGGTCGCCGACGATGCCGTCCGGATGGCCGCCCTGATCGTGGCCGCGGCCTGAGCGTGAGTGGTCACGTCGAACGAGACCTCGGCGAGCCCGACGTCATGGTCTTCGCCGATCCCGACCTGCTGGCCGACGCCGCGGCCGGGCGGGTCGCCGATGCCTTGGCCGCGGCGGCGGCTGAGCGGGGCCGGGCGGACCTGGCCACGACCGGCGGCTCGACGCCGGCCGCGCTCTACGTGCGCCTGACGAGCGAGCCGCTCCGAAGCCGGGTGCCATGGGCGGCGGTCCACGTCTGGTGGGGCGACGACCGCTACGTGCCCCGCGACCATCCCCTCTCGAACGTCTTCGCGGTCGACGAGATCCTCCTCGACGAGGCCCACGGCGTCCCAATCCCGGTCGAGCACGTCCATCCCTGGCCGGCCGGCCGGGCGATCGCCGAGGAGCTCGGGCCGGCCTGGTGCGCCACGACCTACGCGGCGGAGGCCCGCGAGCAGGTCCCGCTCGATCCGGCCGGCCTGCCGAGCTTCGACCTGGTCCTGCTCGGGATCGGGCCGGACGGCCACCTCCTGTCGGTCTTCCCGGGCAGCCCGGCGATCGGTTCCGACGAGCTGGCCCTGGCCATCCCGGCCCCGACCCACATCGAGCCGCACCTGCCCCGGGTGACCTTCAATCCGTCGATCCTCGACGCCGCCGGCGCGATCCTGGCGATGGTCACCGGCGGGGCGAAGGCCGAGGTCCTGGCCCGGATCCTCGACGGCCCGCGCCTCGACCCGGCGGCGTCCAAGGGGCTGCCCGGCCAGCTCGCCCGGCGGGGATCGGCGAGCTGGCTCGTCGACGCGGCGGCCGGAGCGCGGTTGCGCTCGAAGGGATGATCGCCCAGACCCCGCCGAACGGCTTGGTCGAGTCCGCCGATGGCACGCCAATCGCCTGGTGGGAGACCGAACGGCCCGACGCCGCGGGCGTCCTCGATCCCGCGACGCCGGCCGTCGTCCTGGTCCACGGCGCCACGGCCGATCACACGGCGTTCCGGGCGGTGGCGCCGCGTCTCGCGCAGCATCGTCGGGTGATCTCGATCGACCGTCGCGGCCGCGGCGCCAGTGGCGACCGGCCGCCCTACGCGATCGAGCGCGAGTACGAGGATGTCGCGGCCGTCGTCGACTGGCTGGCCGCTGCGACCGCGTGGCCGGTCGACGTCCTCGGCCATTCCTTTGGCGGCCGCTGCGGGCTGGGCGCCGCCCTCCTGACCGACCACCTCCGCCGGCTGGTCGTCTACGAAGGAGCTCCGGCGCCGCACGGACAGGCCTTCCAGGATCCCGACCTGCTGGCTCGGCTCGATGCATTGGCCGCGCGGGGCGACCTCGACGGGGTGATGGCCACCTTCATGGGCGAAGTGGTCGGCCTCTCCCCGCCTGAGGTCGAGGCCTACCGGGCGGCGGCCACCTGGCCGGTGCGGGCCGCCGCGGCCCCGACGGCGATCCGAGAGCTGCGAGCCGAGGCCGGCCGGGACGCCGCCGCGGAGCACTTTGCCGAGATCCGGATCCCCGTCCTGCAGCTCGTCGGGGGCGCCAGCCCGGACATCTTCACGGCCGGCACACGCGAGCTCGACTCCCTCCTGCCGGACGGCCGGCTGATCAGCCTGACCGGCCAGAAGCACGCCGCCCACCACACCAGTCCGGCCATCTTCGTGGCCGTGGTCGAGGGCTTTCTGGCCGAGCGCGATACCATCGCACCATGACCGACGCGACCACCGCCGGCCCGACGAGCGCCGTCGCGACCGCCCCAACCAGCCTCGAGGACGCTCGACCCTACTCGCCCGGACTCGCCGGCGTGATCGGCGCAGAGAGCGCCATCGCCCTCGTCGACGGAGCCCGCGGACGCCTCCTCTACCGGGGCTATCCGATCGGCCAGCTCGTGACCCGGGGGACCTACGCCGAGGTCGCCGACCTGCTCTGGACCGGCGAGTGGCACCCCGGCGCCGAGCTCAACCCGCGGCCCGTCCCGGCGCCGGTCCTGGCCAGCCTGCGCGAGCTGCCCCATGACGCCCATCCGATGGACGCCCTGCGCACGGCCGTTTCGGTCTGGGGCGCGACCCAAAGGATCGCCTGGCCGCCGACGCCCGAGCAGGCCCGCGAGCTGACCGGCTTCTCGCCGTCGGCCCTGGCCGCCTTCGGCCGGCTGCGGCAGGGCCTCGAACCGGTCGAGCCGGACCTGTCGCTTGACCTGGCCGGCGGCTTCCTCCAACAGCTCACCGGGGCCGCGCCCGATCCGGCCGCCGCCCGGGCGCTCGAGGCCTACTTCATCGTCGGAGCCGAGCACGGCCTGAACGCTTCGACGTTCACCGCCCGGGTGATCACCGCCACCCGCTCGGACCTCGCCTCGGCGGTCTGCGGCGCGATCGGTGCCCTGAAGGGGCCGCTCCACGGCGGCGCCCCGGCCGAGGTCGTCAGCCAGCTCCACGAGATCGGCTCGATCGACCACGCCGAGGCCTGGGCCCGCGACAAGATCGCCAATCACGGCCTGATCATGGGCTTCGGCCACCGCGTGTACCGGGCCTACGACCCGCGCGCCGCAGCGCTCCGCCAGGTGGCCGAGGCGATGGACGAGCGACCCGAGTGGCTCGACCTGGCGATCGCCGTCGAGGATGTCGTCCTGCGGGTGCTGGCCGAGCTGAAGCCGGGCCGCAGCCTGAAGACCAACGTCGAGTACTACGCCGCCGCCGTCCTCGAGGGAGTCGGCCTGACGCCCGACCTGTTCCCGGCCACCTTCGCCCTGGCCCGTCATGCTGGCTGGACCGCGCACGCGATCGAGCAGGTCAGCGCGGACAAGCTGATCCGGCCCGACATGCGCTACACCGGTCCTCTCGACCGGGATCTGCCGGGTTGATTCGATGACCCTCGCTAACCGCAGCTTCGTCGGGGGCTCGACGAGGCCCCGCTTCCAGCGTCCCGTCGTCTCGATCGAGCTCGTCGGGATCGCCGCCGCCGTCGGGATCTGGATCCTGGTGATGGCCTTCGGCGAGCCGTGGAGCCGGTTCCTGATCACCGGCCAGGACGCTCGCTGCTACTGGGTGCCGGGCTTCGACGCGCCGTACGCGCTGTCGGAGTGGACGGCCCCGATCGCCTACGTCTACTCGCCGGCATTCCTCCAGCTCCTGGCCCCGTTGAAGGTCCTGACCTGGGAGCCGTTCCTGGGGATCTGGACCGTCCTGCTGCTGCTCGCCGTTCGCTTCCTGTCCGGTCCGCGCCTGTTCGCCCTGGCGCTCGTGGTCGCCGTGCCCGAGCTGATCGGGGGCAACATCCACCTGCTGGTGGCCGTGGCCATCGTGATCGGCTTCCGCTACCCGGCCGCATGGTCGCTGATCCTGCTGACCAAGGTCACGCCGGGGATCGGCCTGCTGTGGTTCGCCGTCCGGCGCGAATGGCGCTCGCTGGGGATCGCCCTCGGCGCGACGGCCGGGATCGTGGTCGTCTCCCTGGCAATCGACCCGCGGGCCTGGCTCGAATGGCTGGGCGTGATCGGGGCCAGCGTCGGCAAGACGAGCGGCACCTGGGCGGCGCTTCCGATCTCGCTCTGGTTGCGGCTACCGATCGCGGCCGCCGTCGTGGTCTGGGGTGCCCGGACCGATCGGCGCTGGGCCGTCCCGGTCGCGGCGATGCTGGCCCTCCCGGCGCTGTGGTACGGCGGCCTGGCGATCCTGCTGGCCGTGATCCCGCTGCGCGACCCCCGCCGGAACGCGTTCTGGTCGCGACCGGCCGCCGGCGAAGGCCGGATCGGCGCCGACGGGTCGTCCGAATCGGGCTTCATCGACCGCCTCGGGGCGCCGGCCTGAGTCAGGCGCTGCCGGTCGCCCGGGTCGACTTGGTCGACATCGCGGCGACCACCAGGGCACCGGTCACGAAGACGGCCGCGGCGGCCACAAACGGCGCCCAGATCCCGAAGCCGACCACGATCGCGCCGAGGATCGGGCCGATGATCCCGGCCGCATAGAGCGGCAGGTAGACCAGGTTGAGGGTCGCCGATCGGCGTTCGGCCGGGACCTCGGTCGCCAGCAGGCCGAAGACCATCGCAGCCTCGACCGAATAGCAGGCCCCGAATACGAGCACGCCGACCGCCAGGGTCCCGACGCTGGGCAGGAGGGGCAGGATGGCGGCCGACACGCCGCCCAGGAAGAGGCCGCCCACGAGCACCGGCCGGAAGCCGACCCGGTCGCCGATCCAGCCGCCAATCGGCGACACCAGGGCACCGACCAGGGCGGCCGTCCCGCTCACGAAGCCGATCGCGCTGGCGAGGTCCAGCTTGCCGTTCACATTCTCGACCAGGACCGGCAGGTACGGCCGGCTCATCTGGGCACCCAGGAAGGCCACCCCGAAGATCAGGAAGACCCGCCGGATCGCCGGATCGACCAGCACCCCGCGGACCGCGCCGAAGGCCAGGCTGACCAGCCGGCCCTGGGGGATGACTGCCGGCCGGACCTCCCGCGAGCCGAAGGTCACCAGCAGCGCTGTGCCGACCGACAGACCGGCCGAGACCCAGAAGATCGCCGGCAGGCCCTGGTGCAGTCCGTCCACGATCCGGCCACCGAGGACGGGCCCGATCGCCATCCCGATCGGACCGCTCGCGCCGAACAGGGCGATCGCCGTCCCGAGCCGGGAACGCGGCGTCGCGTCCCGGATCGCCGCCAGCATCACCCCGGTGTTGCCCAGCTGGAAGCCGACTAGGAGCATCGAGCCGGCCAGCTGCCACGGCTCCCGGCTGAGGGCAACGCAGGCGAAGACCAGCGCCTCGACCAGGGCGCTCCGGACGATCACTGCCTTGCGGCTGTACTTGTCGGCCCACACCCCCCACAGGGGCACGAGCGGCGCGCCGACGACGAAGATCAGGGCACTGAACAGGCCGATGAAGTGGAGCCGGTCGGCGTCGGCCACGCCCATCTGGGAGAGGTAGGCCGGGGCGAAGGCGAAGATCTGGCTGACGCCCAGGCTCTCGACCACGGACGTGACGCAGAAGACTAGGAGCAGCAGCCGCCAGTCCTGGACCGGCGCAACCGCCGCGCGCCGATCGTCGGATGGGAGGTCGGGTCTCACCGCCCCAAGGCTACCCGAACCATTGGACGAGGGGCATGATCACGACGATGACCGCCCACCCGTTGATCCGCCGGATCGAGATCCCCGCCGATGCCCTCGTCCTGCTCGTCGGGCCGGCCGGCTCGGGCAAGAGCACCCTGGCGGCCCGCCTCTTCCCGGCGGAGTCGATCCTGTCCTCCGACGCCCTCCGGGCGGAGGTCAGCGGCGATCCGGCCAACCAGGCGGTCAGCCCGATCGCCTTCCGAATCCTCCATGACCGCGCCGGACGTCGGCTGGCGACCGGCCAGCTGACCGTCATTGACGCGACGAACATCGCGGCGTCCGCCCGCCGGCCGCTCCACCGGCTGGCCCGCGAGCATCGCCGGCCGGTCGTCGCGATCGTCCTCGACCTGCCTGCCGAGCTGTCGCTCGGCCGGAACGCGGCGAGGGCCGGGCGGGTCGTACCCGAACCGGCCATTCGCCGCCAGCAGGCGGCCCTGCGCCTGGCCCTCGATCAGGGCGAGCTCGAGGCCGAGAACCTCGCGGCGCTCGTCGTCCTGGCCGATCCCGCCGAGGCCGAGGCGACAACGATCCGGCTGACGAGGGTTGCCCGGGCCGCTACGCTGTCGCCATCGGCGTTGCCTCGCCGGATCAGGAGATGCATGCCGTGAATGACCGCTGGCAAACCATCGCGATCATCCTGGCGGTGGTCCTCGCCCTCCTCGGTGGGATCACCGCGGCCGTCGTGATCACCGGCGGCCCGGCGCCCGTCGTCCTGCCCAGCCCGACGACCGCCGCCGGAAGCTCGGCCCAGCCATCCGCCTTGGCGTCGAGCAGCAGCCTGCCGTCGACCGCCCCCTCGTCGATCGCGTCGGTCCCGGCGGCATCGCCGACAGCGGTGCCTTCGCCGACCGCGCCGGCCAACCTGACCACGATCACGTTCACGAAGATGAAGCTCGATGCCCAGAAGGGGACGCTGGCGGGCCTCCCCCGGACGTTTGCCTTCACGACCGAGGGACCGGGCACCGTTACCGTCGTGCTCAAGCCGACGGTCACCAGCGGGCGCACGATCGCCTGCCTGAAGCCGGCCGGCGGGACCGCCGTCTGCCACACCGGGCCGAGCGCCACCCTGACCGGCACGACGGTCCGGGCCAAGACCAACTGGACGCTCACCGCGATCGGCAGCGGCACCGACGCGCCGACCCTCGACATCGGCCTGACCTTCGGGACGGGGCACCCGTCGGTGACCCTGACCAACGGCCGCTTCGACGGCAAGATGTACCCGTACGACGGGGCGACGTTCAAGCTGACCACCCCGCGCGCCGGCTCGCTCGTCCTCAAGGGCGACTGGGGCGGGCACGCCTTCGACTACGCCCTGCTCGTCGAGCCGGCCTCGACGCCGGCCCATGGCCTGAAGTCGTCGGGCAACGCGCCGCACGCGACCGGCACGTTCCCGGTGACCGCCGGCACGGCCTACAACGGGACACTGGCCAACCTCGACGATGGCTTCGGGCTCACGTCCCTGACCTTGACCGTCACCTGGCCCTGACCCGCCGGTGAGCCCTGCTGCCGCTCATCCGGCGCCAACCAGGACGATCGCCACGATGGCCAGCAGCACGCCGATCAGGTGGCTGCCGGCGATCCGCTCGCGCAGGATCACGGTGGCCAGGACGACCGTGGTGACCGGATAGAGCGACGACAGGATCGTGGCCACGTCGAGCCGGCCGGCCTGGGTGGCCAGGATATAGAAAGCATTGCCGCCCATGTCCAGGGCACCGACCAGGACCACCAGCGGCAGGATCGGCCGCCCGACGCGCCACGGCCGGCGGCCGGCGAGCACCACGCCCACGCACAGCAGCCCTTCCGACGCCCGGACCAGCGTGAGGGGGGCGAAGACCTGGCCGGGCTCGAAGCGCGACACGGCGACGTTGAAGATCGCGATCCCGAATCCAGCCAGCAGGCCGAGGCCCACGTCACGACGGCTGCCGCCGCCGTCCGCCCGTGACACGAGGACCACTGCCAGCAGGGCCAGGACCATGCCGGCGACCCGGGCCGGCCCGGGCAGGCCCTGGAGGACCATCCCCAGGGCGACCGGGATCGCCGCGGCGACCACCCCGCTGATCGGGGCGACCACGCCCATCCGCCCGGTGGCCAGGCCGCGATAGAGCGCCAGGATGCCCACCCCGCCGAAGACGCCCGCGATCAGGGCCCAGCCGATCTCCCAGGGCGGCGGCACTGCCTCGGCCCGGCCCAGGGCGAGGAAGAGGGTCAGGCCGGCCCCCACGAACTGGGTGACGATGACGATTCCCAGCAGCGGCCCGCGACGGGCCGCCATCCCGCCGCCAAAGTCGCCCGCCCCCCAGCTCAGGGCGGCCAGCAGCCCGAGGAGGACGACGCTCAGGGCGGCCCGCCGGCTCCGTCGATGGCCGTCGGCCCGGCCAGCTCGATGACGGCCGTACCGTGCTGATCGAACCGGCTCGACGAGGTGAGATAGATGATCTGCTGGCCGCTCGACAGCTGGCGGAGCAGGTCGAACGAGCGGGTCGCGCGGACGTCGTCGTAGCCGGCGAACGGGTCGTCGAGGATGAGCGGCGGCAGCTGGCCGCCGGTCACGAAGCCAACCAGCCCGATCCGGGCGGCCAGCAGGACCTGCTCGGCGGTGCCGTCGGAGACGGACTCGATCGGCACCCAGTCGCCCCGATCGGCTGAGAAGACCCGGACGGCCAGGGTCCCGTCATCGATCGCGACCCGGCGGTAGCGGCCGCCGGTCATCTGCCCGATCGTGGCATTGACCCGGCGCTCGACGTAGCGGGTCGTCAGGGCGGTGGTCGCCGCCTCCGCCCGCTCGATCCCCTGGAGGGCCGCCTGCTGGATCCGGACCCGGCGCTGGAGGCGGGCCAGCTGGCCCTGCCAGACCCCGAGGCGCTCAGCCTCGCCGGTCGTCTGCTCGGAGTCAACGGGGCTGGCCTCGACCGCGGCGCGGCTGGTCGCCGCGGTCTGGCGGGCGGCCTCGAGGGCGGCCTCGGCCTGGCTGATCCCGGCCTCCACGCGGACCACTGCACCCTCGGCCCGGGCCTCGTCGGGCAGCTTGGCCAGGTCCGCCGAGCGGTTGGCGGCCGCGGCGAGGGCCGAGTCGCGGCTGGTGGGGAACGTCTCGACGGCGTCGCGACCGACCAGGCTTTCAAGCCGGGTGGTGAGCTCATCGATCCGGGCGACGTGAGCCTCCTCGAGGCCGAGCTCGGACTGGGCCGCGGCCAGGTCCGGCTGGCTGATCCCGTTCAGCTGCTGGCTGAAGTCGCCTTCGCATTCCTTCAGCTCGTTCTCGAGCTGCGACCGTCCGCGCAGGCGACGGTCGATCTGGATGTCGCCCAGCTGTTTCGAGCGATCCACGACGATCGCCGAGCTTCGCCGGCGGCGGGCNNCCAGCAGCCCGCTCACGGCCAGCCCGATCCCGACCAGGATCGCCAACAGCCCGACGATCGTCGGCAGGCGCCAGGTTGGCGCCGGGGCCGTCGCTTCGAATTCGACCTGGACCTCGCCCTCCAGGAGCCGCTTGAGCTCGTTGATCCGCCCGTCGAGGGTCATCAGCCGGCCGACCGACTGGCGCAGGATCGTCAGCGGCTCGCTCGATGGATGGCTGGTGGCCAGGGTGGCGAGGTCCCGGGCGATCGTGATCGCCTCGGCGTAGCGATGGGCCCGATCCGTGGCGGCATCCCGCTCGGTGGTCAGCTTCTCGGCCTGGCGGGCCTGCTCGAGCAGGCTTCTGCGCTCGGCCAGGTGGGTCGTGGCGGCGGCCTGGGCCGCTTCGGCGGTGACCGCCGCGGCCCGATCCACGGCCAGGCGGGCGAGCGCCGCGTCGCCCGACTCGACCAGGGTGGCCGACCGGCCCACGGCCGCCTCGGCGACGCCCACCCGGCCGGGATTGTTCTCGCCCCGATCCTGCAGGTCGGCAAGGGCCGCCATGATCGTCGCCTTGGCCGCCGCCGTTCGCCGGTCGGCAGCCGTGATCGAGGCCGCCAGGCGCTCACGGATCGTGGCGTCGTTCGAGATCCCGGTCAGGTCAGCGTGATGGACCAGGGCGGTGCCCCGGAAGAATGCCGCACTGGGCAGGCCGGTCAGGGTTCGCAGCTGGGCATCGATCGCGCTCGGGTCGCTGATCGTGGTCCTGTCGAGGAGCAGGCTGGTGGTGATGCCGGCCGTGCTCCAGGTGCGGGTCAGCCGCCCGCTCCGGGGCCCCGTCGGGACGGGCGGCTGGTGAGCCGTGTCTGGATCGGCATCGACGCTGAAGTCGATCGTGATCGTGGGCACCGCATTGGCCGCGGCGCCCCATGTCCGCAGCGCGTCGGCGGTCACGGCGCCGGCGGGCGTCAGGCCGAGCTCGATCGCCTCGGCCAGGCTCGACTTGCCGGCCTCGTTCGGTCCCTTGACGACCGTCAGGCCGGGCGCGAACGAGACGTCGAGCGCCGCGTGGCGGCGGATGTCGGCGAGCCGGACCCGGATGATCCGAAAGGCGGCCATCAGCCGCCGCCCCCCTCGATCAGGAGGCGCCGGCCGAGGCGGAGGGCCTCGCGCAGCTCGTCGGCGGGGGGATCGCCCGCGACCGGCGTCGCGATCCGGACCTCGAGGTCGCGCACGAACGCGCCGGCGACGGTCTCCGCGGACGGGGCGGCCGCGCCGGTCAGGACCGGGCTGGCCTCGCTGTACACCCGGAGACCCAGGAACCGCGAGCGGAGGCCGGCCTCGAGGGCGTCCGGATCGGCCTCGAGCGAATCGGGCCAGGCGCCGGTCAGCCGGACGTCGAGGATCAGGTCGGCCCCGGCACCACCGTCGGCCCGGGCCGCGATCGCCGCGCCGAGCGCCGCGTCGTTCGCGAATCCGCCCACGTCCAGGCTGATCGCCTCGAAGCGAGTCGTGCCGACCCGGCGGCGCTCGACCGCGACGGCCCGCCGATCGCCCTGCTCGTCGAACCGGACGATGAGAATCTCGCCGGCGCGATCCCGCCCGGCGTTGACCAGGTCGGGCGCCCCGCTGGCGCCCCAGGCCACATCGGCGGCCGTGCCTGATGCCGCTTCGTGCGGCCCGCCGACGGCCAGGTAATCGACCCCGGCCCCGGCAATCTCGTCGTCTCGCGGCCGTCCCGGGCGGTGGACGAGGCCCACCCGCCAGCGATCGTCGGGCAGGTCCGGCGCCGGGAAGCGCGCGGTGATCCGCAGGTCGAGCTCGGTCAGGGTCAGGTCGCCGGCCGGCCCGGCGGCCGGGTCGAGAACGATGATCGAGCCGGGCGTGCCCGCCAGGGCGGCCAGGTCGAAGGCGTGGTAGGCCGACGACGGGTCGAGGCGATCGTGGTCGCCGGGCAGGATCACGGTCTTGATCCCGGCCGTGGCCAGACCCGCCAGGGACTTCGCCACCCGCCCGACCAGGTTCCGGGTGACATTGTTCGAGTCGAACAGGTCGCCCACGATCAGGACCAGGTTGACCTGCTCGGAGACGGCCAGGGCGAGCGTCCGCTCGAAGGCCGCGAAACGGCGGTCGCGGAGCGTGGCGGCCGCTTCGCCCAGATCCACGGCCCGCGCACCGAGGTGCAGGTCCGAGGTCTGCAGGAGTCGGAGCATCGCCGGTGCGCCTCCAGCGTGATCGGTTCGATGTTCTCGAGGCGGCCCGGGCTGATCTCCGCGGCGGGTAGTGGCGCGAGCGAGAAGCCCCCTTGCTCTCGCTCGCCAGCCCGAGTTTCGAGCCGCATTGTGACAGGTTCGATGGCACTCGGGGGAAGCCGGATTCCGGAACCTTTGGTATCCTCGCGGCTCTAACACCGGTGTGCCCCGACAGGGACCTTCGGCATCGGGACCTGGATCGCGCGGCACCTGCGTAGGACTCGCCGGCTCTCTTCCGTCCTCCGCCGTGCCCTGTCCGCGAACCACGCCACGAGCAATGAGTCTGGAGGACCCGATGACGTACGCCGATCGAACTCTCACCTGCGTCGACTGCGGCGTCGAGTTCATTCACAGCGCCGCCGACCAGGAGTTCTACACCCAGAAGGGCTTCGTCTCCGATCCCAAGCGCTGCAGCACCTGCCGCGCCAGCCGGCGGGTCGGCCGCGAATCAGCCGACTACGACCTGCGCGACATCGGCGGCCCGCGCGGCTACGAGCGCGGCGACCGGCCGACCCGGGAGTACTTCGCGGTCCTCTGCTCGTCGTGCGGCAATCAGGCCCAGGTCCCGTTCAAGCCCCGGATGGACCGCCCGGTCTACTGCTCGGACTGCTTCCGGAGCCACTCGGCCAGCTGAGGCTTGACGCTCAGTCCGCGCGCCGGGCGCTGATGTTCAGCCGGACATAGTCGACGGCCGGCTGGGGCAGGCGGGCAGCCACGGCCCGCACGAACCCGTCCCGCTCGGCCGCCGACAGGCGGGCGAGATGGTCGCCCAGGATGATCGTGCGCAGGTAGGTCTCGGTCGCCGGCCCGGGCTCGAGCGGCGTCGGCTCGGGCTGCAGCCAGGCCGTCACGTCGGTGAAGCCCGCGGCCCGCAGGCGCGCCTCGGTCTCGGCCGGAGTGGCGAACGTCCATGGGCCGGGCCAGCGGTCGCCGAGGGTGACCAGGATCGCCACGATCGAGGCGATGTTGCCGGCGCCGCCGCATTGGGCAACCAGCCGGCCGCCCGGCCGGAGGATGGCCGCCAGGTTGGCGAACAGCGCGGCGTGGTCGGGGACCCAGTGGAACGTCGCGGTCGACAGGATCGCGTCGACAGGTGCGCTCAGGGGAAGGGGCCGGCGCAGATCGGCCAGGACGTACTCGACCCGGTCGCCGAAGCGGGCCAGCCGGGGGCGCGCCTCCCCGAGCATCGCGGGCGAGCCGTCGAGGGCGATGACCCTCCCGCGCGGCAGCACCTCGGCCAGCTGCTCGGTCACCCGGCCCGAGCCGCAACCCGCGTCGAGCACGGTCTCGTCGCCACGAAGGGGCAATCGTTCGAGGACCGTCCCGCCCCAGCGGGTCATCGGGTCGGCGATCCGGTCGTAGGTCGCCGCGTCCCAGTCGCGCGATCCGCTCATCCCGGGGGCGCGCTCACCTCAGCCGCGGCGTCGGCAGGGGCGTCGGGATGGGCGTCGGGATGGGCGTCGGGATGGGCGTCGGCAGGGGCGGCCCCGGCCGTCACCTGGCGACGCGTGAGCGAGGCTGGACGAAGGCCGACGAAGTTGACCGCGGCGCCGCCGATCAGCAGGATCGCCCCGACGAAGACCGCCTCGCGATAGGCGTCGGTCGACGCCTGCCGGGCGGCCGCGACGATCGCCGGGTCCGTCCCGGCCACTGGCTGGTTGAGCGGCTGGACGGCGGCCCTCAGCGCCGGGTCGTTCGGGTCGAGGCCGGGCACCTTGGCCGCCAGCGAGCTGTAGAACGAGGCCGTGATCACGATGAAGATGACCGCCGACAGGAGCGGCTGGCCGACCCGCGAGATCGCGTTGTTGATCGCCGAGGCAATCCCCGCGTTGGAGACCGGGACCGAGCTCATCAGGGTGCTCGTCAGGGGCGCCACCACCATGCTGATCCCAAGACCGAACAGGATGACTCCGGGGAACACGTCGATCCAGTAGTCGGTCGGCGGGATCGGGCCGGTCGTCCACGGCGCGCTCGTCGATGGGATCCGGCCCAGCCAGAGCAGGCCGGCGGCCATCACCAGCGGCCCGGCGGTCAGGAAACGCCGGCCGCCGAGGCGCCCCGCGAGACTGCCGATGCGGGTCGACAGGAAGGTCAGCATCAGCCCGATCGGCAGGCCGACGGCGCCGGCGGCGAACGCGGCGTAGCCCAGGGTGCCCTGCAGGAAGAGGCTCTGGAAGCCGAACGTGACGTACAGCGCGCCGTAGATCAGCAGGGTCGACAGGTTGATCATCGCGAACGCACGGACCCGGAAGAGGCCCAGCGGGATGAGCGGGTTGGCCCGCTTCGTCATCAGGATCGGGAATGCCACCAGGGCGATCGCGCCGATGATCAGGGCCGCGAACGAGACCGGATCGTGCCATTGCTGGGCCTGGCCGCGGATCGCCCCGAAGGCGAGTCCGCCGACGGCCAGGGCAACCACCACGGCGCCCAGCCAGTCGAACCGCCCGGTGGCGTTCTCATCCCGGCTCTCACTGACGTACTTGATCGTGGCGTACAGCGCGAGCACGACCAGCGGCACGTTGATCAGGAAGGCAACCCGCCAGCTGATCGCCTGGATCAGCAGCCCGCCGATCGTCGGCCCGAGGACCGAAGTGGCCGAGGTGGCGGCAGCCCAGATCCCGAAGGCGCGACCGCGCGCCGGCCCGTCGAAGGTGGCCGTGATGATCGACAGCGAGCAGGGCACGAGGAGTGCGCCGGCCGCCCCCTGCAGGACGCGGAAGACCACCAGCAGCTCGAGGCTGGGCGACAGGCCGCACAGGACCGAGGTCAGCCCGAAGCCGGCCAGGCCGATCGCAAAGACCCGCCGCCGGCCGTAGAAGTCGGACAGGGCGCCGGCCAGGATCAGCAGCGCGGCGAGGGTGGCCAGGTAG
The DNA here is from genome assembly GCA_003169655.1 of Chloroflexota bacterium. Classification (GTDB taxonomy): domain Bacteria; phylum Chloroflexota; class Limnocylindria; order Limnocylindrales; family CSP1-4; genus Palsa-1033. The sequence continues at coordinate 13,930 of PNAZ01000072.1, forward strand.
CCACTCGTCACGTACGTCTGGCCTTCCAGAACGCTGAAGATCGAGTGGGGCAGGCTCTCGCCGATCGCCGGCAGGGCCACGTTCACGATCGTGCCGTCGAGGAAGACGATCGACGAGCCGAGCACGGCAGCGACCATCGTCCAGCGCTGGCGGAAGTTCACGTCGGCCAGTGTGCGGGAGCGCTCCACTCTCGCGCAAGAAACGCCACGGCCGGCCCGCGGGACCGAAGGCCACAGCCGCGCTAGACTCGGCCAATGGCCGGGTCCGTGGCACTGGTCGGTGCCGGTGAGTTCCTGCCCGTCATGGCCGCGGTCGATGCCGAGCTGCTGGCATCGACCGGGCGACGGCGGCCGCGGGTCGTCGTCCTGCCGACCGCCTCGTGGCCGGACGGCGAGGAGGTCTTCCTGCGCTGGGCCGCGCTCGGCGTCGAGCACTTCGAGGGCCTCGGGGCCGAGGTCGAGGTCGTCCTGGTGCGGACCCGTCCGGACGCCGACGACGCGGCGCATGCCCAGGCGGTCGGCGAGGCGGACCTGATCTACCTGTCGGGCGGCAAGCCCGACCACCTCCTCCGGACGCTGGCCGGGTCCGCGGTCTGGGCGGCTGCCCTGGCGGCCAACGCCCGGGGCAGCGTGATTGCCGGCTGCTCCGCGGGAGCCATGGTCCTCTGCTCTGAGCAGGCGCGCTTCCGCACGCCGCCCCGCCTGCCGCTCGGCTTCGAACCCGGCCTCGGCCTGGTCCAGGGCGTCGCCGTCCTGCCCCATTACGATCGATTTCCCGAGACGCTGGCCGCTGTCCGTATCGCCCGGGCTCCGCGCGGCACGGTGATCCTGGGGATCGACGAGGACACGGCGGCGATCGGCCGCGAGGGCTCGTGGCTGGTTCGCGGCGCCGGCCGGGTGACCGTCTGGCGCGGCCGTCGGAGCGAGCGCCATCGCGATGGCGAATCGTTCCGGATCTGAGAGGACATACCGAGCGTTAACGGACGGCGAAGCCGGCGATAACGAAGGCCGGCGAGACTGCGTCCTGTACCTCTGTTCCTCCCCGGTCCTCCTCCTCCCTACGGGACCGGGCTCCTCCTCCCGCGAGGCCCCGACCGTCAGGCCGGGGTCTCGCCGTGTTCAGGGCAGATCGCTCCGCTCGTCGATGTCGACCAGGGTCAGGCCGCTGGGGTCCACGGGCTGCCAGTCGCGCCAGGGCACCATCGTCGTATCGACGCTGGTCAGGAGCGCTCGCAGGCGCCGCTCACCGAACGCAAGCAGGGCATCCGTGGCGAGCAGGGCGGCCGCCCGATCGAGGCTGCACGGCAGGGGGCGCAGCACGCCGGCCTGGTCACCAAGCGCGGCGGACGGCCGCGCCAGGAGCAGTTCGAGGACGGCCGGCCGCATCGAGGGCATGTCGCCGCCGACGACCAGCACGGAGGTGCCGCGGGCCGCCTCGAGTCCCGTCCGCAGCCCGACGAGCGGGCCGCCAAACGGCTCCGGGTCGGCGACGACGCGGATCGGCGTCGTGCCGGCCGTCGGCAGGCGCGGAGCGGACCGGTTCGGGGCGACGACCACGATGATCTCGTCGACCAGGCCGGCCAGGGCCGCGATCGAGCGCTCGAGGAGCGGGATGCCGTCGATCGGCTCGGCTAGCTTGTCGCCGCCGAATCGACGCGAGGCGCCGCCGGCCAGGACCACGCCCGATCGAGTCATCGGCCGGTCCGTCCGATCCCGTCCAGCGCGGAGGCCCGGGGACCGGGCAGGTGGCCGGCCGGCGTGCGGCGCAGGATCCCGCGCCGGTCGAGGTCCTCCAGGATTGCCATCACGTACTTGCGGCTGGTGCCCGTCGCGTCGCGATAGGCGGCCGGTGCCAGTGCGCCCGTTCGGGCCATTCGGAGCGCCGCGTCGGCCAGCTCGCGGTACGTGGCGGCGGCATACGCCAGGTCGCCATCGAGGCGGATGATCCGCCCGGCGGATTCGAGCGCGCGGACCCCGTCAGGCGGGCAACCGCTCGTCCGGGTCGCCTCGGCGAGCGACGGCGGAGCCGGCATGGCAAGGGACCGTTCGAGGCGATCCATCGCGGCCAGCAGGGCCGCTGGCAGCTCGGCACTCCGGCCCGGGACGTGGATCCGATCCCCCGCCCGTTCCAGCCGCCCGTCCGCCACGAGCCCGGCAAGCAGCGCGTCGACGATTCCGCCGGCGTGGCGCTCATCGACGGTTGCCAGCCGGCGGAGGAGCCGGACGAGCCGCGTCCGCAGCTCGGCGAGGGACAGGCCTGCCGCGCTGACCGAGCTGGCCCGCGCGGCGACCGCTTCGATCGCCTCGGCATCGAGGGCGGCGGCGATCGGGGCCGCGACGAGCATCCCGCCAAGGTCGGCCGCTCCGAAGACATCGGCACCGGCACGGGTGTCGACGCCCAGCCCGTCAGCCAGGTGGCGGGGATCGAGGAGCCCGTGGAGCGCGACGAGCGCCCGGGCCTGCTCGAGCGGGTCGGTCGCCGCCAGGGCGGCCAGCATGCCTGCCTCTACCCGTCGCCGCGACGGGCCGGCCGGTGGATCGGGATCCACGACCTCCCCACCGATCACCGCCCCGGTCGCCCCGCCCCGGCGCAGGACGAAGCGATCGCCAGCTGCGACGGCGATGGGTCGGGCCAGCCGCAGCCGGGCCACCTGGCCGCCGACGCCGCCGTCCGGCAGGGACACCAGGTCGGCTCGTCCCCGGCCAACCGTGGCCTGGACCTGCTCCGTGCCCAGGTGCAGCCGGAATGTCGCGCCTTTCTCCAGGCCTCCGGATCCAGCGGCGTCCGGATTCGACCGGACGATCGCGATCAGGGCGGCGCTCGCCTGGACGGCCGGATCGGTGGTCAGGATGGCGCCCCGGGGCAGGTCGCCGGCCTCGATCGCGGCCAGGTTGATCGCGACCCGGCCGCCACCCTCGAGCGCGTCGACCGCCCCGCCGTGGACCTGCAGCTCGCGGGCCCGGACCGGGCGGTCAGTCGGGACCAGGCGCAGGAGCGCACCCCGTTCAAGTCGCCCACCCCGGAGCGAGCCGGTCACCACCGCGCCGCGGCCCTTGATCACGAACGAGCGGTCGATCGACAGCCGGACCGGGTCGTCCGGCGCGCGCCGGTCAGATCGGGCCAGGACCCGGTCGCGCAGGTCGACGAGGGCGGCCGTCAGCTCGGCCAGCCCGCGGCCGTCAATCGATGACACCCGCGTGATCGGCGAGCTCTCCAGGGACGTGCCCCGGAGCATCGCCCGGATCAACCCCTCGACCTCGGTGACCCGGCCCGGCTCGACAGCGTCGACCTTGGTCAGCGCGATCACGGCCTGCGTGATCTCCAGGCCATCGAGCAGGGCGAGGTGCTCGAGCGTCTGGGCCCGCGGGCCGTCGTCGGCGGCAACCACCAGGAGGGCCGCATCAATCTCGCCCGCCCCGACCAGCATGTTGCCGATCAGCCGGTCGTGGCCGGGCACGTCGACGAAGTCGAGGTCGGCGCCGTCGGGCAGGCGCAGGTGGGCGTAACCGACGTCGATCGTCATCCCGCGCCGGCGCTCCTCGGGCAGCCGGTCGGCGTCGATCCCGGTCAGCGCCCGGAGGAGGGCCGTCTTGCCGTGGTCGATATGGCCGGCGGTACCGATCACGACGGTCATCGCAGTCGGGCCCGCTCAGGCCCCGACGAGCGCGGCGATCGCCCGTCCCAATGCCGCGTCGTCGGCTGGCTCGACCGTGCGCAGGTCGAGGATCAGGGCGTCGTCCGCGATCCGGGCGACGATGCACGGCTCGCCCCGGCGCAGCTCGGACAGCCCCCGGTTCGCGGACCCGGCCCGGATCGCGAGGCCAAACGAGGCGAGCGTCTCGCCGGGCAACGAGCCGCCGCCGACCGTCGACTCCACGGCTTCGACGCCGACCTTGCCCTGTGCCGCGGCGGGGAGGCCCGAGCGGATGGCCTCGGCCCGCGTCCGCAGGCCGGCCGGCTCGGCCGCGATCATTCGCCAGATCGGGATCTCGCCCTGGGCCAGGCCGGCGCGATACAGGCCGAGCGTCGCGCCGAGGGCCGCCAGGGTCGTCTTGTCCGGCCGGGTCGCCCGGGCCAGCGGATCGCGCCGCAGTCGAGCGATCAGGTCTGCCCGGCCGACGATCAGGCCGGCCTGCGGACCGCCCAGCAACTTGTCGCCGCTGAACGTGACAAGGTCGGCCCCGGCGGTCAGCCGCTCGCCGGGCAGCGGCTCGTGTGCCAGGCCGAATTGCTCGGTCGGCAGCAGGGCGCCGCTGCCCAGGTCGTCGATCAGGATTGCGCCGTGGCGATGGGCGAGCGCCGCGACCGCGGCCGGGTCGGGCGTCTCGGTGAAGCCCGCGATCACGAAGTTCGAGGGGTGGACCCGGAGCACGACCTTGGCTCGGCCGTCGGTCAGGGCTTCCTCGTAGTCGGCCACCCGGGTCCGGTTGGTGGTGCCGACCTCGACCAGCCGGGCGCCACTGCGCCGGATGACCTCCGGGATCCGGACCCCGCCGCCGATCTCGACGAGCTCGCCGCGCGAGACGATCACCCGGCCGCCCCGCCCGGCGAGGCCCACCGCCAGGGCGACGGCCGCCGCGTTGTTGTTGGCGACGAGGGCGTCCTCGCCACCGGTCAGCGCGATCAGGTGCTCCTCTGCCACCCGGAAGCGCGCCCCGCGGCGGCCGGAGGCGCGGTCGAGCTCGAGCAGCGAGTAGCCGCCGGCGGCAACCTCCGCGGCCCGGATCGCGGCCGCGGGCCAGGCCGCGCGGCCAAGGTTCGTATGGAGGAGCACGCCGGTCGCGTTGATCACCCGGGTCAGGCCGGAGCCATGCGAGGCCGTCAGGCTCTCGAGCCCCTGGACGAGCGCCTCGGCCAGCGTCGCCAGCTCGCGGGGGCCGGCGCCCGACGCGATCCGGCCCCGTTCGTCGTCGACCACGGCCCGCGCCGCCCCGAGGAGTGCGGCGTGGTCCCGCTGCGCGCCCAGGCGCGGCCGCGCGGCGGCGAGCAGGCGCTCAACCGACGGCGGGCGAGGCGCCTCGGAACGGGCCATCCGGACCTCCTGACGAAGCCGTGGCGGGAGCGCGTGGGAGTCGAACCCACCACGTCACGCGGAGCGTGGCGCCACCGGTTTTGAAGACCGGGGGACCCACCGGGACCCCTCCGCTCCCAGATTGCCAGAGCATAGGGCCCGGCCCGCGAGGCAGGCCCGACCGNNACGTCCGGCCAGCGTACGAGCGAGGCCCCGCCGATCTCCTCGGCCAGGCGGGCCGCCGTCTGGCCGACGGCCGCCACGTCGAGGTCGCCGACCAGGATCCGGGTGGGGACCTGGATCTCGGCGGCGCGCGAGCCGACCGGCGGCTCGAGGCCCTGATCGTCGAGGTCTTCCTCGTCCCAGCCATCGACGTTCTCGAATGCCTTCAGCTGCATCTGCCCGACGAAGGCTCGAACGGCAGCTGGAACCCGGTCCGAGGGCTGCCCCGGCCCATCGACCCAGGCCTCGAGGTTCACCTCGACCGCGCCGTCGAGGTCCTCCTCGGCCAGCGCTTCCTCTTCGGCTTCCCAGAACGCCTCGATGTCCGCCGTCACCTCGGTCCGCAGGGAGCCGCCCGGCGCGACCAGTAAGAGGGATCGGACCAGGTGCGGCTGGGCGACGGCCACCTCGGCGACCACCCCAGCGCCCATCGACACGCCAACGAGGTGGGCATGCTCGATCTCGAGCTCCTCGAGCAGCGCGGCCACCTCGGCATGGTGGGATCGCGTTGACGACGGCTTGCGATCCGAGGCGCCGAAGCCGCGCAGGTCGAGCCGGATGACCCGCCGGTCCGCGCTCAGGGCGGCGATCTGCGGGTTCCACATCCGGCGGTCGGAGATCCCGGCGTGAACCAGCACCACCGGGCGCGAATCCCCGGGGGATCCGTGGCCGGGGGCCGGGTCGGCACGCTCCGCAGGCGCAAGGTCGTCGTAGGCCAGGCCGGTCTTGGCCCGGAGGTCGGTCGGCATACCCTGAGTCTACCGGTGGCTCCGTATCATCGGTACATGAACCTGCGCTTCCTCAACACCCCCTCACTCACCTCGCTCACGACATCGGGCGGCTGCGCCGCCAAGCTCGGCGCGGACGTCCTGGCCGAGGCGCTTGCCCAGCTCGGCGCGGAGGACGCCCCGGCCGAGCTGATCGCGGGCCTGAATCCGCCCGACGATGCGGCCGTCTACCTCATCGCACCGGAGCTGGCGATCATCGGCA
>PNAZ01000072.1:20160-35218 GCA_003169655.1 Chloroflexota bacterium
CCGGCGGCCACACGATCCGCGACGCCGAGCCGAAGTACGGGCTGGCCGTGATCGGGGTCGCCCATCCGGATCACCTGCTGCGCAAGGGCGGCGCCCGCCCTGGCGACGTCCTGCTGCTGACCAAGGCGCTGGGCACTGGCCTGCTCGTCAGCGGCCAGCGCCAGGGCCAGCCGGCCGCAACCGAGGCGGCGGTCGAGGCGGCCGTCGCGGGGATGCGCAGCCTGAACCGGGCTGCCGCCGAGGTCCTCGTCGCTGAGGGCGTGCGGGGCGCGACCGACGTAACCGGGTTCGGGCTGCTCGGTCACGGCCTGGAGATGGCCCGCGGCTCGGGGACCCGGTTCGTCTTTTCGGCCTCGGCGCTCCCGGCACTCGACGGGGCGCTGGACCTTGCCGGCGTCGGGGTCGAGACCGGCGGGGGCGGCCACAACCGACGCTTCGTCGCTCGCGCGTTCGAGCTCGATCCGGCCGTCTCGGCCGAGCTGGTGACCCTGGCCCACGATCCGCAGACCTCGGGCGGCCTCCTCGCCGCGATCGAGCCCGCGAACGTTGCCGCGGTCGAAGCTGGCCTGGCGGCCGCCGGCGTCCCGAGCTGGCGCGTCGGTCGCGTCGACCCGGTCGCGGACGGCGCCGAGCCCGGCGTCGTGCTGAGCGTCTGAGGGCCAGCGGCCCGCGCTGGAGCCACCGGCCGCAACGTGCCATGATCAGGGTCGATCGCGGTCCCGAGCAGGAGGTTCCGACGTGGCCAAGGCGTACACCCGACTGATGACCCCGCTCGTCCGCGACGGCGACAAGCGCGACGGTGCGCCCTTCCGACCCGCGAGCTGGGACGAGGCGCTCGAGCGGACCGTCGACGGCTTCCGGCGCGCTGGCGCGGCCCACGGCCCGACCACGTTCGGCACGTTCAGCTGCTCGAAGGCGACGAACGAGCTGAACTTCGCCGCCCAGAAGTTCAGCCGGACGATCCTCGGCAGCAACAACATCGATAGCTGTAACCGGACGTGACACGCCCCTAGCGTCGCCGGTCTGGCGACCGTCTTCGGTGCCGGTGGCGGCACAAGTTCATACCAGGAGATCGAGGACACCAACCTGGTGATCCTGTGGGGCTCGAATGCCCGCGAGACACACCCGATCTTCTTCCACCACCTGCTCAAGGGCGTCAACAACGGCGCCAAGCTGTACACGGTCGACCCGCGCCGGACGAGCTCGGCCGAGTGGTCCGACGGCTGGCTGGGGATCGACGTCGGCTCGGACATCGCCCTGGCCAATGCGCTCGGTCGGGAGATCCTGGCCGCCGGCCTCGAGAACAAGGAGTTCATCGCCCGGGCCACCAGCGGCATCGAGGAGTATCGGGCCAAGGTCGAGTCGTACACGCTCGAGTACGCCGAGCGTGAGACCGGGGTACCCGCGGCGATGATCCGCGAGCTGGCCCACGCCTTTGCCGCGGCGCCCCGGGCGATGATCTGCTGGACCCTGGGGATCACCGAGCACCACAACGGCGTCGACAACGTCCTGGCCCTGATCTCGCTCGTTCTCCTGTGCGGCCACGTCGGCCGCTACGGCAGCGGGGTCAATCCGCTGCGTGGCCAGAACAACGTCCAGGGCGGCGGCGACATGGGCGCCCTGCCCGACCGGCTGCCCGGCTTCCAGCACGTCGAGAACGACGAGTTGCGGGCCAAGTTCGATGCCCTGTGGGGGGTCAAGGTCCCGCCCAAGCGCGGCTGGCACCTGTCGGCGATGTTCGACGCGATGGAGCGTGGCGACCTGACCAGCGTGTACGTGATCGGCGAGAACCCGGTCCAGTCGGAGGCCGACCAGAAGAAGGCGATTCACCTCCTGTCCAACCTCGAGTTCATGGTCGTCCAGGACATCTTCCTGACGAGGACGGCCGCGCTGGCCGACGTCGTCCTGCCGGCGTCCGCTGCCTGGGCCGAGACCGAAGGCACCGTCACCAACTCCGAGCGCCGGGTCCAGCGCGTCCGGCGTGCTCTCAAGCCGCCGGGCGAGGCCCGCGACGACCTCGACATCGTGGTCGAGCTGGCCCAGCGGATGGGCGGCAACTGGCCGGCCACGACCCCCGAAGGCCTGTGGGACGAGCTCCGCCAGCTCTCGCCGGTCCACGCCGGGATGAGCTACAAGCGGCTTGAAGAGCTGGGTGGAATCCAGTGGCCGTGCTACGACGACAACCACCCCGGCGAGCTGTTCCTCCATTCCCGGTTGTGGGAGGACCCGGTGCCCGGCATCCGGGCGCCGTTCGTGCCGGTCGACCACGACCCGCCCGTCGATCGACTCGACGCCGACTTCCCGGTCCGGCTGACGACCGGCCGGCGTCTCGACTCCTACAACACGGGGGTCCAGAGCAGCGGCTACCGCTCACCGCTCCGGCGTGGCGAATCGCTCGACATGTCGCCCGAGGATATCGCCGGCTACGGCCTGGCCGAGGGCGAGCGGGTCCGGGTCGTCTCGCGCCGCGGCCAGGTCGAGGTGCCCGTCAGGACCGATCCGTCGCTCCGCCCGGGCCTCACATTCATGACCCTCCACTTCCAGGACGACGTCGCGGTCAACCTGCTGACGATCGACGCCACCGACCCGAAGTCGGGCACGGCCGAGTTCAAGGCGACCGCGATCCGGATCGAGAAGCTTCCAGCGCCGATCCCATCCGCGGAGGTCGGCGCCCGAGCCTGAGCTGACGCCTCGCTCGTTACACTTGGATCGATGGACATTCACGTCATCGCGCCGCTGGCGACCCCCGCCGAGCGAGCCGCCGTTGACGCTCTCCTCGGCCCGCCGACCTCCGGCTGGGCCGGCGGAACCCGAGACTCGATCACCGACGGCCACTCGGCCCACGGGGGCCACGCCGCCCGCGCCGAACGGGATCTCCTACTGCCCGCCCTCCACGCCGTCCAGGACCGGATCGGCTGGATCAGCCAGCCGGCGCTCTCGTACATCTGCCGCCGGCTGAGCGTCCCGCCGGCCGAGGCCTACGGCGTGGCGACGTTCTACGCCCTGCTCACGACCCGCGAGCGGCCGCCAATCGTCGCCCACGTCTGTGACGACATCGCCTGCCGGCTCGTTGGCGCCGAGGAGACCTGCGCCACCCTGGCTCGCACGCTGGGCCCGGCCGGCGAGCCGGCCGGCGACCGCACGACCACCTGGCTGCGGAGCCCGTGCCTTGGCCTGTGCGAGCGTGCTCCGGCGACCCTCTTCACGGTGGCCGGAGACCACCCCGAACAGGTGACCGTCGCCCCGATCGACGCTGTCGGGATCACCGCCCGGCTCGCCGCGGCAGCCACAGGACGCCCGATCGAGCCCGAGTCCGGCCAGGGCCCGAGCCAGACTGCCGAGGAACGCCTGGCCACTGCCCGGGTCTCGGTCCCCCAGGCCGGTGACCCCGGGCTGCGCCTGCTGGCCCGCGTCGGCGTGGTCGATCCGACCTCGCTCGATTCGTACCGGGCGGCCGGCGGCTACGCGGCGCTGGCCCGGGCGATCGAGCTGGGCCCCGAGGCGGTGATCGCCGAGGTGACCGCCTCGAAGCTGCTCGGCCGGGGCGGCGCGGCCTTCCCGACCGGTCGCAAGTGGGCCGCAGTCCGGGCCGCCACGGGCGTGCCCAAGTACGTGGTGTGCAACGCCGACGAGTCGGAGCCGGGCACGTTCAAGGATCGGGCGCTCCTCGAGTGGGATCCATTTGTCGTGATCGAGGCGATGACGATCGAGGCCTTCGCCACGGATGCCAGCCGGGGCTACATCTACCTCCGTGGTGAATATCCGCTGGCCGCCGAGCGCCTCCGCCAGGCGATCGCCACAACGCTCGCCGCAGGCCTGCTCGGCCCGGACATCCTCGGCTCGGGCTTCGGCTTCGAGCTCGAGCTGCGGATCGGCGCCGGCGCGTACATCTGTGGCGAGGAGACGGCCCTCTTCAACTCAATCGAGGGCAAGCGCGGCGAGCCACGCAACAAGCCGCCGTTCCCGGTCGAGGTCGGCCTGTTCGGCAAGCCGACTGCGGTCAACAACGTCGAGACCCTGGCCAACGTGCCGCTGATCCTGCGCGACAGCGGGGCCGCCTACGCCGCGATCGGGACCGAGGGATCGGCCGGTCCAAAGCTGTTCTGTGTCTCGGGCCACGTCGGCCGGCCGGGGATCTACGAGGTCATCTTCGGGACCACCCTGCGAGACCTGCTCGAGCTGGCCGGCGGCATCCCCGCCGCGCCCGGCACCCCGATCGAGGGGGCGATCCGGACGATCCTGCTGGGCGGCGCCGCCGGGGTCTTCGTCGGTCCCGAGGCGCTCGATGTGCCATTGACCTTCGAGGGCACCCGGGCGATCAATGCCACCCTCGGCTCCGGCGTCGTGATGGTCTTCGACCAGACCGTCGACCTGGCCGGAACCCTGCGCCGGATCGCCGCCTTCTTCCGCGACGAATCGTGCGGCCAGTGCGTGCCCTGCCGGGTCGGCACGGTCCGCCAGGAGGAGCTCCTGGCCCGGCTCGAGGCGGGCACCCCGAATGGATCGCGGGGTGACGAGCTCCAACTGCTCGCCGAGATCGGCCAGGCGATGCGCGATGCCTCGATCTGCGGACTGGGCCAGACGGCGTCGTCCGCGATCGAGAGCGCCGTCCGGGCGGGTATCGTGTCGGCATGAGCCTGGTCCCGCCGATCCAGTTCTACCCGCCGGCTCGGGCGAGCAAGACACCGGCCCCGCCGCCCGAGGCGCCCGCCGCCCAGCTCGAGCTGACGATCGACGGCCAGCCAGTCACCGTCGACGCGGGCGCGACGATCCTCGACGCCTGCCGGGCGAACGGGGTCGACACGCCGACGCTCTGCTACCTCGAGAACTTGACCCCGATCAACGCCTGCCGGGTGTGCGTGGTCGAGGTCGCCGGCGCCCGGGTGCTCGCGCCCGCTTGCTCGCGCAAGGTCGAGGCCGGGATGGCCGTCCAGACCGACACCGAGCGGGTGCGCCTGTCACGCAAGCTCGTCCTCGAGCTGCTCGGCTCGTCGGTCGACCTGTCGACCTCGCCCCAGGCCCCGGCCTACTTCGAGCGCTACGGCGCCGATCCCGAGCGCTTCGGACCGCAGGCCGCGCCGGCTGCCGCGGACGAGCGGGATGGGCACGAGGCGGGCCACCATCATGCCGCCGGCGGCGAGCCGACCGCGGCGACCGTCGCCCAGCCGGTCAAGATCGATAACGAGCTGTACGTCCGCGACTACTCGAAATGCATCCTCTGCTACAAGTGCGTCGAGGCCTGCGGGGTGGACGCCCAGAACACGTTCGCGATCGCCGTCGCCGGGCGNNGGCAACTGCATCGGCGTCTGCCCGACCGGCGCGTTGATGTTCCGGTCCGAGCACGAGATGCGCGAGGCGGGCACCTGGGACGAGTCGGCCCAGACCATCACCGACACGATCTGCCCGTATTGCGGCGTCGGCTGCACGCTCAGCCTCCACGTCCAGGACAACGAGATCGTCAAGGTCACCTCGCCGCTCGACTCGTCGGTGACCGACGGCCACCTGTGCGTCAAGGGGCGCTTCGGCTTCTCGTTCGTCCAGGAGCGCGGTCCAAGGGCGGCCGAGGGTCCTTCCGGCGACGCAGCCGGAATGCCGCGTGGCGGCTGAACGGTCGATCGAGGAGTTCGCGGATACAGCCGCGTTCCGGGCCTGGCTCGCCGAGCACCACGCCACCTCGCCCGGGATCTGGCTCAGGATCGGCAAGAAGAACAGCGGACTGGTCACGACCACCCACGACGAGGCGCTCGAGGCCGCCCTCGCCTATGGCTGGATCGACGGCCAGACGCGGCCGGGCGATGCAACGTACTGGCTCCAGGGCTTCACGCGGCGACGGTCTCGGAGCCCCTGGTCCAAGCGCAACTGCGACAACGCCGAGCGGCTGATTGCGGCCGGCCAGATGGAGCCAAGCGGCCAGGCGGAGGTCGACCGGGCGAAGGCCGATGGCCGCTGGGCCCGCGCATACGACGGCCCGCGCGACATCCAGGAGCCTCCCGATCTCGTGGTGGCACTCGCCGCGAACCAGCCGGCGGCGGACTTCTACGCGACGCTGAACAGCAACAACCGGTACGCGGTCCTGTACCGGATCCAGGACGCCAAGCGCCCCGAGACCCGGGCGAACCGGATCGCGAAGTTCGTCGACATGCTCGCCCGAGGCGAGAAGATCTATGGCTGACCCGGGAGGCTGATCCGCTCGCGGCCGGCGTAGACATTGAAGCCGTCGCCGCGCAGGAAGCCGACGAGGGTCTGGCCGAAGCGCTCGGCCGCCTCGACGGCAAGGTCCGACGGCGCCGAGACCGCGCACACGATCGGGATCCCGGCCACGGCGGCCTTCTGGACGATCTCCAGGCTGACCCGGCCGCTGACCATCAGAATCCGATCGTTGAGCGGCATCAGCCCGGCGAGGACCGCCCAGCCGACCAGCTTGTCGAGGGCGTTGTGCCGGCCGACATCCTCGCGCACCGCGAGCAGCGTCCCGTTCGGGTCGAACAGGCCCGCCGCGTGGAGACCGCCGGTCCGCTCGAAGACAGCCTGGCCGGCGCGCAACCGGTCGGGCAGGGCCAGGATCGTGTCGCGGGTCACGAGCGGTCCGGCGGGGATCGGATCGCAGCGGATCGCCACCTCGTCGAGCGAGGCCTTGCCGCAGATCCCGCAGCTGGCCGTGGCCACGAAGTGGCGCTCGGGCACGATCGATGCGTCGAACCGCCGATTGAGCCGGACGATCACGGTGTCGTCGGGCTGCGACAACGCGGCAGGGTCACCGAACTCGATCGCGGCGAGGTCGCCGTCGCCGATCAGGCCCTCGGTCCGCAGGAAGCCGACCGCCAGCTCGGCCTCTGAGCCGGGCGTGCGCATCGTGATTGCGACGGCCACATCGGCCTGTCCCGGCCCGGCGACCCGGATCTCCATCGGCTCCTCGCCGACGAGCGTGTCGTCGCGCTCTTCGACCTGCGCGCCACGGACCGCCAGGATGCGGTTGCGCGAGACGTGACGGGTGGGCTCGATCACGCTCGAAGTCTACGATGGCCGGGATGTCGAACCCGCCGGCACCCCGGATCCTGACCCAGGGCGACCGTCGCCTGCTGCTCGCCAGCCGGACGGCGACCCTGGCCACGCTCGACCCGAACGGCCGCCCACGGCTGGTGCCGTGCTGTTTCGCGCCCGATCCCGAACGGGACCGGCTGTGGGCCCCGATCGACGAGAAGCCGAAGCGCTCGGCCAACCCGCGCCAGCTGGGCCGGGTGACCGACCTGATCGCCTGGCCGGCCGTCAGCCTGCTCGTCGACCGCTGGTCCGAGGACTGGTCGAAGCTGGCCTGGCTCCGGCTCCACGGTTCAGCGGCCCTGCTCGAGCCCGACGAACCCGGCGCGGTCCCCGAACGGGGCCTGGCGATCGAGCTCCTGCGCGAGCGCTACCCCCAGTACCGCGAGCACGACCTCGAGGCACGCCCGATCATCGCGGTCGAGATCACCGCCGCGATCCGCTGGGCCGCCGCGGACGGCTAGCCCCGGGCCTCAGGCGCGGGTCAGGACGCGAGCGACTCGAGCAGCCGCTTGGACGCCGCGGCGATCTCGGCCACCGCGCCGTCGAACGCCTCGGCGTTCTTGCGCGACGGGGCGCGGTAGCCGCTCACCTTGCGGACGAACTGGAGCGCCGCGGCCGAGACTTCGGCGTCGGTCGCCTCGATCTCGGGCCGGCGAAGGGTCTTGATGCTTCTGCACATGCCCGGATCGTAGCGCGATCAGGCCCGGACGCGCGTTCGCTCGGGGTCGTACAGGGCCGCGTGATGGACGACCCCGCTCGCGCTGATGCCGTCGCCGGTCGTCACCTGGACGGCGGTCCCGTCGGCGATCGAGGGCTCGAGGTAGCCCAGGGCGAGCGTCCGACCCACGGTGTAGCCGGTGTCGGCCGAGGTGACCTTGCCCACGGCCCGGCCGTCGACCGTCACAGGGTCGCCAGGCTTGGGCAGGAAGCCGAGGCCGTCGAAGGCGATCCCGACGAGCGATCGGGTGACACCGGCCTTGTGCTGCCGGAGGAGCGTCTCACGGCCGATGAAGTCGCCCTTGTCGAGGTGGACCGTCCAGCCCACGCCGGCCTCGTACGGGCTGGTCGTCTCGTCAAGGTCCAGGCCGTAGAGCGGGTACTTCTTCTCGATCCGGACGCTGCGCAGGGCGCCCAGGCCGGCCGGCTCGAGGCCGTGTGGCTCGCCCGCTTCGAGCAGCGCGGTCCACATGTGGTCGGCGTAGTCGCGCGAGTAGAACAGCTCGTAGCCGAGCTCGCCCGAGTAGCCCGTCCGCGACAGGACGACCGGCACCTCGGCCAGGGTGCCCTCGACGAACCGGTAGTAGGGCAGCGCCTCCGTCGAGAGGTCCAGGCTGGTCAGGCCGGCCAGGATCGCCCGGCTGTGGGGGCCCTGGATCGAGAGGTAGGCGGTGCCCGGCACGCAATTCGTGACATACGCAAGCCGGCCCTGGGACTGCTCGGTCAGGTGGGCGACGACTCGGTCCACCCGCGAGGGCGTGGGGCACAGCCAGTAGTGCTCGGCCGAGAACCGGAAGACGGTCAGGTCGTCGACCATGCCGCCCGCCTTGTTGACCGCCGAGCTGTACAGCACGCCGCCATCGGTCATCCGCCGGACGTCGTTGACAAGGACCGAATTGAGGAACGCCTCGGCCTCGCGGCCCTTCACGTCGACGGCGCCCTGGTAGTAGACGTCGTACATCCCGGCCGCCGTCCGGGTCGCGACGTGCTCGGCCTCCGTCGTCGTGAATCGGAACGCCGCGTCGAATCCAATCCGATCAACGATCTCGGCCCCGAGCGCCACGAACTGGTGGTAGTACGGCGTGTGGCGGCGGGCCATCGGCTCTCTCCTGTCGATCGGTGGCCGGGACGAACCCGGGCGAATGCCGATCAGTCTGGCCGCTCGACCGCCAACCGGCCGAAGTAGTCGCGCGGCAGGGAACGACAAACGCCGCGTGGAGAGCCGGACTACGGCCCGGACTGCGCGTCCGGATGTGCCACGACGACGACCTCCAAGCCGTCGATGCCGACAAAGTCGCTCGGATTGCAGGTGTAGAGGGGCAGTTCGTTGGCGATCGCGATCGCGGCAATCATCGCGTCGTAGGCGCGGGCTGACGGCTTGCGGCCGGCGCGACGGAGGGATGATGCGACCAGACCGAAGGCGCGAGCGGCATCAGCATCGAAGGGCAGTGGGTCGAAGTCGGCCTCGGCCTGCTGGAGATGGGCGAGGCGAGCGGCGCGCTCCGCGTCGCTGGTAGCGACAAGAGGCCCGACCGACAGCTCGGCGAGGGTGATGGACGAGATCAAGAGTGCCTCGGGCAGGATCTCCGGGTCCCGGAGACGAGGCAGCAGGATCAGGGTGCTGGTGTCGAGCAGGCCGAACGGGTGCGCGGTCAAAGGGTCGGGTCGACAACAGCGTCGAGATCAGCGCGAAGCAGTGCGGCATCCAGGGGCGGCAGGCGCCGCCAGCGACGGAGGAGGACGGCGGCTGTCAGGGGCACGCTCCGATACGGCCGAAGCTCGGCCACCGGCCGCCCGTCGCGGGTCACGGTCAGCCGCTCGCCGGCCGCTACACGATCGATGACCTCGCCGCCGTGATTACGCAATTCCCGGATCGTGACTCCTGCCATGCCGTGATTGTATCACGCGTGAGACGGCCGCTCGGCGTACCAGCCGCCTTCGGGGTGCGCCATCAGGTTGAGGGCCTCGATGACCGCCTCCGCCACGCCCGACGCGCTCATCGTGCGCCGGAGCGGACGGGTCGCCGCGCTGCTTCGTTCCAGCGGGCGTCGGGGGCGACCACGATCGTCGACAGGCGGAGCAGCGCGTCTTCGTAGTTGACTCGCCAGCCCGCGAAGTCGCGCCAGGCCTGGTCGCGATCCGCCCGCACCGGCAGGCCGGCGGACACCAGCTCATCGACCGCGGCCTCGAACTCGGCCCGGGTCACCCGGATCGGATCGTCGGCGTTCGCCGGCCGGACGATCGTCGGGATCCGGAAGAAGCCGGCGATCGCATCGAGGGCGGTGTAGCCCGCGCTGATCGCCAGGTCGGTCCGGGCCTCGACCGGGACGTCGATCGTGGAGCGCAGCAGCGACGCCCCGTCGAGGAGCGCGCCGGCAGCCGTGATCCAGGAGCGGCTCGAACGGGGCGAGCGATAGAACGGCAATGCGGCGAGGGTGGTATGGCTCTCCTCGATATCGATAAACCAGGTCTCGGCTTCGATCCACAGGTCGGTCAGCGCGGCGGGCAAGCCGGCGGTCCAGAAGCGGATCAGGAGCTCCGTCCCCGAGGGCGGCGTGCCGGCCCGGACGCCCACCTTCGCAACGAACGCCTCGCGCCGTTGGAAGGCGGTGTACATCGTCGGCAGGTAGGCGATCAGCAGGGCGACCAGGATCAGGCCGATCGCGGCCTCGCCGAAGGACAGGAGCAGGGCGAGCCAGCCCTGGATCGGAGCGAAGCCCAGGGTCAACAGGGCCGAGCCACTCTGGCGGGCCGCCGCCTCAATCGATTCGGGCGAAAGACCCCAGAACATCGCGGCGAAGCCGGCCAGGACCAAAGCCAGCAGGACGATCGGCAGGATCACCAGGCCGATCGGAGCGAAGAGGGCCAGGATCGCGTCGCGCTGCACGTAGCTCAGGCCCGGTCGTGCGATCCGCCCGAAGAGCGAGCCGATCAGCCGGAACTCCATCGAGCTGATCCCGTCGTACGCGCCGCGCGGGACGACAAACGTGCGGATCGCCGACAACAGCGCCCGCAGGACGAGCACCAGGCCGACGACGAAGGCGAGGACCTGGATTGCGATCATCGCCGCCAGCGTAGCCGGTGGCCGGCCGCTGCACGTCGTACGATCGAAGCTGTCGACCACGCAGGAGATCCCGATGCCCGCTTCGCCCGGATCGCTGGCCGCCGGCCGCGCCTATCAGCAGAGCCTCCTCGCCGCGCTGGGTGATAACGACCCGGCCGTCACCCAGGCTGCCCAGCCGGCCATCCTGCGGGCGCTGATCGCGGACGCGGGCGACGACCTGCGGACGCGGCCCGAGCCGGGCGAGTGGTCGGTCGTCGAGCTGATCGGCCACATCGTCGACGCCGAGCTCAACTCGTCGGTCCGCTATCGGTCGATCCTGGCCCATGACGAGCCCGACCTCGTGCCGTACGACCAGGACCTGTGGGCCAACCGTCTCCACTCGACGAGCGAGTCCGTGGACGATCTGCTCGCGCTGTTCGACGCCTTGCGTGCGGCGAACCTGCACCTGTGGGCGGCTACGCCGGGCGCGGACCGGGCGCGCGTCGGCAACCACCTCGAGCGCGGCCCGGAGAGCTATGAGCTGACCTTCCGGCTGCTGGCCGGCCACGACCGCGTCCACGTCGCGCAGGCCCGGGCAGGACTGGCTCGAATCCGGGCTCGCCAGAGCGCCCCGGGCGACCCGAATCGATCCTGATTCTTTCCTGAATCTCAGGGCTTGTGCGAAGCGGTTCCGTGGTCTAGGCTTGGTTCGTCCCTTCTCGGGGACCAAGTGAATCGCACGGCGAACACGGTCACTCCTCTCACGGTTTCCGCGAGATCGATCGCGGTAACCGGGCATAGTAGGAGTGATTTTTCATTGTACGCGGACAAGATCCTGACCTGCGCTGACTGCGGCCAGGAGTTCACATTCACCTCGAGCGAGCAGGAGTTCTACTCCCAGCGCGGCTTCAGCGAGCCACGCCGCTGCAGCAGCTGCCGTGCCAGCCGCAAGGCAGCCCGCGGTGAAACCGGTGGCGCGAGCTACAGCGGTGGCTCGAGCTACGGCGGCGGCTCCTCGAGCTACGGCTCGGGCGGTGGCGGCTACGGTGGCGGCAGCCGAGATCGCGGTCCCCGCGAGATGTTCTCGGCGACCTGCTCGAACTGCGGCAAGGAGGCCCAGGTCCCCTTCCGTCCGACGAGCGGCAAGCCCGTCTATTGCGCGGATTGCTTCGCAACCCAGCGCCGCTAGCTTGACGTCGGCCGGCCTTCGGGCCGGGTTGACCTCGAACTGATCAAGACGCCTCGGCTTCGGCCGGGGCGTCTGTCGTTGCCTGCCGCGCGACCCCGCCGGCCTGCCTGTCGCTACATCCGGCAGGCTGATTACGTTGGCGGGCATGGCCAGCCCTCTGCTCGAGACCAAGCTCTACGTCCCCAGGCTGCGGCGCGGCCTGGTGGCACGTCCGAGACTGAGCGAGCGCCTGGGCCGCGGAGCCGAGTCGAAGCTGACGCTGATCTCCGCCCCGGCCGGCTTCGGTAAGACGACCCTGTTGGCGGAATGGCTCGCAGCCACCCCGGCAAGTCAACACGCCCTGGCGTGGCTTTCCCTCGACCAGAACGACAACCAACCCGCTTCGTTCTGGACCTACCTCATCACGGCGCTGCAGTCGGTGGCCCCAGGTATTGGCGCTGGCGCGCTTTCGCTCCTGCAGGGTCCCCAGCCACCGCCGACCGAGACGATCCTTGCGACCCTGCTCAACGAGCTCAGCGGGGTGCCGAACGACACCGTGCTCGTGCTCGACGACTACCACGTGATCGACGCGCACGACATCCAGGACGGGATGGCGTTCCTGCTGGAGCACCTGCCCCCACAGATCCACCTGGTGATCGCCACCCGCGCCGATCCGGCGCTGCCGCTGGCCCGCCTGCGGGCGCGGGGCGAGCTCGTCGAGATCCGTGCGGCCGATCTGCGCTTCACGCCGGACGAGGCCGCGGCGTACCTCAACGAGGTGATGGGGCTGGACCTGGCTGCGCGCGATGTCGCCGCGCTTGAGGGTCGCACCGAAGGCTGGATCGCTGCCCTCCAACTCGCGGCGCTGTCCATGCAAGGGCGCGACGATGTCGCCGGCTTCATCGCTGCCTTCGCCGGGGACGACCGCTACATCGTCGACTACCTGGTCGAAGAGGTCCTGCGGCGCCAACCCGAGCATGTCCGGAGCTTCCTGCTGCAGACCTCCATCCTGGGCCGAATGAGCGGCCCGCTGTGCGATGCCGTCACCGGCCAGGACGGCGGCAAGGCCATGCTGGAGGCGCTCGATCGAGGGAACCTGTTCCTGGTCCCGCTCGACGACCGCCGCCGGTGGTATCGCTACCACCATCTCTTTGCTGATGTGCTGCGGGCGCACCTGCTGGACGAGCAGCCCGACCACATTCCAGAGCTACATCGGCGGGCGGGCGAGTGGTACGAGCACAATGGCGAGCGGCCGGAGGCCATCCACCACGCCCTGGCCGCCGGGGATTACCCCCGAGCGGCCACCCTGATCGAGCGAGCCATCCCCGCCATGCGCAGCAGCCGACAGGAGGCTGCCGCGCTCGCCTGGTTGAGGGCGCTGCCGGACGAAGTCATCGCCTTGCGGCCTGTGCTGAGCGTCCACTACGCCGGGGCGTTACTGCTTCTCGGCCAGCTCGAGGGCGCGGAAGCACGCCTCCAGGACGCGGAACGGTGGCTGGATACGACCGCCGATGGGCGGGCGCGACCGAGGGGCGAGCTGGCCGAGCGGATCGTCGTCGACGCCGATGACTTCCGCCGGCTCCCAAGCGCGATCGCCACCTACCGTGCCGCACAGGCAATGGCCATCGGCGACGTGGCCGGGACGATCCGGCACGCCGAGCGTGGACTCGAGCTTGCCGGGCCGGACGACCCGCTTACGCGCGGATCGGCGGCGGGACTCCTCGCGCTGGCGTACTGGTCGACGGGTGATCTCGCCGCTGCGCACCGCTCGTGGACCGAGTGCGACGCGAACCTCCAGAAGGCCGGGCACATCGCCGACATGACCGGTCCCGCTATGGCCATGGCCGACATCCGGGTCACCCAGGGGCGACTCCGCGACGCGATGAACACCTACGAGCGCGGCCTGCGGGTCCTGGCCGCGCCGGGCCGGCCTGTGCTCCGCGGAGCGGCCGACATGCACGTCGGCATGAGCGCCCTCCTCATCGAACGCGATGATCTCGATGGCGCACGGAGGCATCTGGAGAGCAGCAGGGATCTCGGCGAGCACCTCGGGCTGGCCCAGAACCCGTATCGCTGGCACGCCGCGATGGCTCGCATCCGGGAGGCGGAGGGGGATCTCGGCGGGGCGCTGGCCCTGGTGGACGAGGCCGGCCGCCTGTACGTGGGCGACTACTTCCCGAACGTCCGCCCGATCGCCGCACTGAAGGCGCGCCTGTTGATCGCAGGCGGGCGGTCTGCCGAGGCCGGCGCCTGGGCGCTCGAACGGGGCCTGTCGGCTGACGACGACCTAACCTACCTGCGGGAGTACGAACACATCACGCTGGCCAGGATCCTCCTGGGCCGGGCGAACCAGGACCGTGACGTGGACTCGATGCGCCAGGCCTCCCAGGTGCTGGCGCGTCTCCTGCCCGCGGCGGTTGACGGCGAGCGGGCAGGCAGCGCGATCGAGATCCTCATCCTCCAAGCGCTCGCCCTCCAGGCAGCTGGAGACGGCCCTGGCGCGCTGGTGCCGCTCGAGCGGGCCCTGGCGCTCGCCGAGCCGGAGGGCTACGTTCGGCTGTTCGTCGATGAGGGCGCGCAGATGGCGGCCCTGCTCCAGGCAGCGGCAAAACGCGGCATCGCCCCGGCCTACGTTCGTGCGCTCCAGTCGGCCTTCCGACCCGGGGAGCACCGAGGGCCGATCGACCAGGCTCTGATCGAGCCCCTCAGCGAACGTGAGCTCGACGTACTCCGGCTGCTGGCCACCGATCTGGACGGCCCGGACATTGCCAGCGAGCTCGTCGTCTCACTCCACACCGTGCGGTCTCACACGAAGAGCATCTACGCGAAGCTCGGCGTGAACAACCGTCGCGCCGCGGTCAGTCGGGCCTTGGAGCTCGACCTGCTGTCGCGCGCCCGCGACCGCTGACCCCCGCCCGGGGTTCCACCCGCCCTGACCGAAGAATCACCACCTGAATCACCAGATCTGGTGATGCCCACTCACCACGTCCGCTCCTAGCTTCGTGATCACGCCGGCAACCAATCGCAACGTCGGCGGAAAGGGGCAGATGAGCGGACGAATCGACCCCGATCAGCACGAGGCCGGACGC